>NZ_JBHUMH010000016.1:0-410134 GCF_042684845.1 Paenibacillus yanchengensis | reverse complement strand
CGCTGTACCACGTGTAGTTTTACTTCCACAGAAATAGAACTTCTTTTAGACATTAGAAAAACTCCCATCATTAGTAGTAGTAGTTTTTGTTTTTTCTACTGTCTACTATGATGGGAGCATATCATTATAAGGTTTACGGGCTTTTTCTTATTTCATTCTGCATTATCAACTTTCATAATATCCAAAAACGGCACTTTAACAACACCATCATAGGTAGATACATGTACTCGTTGTGTTCTGGAGTCCATATTTACAATGATACCTGTAACTTTTTCATCCTCATTCCATACTGTTAAATCGACTTTCGTTTCTTCATTCTTTGCTTCAAGCAACATTTCCCCTAGTTCCTCTAATACAAATTCATCCCTTGTAGGACGTTTTGTTTTATATTTTTTACTCGGCTTTGGAACGATATTAGCCATAATAAATCCCTCCTGTTTAACTGATGCTATCAACTATACCATTTACTATTACATCCTCATATACATCGTATATAAATAGTTGAACATTTTTATGCGATACTTTTCAACATTCGACAATTAGGAAAGGATTTACTTTTTTCATGTCGAATATCCTAGACAGAAAGGAGGTTAGCAACATTGCACAATCTAGTAACAAAAATAGAAAATTGCTTAACTAAAAATAAAAATTTACTCCCGGAGAATATTGAAAACGCTAAGAACAGATTGTCAGAGATACATCAGGATATAGGCTCCGATAATCTAAAGTATATAAAAATATATTACCAAGGAAAGCTTTCAAGTATTAATTACATCCCTAATAGTTTAACAGTATTAGCGTTAGTAATAGCGGTTGCATCGATCATACTTAACCTGTTGGATCCATCTAATGTTGTAAATACAAAAGATGATTTATCTTGGATCTATCCCTCATTATTAGTGTCAGTCCCATTTTTGGGTGTTATTTTTGTACTAAGTATACTTTTAAAGTTGATTAGAAAAGACTCAAAAAAAACAGTTACTTACACAATTCTTATTAACTTGATAGACGATATAATCGACGATAAATAAATCCCTCTTTCATATTACTTAGCTCAACTAAAAAAACCGAAACAGACTAAGATTAGTCTGTTTCGGGTGCAGCACCTCCAGCGTTTACTGGAGTACTCTTTATTTGACTCGTTAGTTTGTATCATCTTCCTTTACTTTCACGACAACCGGTACATCGATGGGTTGCTGCTCCTTCGGTACTTCTTTCCGAGTCTTGTTAGTTACCTGTAAGTCACGTTTAGCTGGCGGTGTCGTCTGTTTTTGTGTTAATCCTTGAATAAACTTATTCAGATCAATACCAGAAACATCCTTTAACATCTCTGGAGCAGTTGCCATCAATTGTGTTACGTAGTTACTTACTCGAGCAGCACCATCACCGTTTCCAGTGTCTACTACTGTTAGTTTGTCAATGGCACGAATTGGTTCTGCTATTTTACCAGCTAGTTCTGGTAACATTTTCACGACAATATCGAGTACAGCCGCTTCTCCGAATTTACTAAATGCTTCTGCTAACTTTTCTTTCGCTTCCGCTTCTGCTAATCCTATCGATCGAATAACTTCCGCTTCTGCCATACCTTTCGCTTTTTCAGCTTCCGCAATAGCTAAACCGTCTAACTTCTTTTGTTCAGCTAGCGCTTTTGCCTCAGCTTCAATCCGGTATTGCAACGCATCTGCTTCCCGTAATTTTTTGGCTTTATCCGCTTCAGCTGCTTGCTCTACTGCGTAGCGATCTGCATCTGCTTTTTTCTTTACTTCAGAATCGTACTGCTTTTCACGGCGTAAAATTTCTTTCGCTTCCAGATCAATTTCTCGCTCTTTACGAACAAGCTCTACTTTCATCTGCTCTTCGACCACACTTTGTTTTGCACGTGCTTCTTGGATCGAATACGCTTGATCTGCTTCCGCTTTTGCCGTATCTTGATCTCTCTTAAAAGATGCTACTTTCATTTCTTTATCGCGTTCCGCCTCTGCAACATTCGTATCACGCAGTAATTCAGCTTTTTGTCCCGCCTCTGCAGCAACTGCTTTTTCAATACGAGCATCCCGAACTGCTTGTGCTTCAGCAATTTCTGCATCTCGTTTTACAGCAGCTATTCTTGGCTTACCTAAAGCATCCAAATAACCATGTTTATCTCGTAAATCTTTAATCGTAAATGAAACAACTTGCAGTCCCATCTTTTTCAAATCTTTCGCTGCAACGGATTGTACTTCTTGTGCAAATTTATCACGATTACGATAAACTTCTTCTACTGTCATCGAACCGAGAATTGCGCGCAAATGACCTTCCAATACTTCCTGCGCTTCACTTTTTAGCGCTTCCGTTGGCTTACCAAGAAATTGTTCAGCAGCTGTAGCTACATCTTCGATTGCTCCACCAATTTTAATAATAGCAACCCCATCTGCCATTACTGGTACGCCTTGCTCTGTATAAACTTCTGGAGTAGATACATCAAGCTTGTGAGAAAGCAAAGACAAAAATTCCCCATTTTGAAATATCGGTAGTATAAATGCACCGCCACCACGTATAATTTTAATTTTTCGTCCTGAATCATCCGTTAGTGTATTTCGAGTACCCAAAAACGAACCTGTGACAAGCATAGCTTCATCCGGGCTTACCGTTTTGTACCGAGCCCAAAAAGCGATTCCGAGGATAACAATGACTGCGACAACAACTCCAATTACAAATATCATTCCATTCATTCCACTCACTTCATTCATAAAAATGCTCCTTTTTTTTTGAATTTTTAATATTACTACTTATAAGTGAAGAGGTGAAACTAGTAGCGTATGATCTTGTATTGCGACTACAACTATTTTTGTATCACCAGCTATATCTTCTTGATCGAAGCTAGCTGCAATTTGATTGGTAAAACCAGCACCAACCTTTATAAGTACTTCACCTACACCATTTGCCGGTATTGGCGTTATCACTTCACCAATATAACCTTCCAAAGATGCCAGGGAAAACGCTAGGGAATTTTCACTATTCCGCATTGGTTTTACATATAAGAAAAACACAATTATTCCAATAACAATCGCAATTAAAACAGCAATTACAACAATTAGCCAACGGTCTAACTCCGTCATTCGAATTAGTAACCAGCCACTGCCACCAAATGTAGTTATGCCACTTACTAGCACTGCTGATTGAAATACGGGAATACTATCAAGCAAATCACCAAGTATGTCTCCAAATATAACGCTCATTACTGCATATAAAGCACCACAAATCAGCAATACTAAAAAGAACGTTTCCATACGCTGCCTCCTTTCTTCTTTCATTATAAATAGTTGCTTCTCTTTGAACTAATACGCAATATAATCACTTTCGTTTCTAGAATATCACAATTTATATATATAAAAGTAAATTTCTGTAGATAATGCGGAAAAAATCGCCATAGAACAACTTTTTATCTACTTACAACGTCTATATTTCGAGTGATCTTTTTTACTTTCGACAATGATGACTGTACCCTAAAAATATTTGTGTTATAATAAAACTGCTATTTAGAGGAGGAGTTATTTCATGCAAGAGCAAGAAGAAATCAAAAAATCGCCTAGAAAATATAGCAGATGGCGTACCTTTGGACTTGTTTCCATTATAACAGTAAAATGGGTTATCTATTTCGGTATTTTCTTCGGATTGTTAGCAGGCGGTGTGGCAGTAGGGTACGTCGCTGCACTTGTGAAAGATGAAGAGATACGACCGCAATCGATGATCCAAAATAAAGTTGGCGAATATGCGATGACCGGATATGTTTATTTTAATGACGGTTCATTAGTTGGTCAGCTAAGAACGAATGAAGACCGCATCGTCATTACATACGATGAATTACCCAAATCAGTTATCGATGCACTATTAGCTACAGAAGATAATAACTTTAACGATCATTACGGCGTAGATATATATGGTCTTGGTCGAGCGGTCAAAGAAAAACTATTGAATGAAGACAGACAAACCGGCGGTAGCACATTGACGCAGCAGCTGGCAAGACGAGTGTTTCTCAATCTAGATCGAACAGATAGCCGTAAAATCAAAGAAATCTTTTTGTCATTACGAATGGAGCGTTACTTAGATAAAAATGAAATTTTAACTGCATATTTGAACAAAATGCCTTTCGGCAACGGTTCGAGCGGTTATCAAGTATTTGGCATTAAAGCAGCAGCTAAAGGGATTTTTAATATTACTGATCTCAATAAATTGAATATAGCTCAATCTGCTTACTTAGCGGGACTGCCTCAATCACCATCTTCCTACTCTGCATTTACTGGAACTGGGAAGTTCAATGAAAAAGGATTTAACAATGCGATGCAACGACAAAAAATTGTTTTGAATCGTATGTTTGAAACAGGTAGAATTACACAAGCAGAATATGATGAAGCATTACAATTTGATGTAAGTAAAACGATTGCCCCTCCTTCAGAGAAAGCATATAATACTTATCCGTATCTTATGTTGGAAGCAGAGCGACAAGCAGCAGAAGTTATGCTATTGAAAGCAAATCCAGAACTTACAAAAGAAGATTTGCGTACAAAAGAAGTGGCACCTCTAATTGAAGAAATGCGGGAAACACTCCTTAGTAGCGGATACCATATTCATACGACGATAGACAAAAAAATATACAGCATTATGCGAGATATCGGAAATAACGAAGAAAATTTCTCACCGTACAACACTGAAAAAGGATTAGAGCAAGTAGCGGCTGTAATGATCGATCATCGTTCAGGCGCCATTCTAGGCATGCTTGAAGGTAGAGATTTTTATGAAGAACAATTGAACTTTGCAACACAAATGACACGTCAACCTGGCTCTACTATGAAAACTTTGGCGGCCTATTTACCTGCAATTGAGGAAGGGCTTATTCAACCTGCAAGCATTATTGATGATGCGCCAGTAGTGTTAAAAGATGGTCAAAAAGGGTTCCATATTCCGATGAATGTAAATAGTCGATTCGATGGTCTTGTAACTGCTCGTGATGCACTTGCACGTTCGATTAATTTACCAGCACTAAAAATATTTAATGATGAAGTAACCATTCCAAAAGCTTGGGAGTTCGTACGTAAACTAGGCATTACTACATTGCAACCAGCCGATGAAGAAGCACGTACAGGTGTCCTCGGTGGACTTAGTATCGGTGTTTCTGTAGAGGAATTAACGAATGCTTACGGTTCTATCCCTAATGGTGGAGAAATTAATACTTCTTATATGATCGAAAAAATAACAGATACGAATGGAAAAGTAGTCTACGAACATCGTAGTAATCCAAAGCGTGCCTTCTCAGAACAAACAGCGTTTCTTGTTAATGATATGTTACGTTCCGTTATTAGCGGACCTGGCGGTTCTGGTAGTTCTATTAAAAATCAGTTTAATAAATATGGAAAAATCCCCGTAGCTGGAAAAACTGGTACTACTCAAAGTTATGGTGATGTATGGTTTGTTGGCTATTCCCCTGATATTACACTTGGTGTATGGGTTGGCTATCAAAAACAAATACATTCCCTTTCCAACAACGGTCGAACTAGAGCTAGATCTGTCTGGTCACTTATTATGAATGATGTAACAGATGCAAAGCCTGATTTATTCCATACAGAATCATTCAATCAACCGGAAGGTGTTGTGAAAGCAACAGTTTCCAGTGCCAGCGGCTTACTACCTACACAACTAACACGTAGTGCAGGTATGCTAGTCACCGATTGGTTTAACAAAAAATATTTGCCGAAGAAATATGATGATGCTTTGGTAAGTATGCCTTACATCACGTATAAAAATATTAATTATGTACCGCAAGAGCTTACGCCAAAAGATATGTTGAAACAAAAAGTTGTCATTAAACGGAAAAAACCATTGGATGAATTAATGGAAGAGATTACAGCAGCTCAAGCAAAGCTACCAGCCAAAAGCAGACGTAGTTTAAGTGTATATTTACCTAGAGATGCTAGTAATAACGCTCCTTCCAAAGTAGACCCACGAAAAGACGATGGATTACCGCCAAGTGCACCAGCTAGTGCTCAACTGAAAGAGCAGGGTAATCAACTCATCCTTACATTCAGCGCTAGCAACTCATCCGATGTCGTTGGTTATCGTCTTTATTATGCTGCTGGAGACAAACCTTATGAAAAATTCGGCCAATCGATTTTAATCGATGATCAATACAGCACTAGCTTTGCAAAACCAAGTAGCGAATATGCAACTTATTATGTAGTTGCTGTAGACGTAGCAGGTCGCGAGTCGCCACCAAGTAAAATATTAGAATATGGTCTAGTACCAAAAGTGCCGGAAGAAGTAGATCCTGAAAAACCGGTAGAACCGACCCTTCCTATTGATCCAACTGACCCACTTCAACCAGGTGGAGGAACAGAGGGAGAAGGATCTAACCAGCCGGGCGGAAACGGTGGAAATAACGCCGGCGAATCCGAAGGGAGTAATAACAACAATAATGGTCAAACACCAGAAATAGCCGTCCCTAGCGCTCCTAGTGGACTAGTGTATGAAGCATCTGATTTAAATGTTACCTTAACCTGGTCAGCCAATGCGATTGCTGAACAAGTTTTTCAATATCATATCTTCTACAGTTCAGAAAACAACGGTGTTTATACAAAAATCGCATCGACCAGTGACACAACGTTCGAACATATCGTAGCTATGACAAGTGGTACGTATTATGTAACAGCTGAAAACAGTCGCGGTCAATCGACTTCATCAAGCAAAGTAAAAGTCCAGCCTTAAGTTAAAGGAAGACTAAAAAAACTTAAAATTCAAAAGCAGCCGAGCAAGAAATATCTTGCTCGGCTGCTTTTTGTTTCTAGCTTTTAATCTTCAATATATATTCTTCAATATTTAATCTTCAATAGTTGATAGATCACCTGTTGGTAAATTAAGCTCCCATGCCTTTAGCACACGACGCATAATTTTTCCACTTCTTGTTTTTGGTAACTTATCTTTAAATTCTATTTCACGGGGAGCTGCATGGGCAGCCAATCCAACTTTAACAAAGTTAGCGATTTCTTGTTTTAGTTCTTCTGTTGCTTCATAACCTTCACGAAGCGCGATAAAAGCTTTAATGATTTCGCCACGCATCGGATCTGGCTTACCAATTACACCTGCTTCTAATACTGCCGGATGTTCCACCAACTTACTTTCCACTTCAAATGGACCGACTCTTTCGCCGGAAGTATTAATCACATCATCAATTCTGCCTTGAAACCAAAAGTATCCATCTTCATCCATATAAGCAGAATCGCCCGAAATGTACCAACCTGTTAAATGAAAGTACTCTTCATATTTTGCTTTGTTATTCCAAATTTGACGCATCATAGCTGGCCATGGTGTTTTTATAGCCAAGTTCCCCATTCGATATGGCGGTAGAACATTACCGCTATCATCAATAATAGCAGCTTCTACTCCTGGTATTGGTTTCCCCATCGAGCCTGGTTTAATATCCATACTTGGATAATTACAAATCACTTGTGCACCTGTTTCTGTCATCCACCATGTATCGTGAATCCGATGATTATATACTCTCATCCCAAAACGAACAACTTCTGGATTAAGCGGTTCTCCAACACTAAGCACATGTCTAAGTGCAGATAAGTCAAACTGCTTCACCAATTCGTCGCCTGCTCCCATTAACATCCGGAAAGCAGTAGGCGCACTATACCAAACGGTTACTTTGTTTTCTTGCAATACACGATACCAATCAGCAGGGCTAAATCTTCCCCCACGAACGACGATCGTAATGCCATTCAGCCAAGGAGCAAATATGCCATATGCTGTACCAGTTACCCAACCAGGATCAGCTGTACACCAGTAAACATCATCTTCCTTCAGATCGAGCACAATTTGACCGGTATACTTTTGTTGAACCATTGCATTTTGTACATGATATACCCCTTTTGGACTGCCTGTAGAACCCGATGTATAATGTAAAATTAATCCGTCTTCACGAGTCAGCCATTCTATCTCCGTCTCATCGGAGGATTGTGCCATTTCTTCTGCAAAGTTATAAATACCAGCCGACTCATCAGCATCCCCATCTACCACTATAATATGTTTCAGATGAGGCAATTCATCTCGTTTAATTCTATGTAGTAAAGCTTTAGTCGTTACGATTGCTGTAGCTTCACTATCTTTCAGTCGATCTTTTACCGCTCCTTCCATAAATGCTTCGAATAGCGGACCAACTACTGCACCAACCTTCAATATTCCAAAAATCGCAAAATATAATTCTGGTGTACGAGGCATAAATACAAATACGCGATCACCTTTGTCAATATGAAGTTTTCGTAATATGTTAGCAAATCGATTCGATTGCTTGCTGATCTGCTCAAATGTATATTGTTCCTGACGCTCACTATCGCTATATAATAGTGCAAGTTTGTTGCCTCTGTTCTCATCTAGATGACGATCGATCGCTTCATAGGCCATATTTACTTTGCCAGTTGTATACCAGCTAAATTGTTGTTCTACTGCTGTCCAGTCGAAATTTTCTCTTACTTTGTCGTAGTTTTCTAAATTTGGTTCGATTGCTGTAGCAACCATTCGTTCTTCATGTAAATTAGTCATGGAATCACTCTCCTATATTATCTCTCGCTACTAAAACAAGAATACGCTTTCATTTGCTTTTTTATTATAACATATTCCTTTTCATTAATACTACGCTTTTCATTTGTCTAAAAGTTTGCTATAAAGATTAGTAAGCATAAATTTCTGAATTACCTTTGAAAGGGGACAACACCGTGGAACACCGTAAAATTTTACAAACCAGCATTATCCCTTTACCAGATCAAAGACAAGTTATTATTGAAGGCCCTATAGATCCTGATAAACTTGCTGCTCTCACGATTCATTCCTCACTCCATGCTTTTCGTCGTCCAAATGAGCAACATGAAGCATTAATTGAAATTGCTCAATTACCAGAAGGCAGAATTATTGCCGTCATCGAAGAAAATACATTAGTGGGATATGTCACTTTTCATTACCCAGACGAGCTAGAACGGTGGTCTACAGCTAAAATGAATGATCTAATTGAACTGGGAGCTATCGAAATTGCTACAGAATACCGTTCTTATGGAATCGGCAAACGAGCGATTCAGCTAGCCTTCGCCGAGCAACAACTGGACAATGCTATTGTATTTGCTACCGAATATTATTGGCACTGGGATCTAGATGGTACAAAATTAAACGTTTGGGATTACCGCAAAATGATGGAACGACTAATGCAAACTGTCGGTATGACTTGGCACGCAACAGATGATCCAGAAATCTGTTCTCATCCTGCTAACTGTTTAATGGTTCGTATCGGTCCAGAGGTGCCTATGAGTTCCATCGAACAATTCGATCAACTTCGATTTCAACGAAGATTCATGTATTGAATCGTTAGAAAGGATTTGTATAGTCTATGTCTGCAAACGCTTTATTTTTTCATCATCCCGCTGCAAAAACATATAAATTTAATGATGAGCATCCCTTTCACCCATTACGCGCAGATTTAACGATACAACTTCTGCAAGCGCAGCTAGCGTTAACAAAACAACAGATCGTGCAACCGACATTAATAACTGACGATCATATCCTTACTTCCATTCACCGAACAGAATATATTCAAGCAGTTCAAGCAGCTAGCGATGCAGGACAACAAATTGTAACTCCAACGTTTATTGAAAAATATGGTATCGGCACCGAGGATACTCCACCGTTTCCCGGACTTCATCAAGCTGCACTTGCAATCGTATCTGGATCAGTAGCTGCTGCGGATGCAGTGATGAACGGAACAACACAGCATGCTTACCATATTTCGGGTGGACTTCACCACGCCTTCCCAGAGCGAGCAGGTGGGTTTTGCATATATAATGATGCAGCAATCGCTATCGCCCATCTAAAAGAAAACTACGGCGCTAGAGTGCTTTATATTGATACAGACGTCCATCATGGCGATGGCGTACAATGGGCATTCTATGATAATCCTGACGTATGTACCTATTCCATTCATGAGACAGGTAAGTTTTTATTTCCAGGCACTGGTTTTGTTTATGAAAAAGGATTGGAACAAGGTTATGGAACTTGCTTTAACGTTCCGTTGGAACCGTATACAGAAGATGAATCCTGGCTTGAATCATTTCAAACAACGATTGAAGCAGTTATTTCTTTTTTTCAACCAGATATTATCGTCAGTCAACATGGCTGTGATGCCCATGCTTTCGATCCACTCTCTCATCTGCACTGTAGTATGAATATATACCACGCCATTCCTGCTATTATTCATCGATTAGCACATCAATATACGAATGGACGATGGGTTGCTCTCGGTGGCGGTGGATATGATATTTGGCGAGTTGTACCGCGTGCATGGTCGTTAGTTTGGTTAGAAATGAATGATCAGCCGATCTTCTCAGGTAGTGAAGCGAGCAAGCAACAAGTAAAACAAGATTTATTAAGTATTGATGCTGTGATGGAACAAATATATCAGATGAAAGACGTTGATTTCTCGATGCAGCCTAAATTATTGTTACCAGAACAATGGCGAAAGCTATGGCAACCAGCAAGCCCAGTACCATTACCACAATATTGGCTCGACTTACCGCAACACATCGGTGATATTCCGCGCCGTCAAGAAATTACGAAGCAAAATAGAGCTACACAGACGATTGCCATCCAAGACATTAAATAATATAAATCGGATAGAATTACAAACTAATCACATAACAGCATACTCTTCTATCCGATTAGTTCCCTTTGTTATATTGTACTATTATACACTTGAATACTAGCAATGTTTGGCCACCAACGAGATTGTAAAATCGTCATTCGTAATTTGCGAGCAGTAGTTGCTGGCACTTCACATATCCGTTTTCGTCCAATGATCGTTCCTACATATAACGTCACGAATTGACCTGCCGTATTTTCATATGCCAACTCAAATTTTTCTACACGTTGGCTCATATAATGTTCTTGTAATACAACATGATCAAACAGCAACTGTTCACCCAAATCAATCGTAATAGCAGCCGATTCCGTTCCTTCTTCTGGAGCCCAATATTTTTCCTTATCAGTTACTAGTACATGTTGTGCGTTATAACCTAGTTTTTCTTCTGTTGCTGTAGCCATCTTCCCTTCTGCCAAGTCTTGAGCAAAAATATGACGTAACTTGTCACCTAATTGTCGCAACCGTTGTACATCATGTTCATGAAATAATCCTCGTCGATCCGGTGGTATATTTAATAAGAAAGATGCGTTTCCTCCTACCGATCCATAATATACTCGTAGTAATTCATCTAGTGACTTAACTTTTTCATCTTCCTCTTGATGATAAAACCATCCAGGTCGAATAGAAGTATTCACTTCTGCTGGGTACCAGATCAAATGTTGTTCATTAGCAATTATTGCTCTACTACCCAAATCTTCTTCACTTGAACTGTAATTTGTTGCAAACTCTCTATTATCCTCTTGTTGTGATTTTTCTTGAATCTTTTCATTATCAGCTACTGATGCAGGAACTACACTCCATTCCGAAGTTCGACAATGTCCAGCTTCATTACCGCACCAACGTACATCAGGACCACAAACTGAAATAACAGCGTTTGGCTGTAACTCACGAATTAACGAAAAA
Organism: Paenibacillus yanchengensis; assembly: GCF_042684845.1. Lineage (NCBI taxonomy): Bacteria > Bacillati > Bacillota > Bacilli > Caryophanales > Paenibacillaceae > Paenibacillus > Paenibacillus yanchengensis. The sequence goes on along the minus strand of NZ_JBHUMH010000016.1, from coordinate 398,517 downwards.
TAACTATCCCAGTCGTATTGTTGCCTTTTTCCATTTGGACCTTCACCACAAGCACCGTCAAACCATACACAAAAGATGTCCCCGTAGGCGGTTAGCAATTCTCGTAATTGGTTTAAAAAAAATTGATTATATGCTGGCGAGTCCCCATATGTCGTTTCATGTCTATCCCATGGTGATAAATATACACCGAACTTCATGCCCATTCGTTGACACGCATCCGCAACTTCTCTAACGATATCACCTTCTCCATTTTTCCATGGGCTATTCTTTACAGAATAATCTGTATATTGACTTGGCCACAAACAAAATCCATCATGATGCTTGCAGGTTAATATTAAACCGGTCATCCCAGCAGCTTGACAAGCTGCAACCCACTGATTGGCATCAAAGGCAGTCGGATGAAAAATACTAGGCTCGTCCTGCCCACTTCCCCATTCCTGTCCAGTAAACGTATTCATAGAAAAATGTACAAATGCATAAAACTCCATTTCTTGAAAAGCAACTTGCCTTGGCGACGGCTGTACTCTGGCAGCCCTATCTATTGACACAGTCAATCAAAACCCTCCTCTTTTTCATCGTTCCTTTCGATTATGCAAGTATTAATCTCCAATTGCAATCCATTTTCAGAATATTTTATTCATTTCACTTAAACTAGTGTACTCTCTTCACAACAAAAAACCATATGGAAAGTAGCAGCTATAGCTACTTCACATATGGTTTGATTATTTACTAATATTAGCAACTGACTGACGTGAAATAAGATCGTGTGGCAATATAACTTTTGATTGCTCAACATGTTCTTTTTTCATTAACTTCGTAAGCAAACGCATCGATACCGCTCCGATATCATACATTGGCTGAGCGACAGCAGTTAGTTGCGGACGTACCATCGATGCCATTCTACTATTATCAACACTAATAACAGATATATGTTCTGGAACTTGTAATCCATTATCTTGAATACAGTGAATTGCACCTATAGCCATTTCATCTGTCGCTGAAAAAATTGCCGATGGGCGAACTTCCATATCGATAAAATGCTGCATTGCTTCTGATCCTGATTCATAACGATAGTTACCAATTCTAACTAGGTTTTCATCATATGCTATACCTGATGATTCTAGCGCTCGCTTATATCCTTGGAATCGAGCATAACCATTAGCCGGATCTTGTAATGTTCCACTAATCATACCGATGCGCTTATGCCCATTCTCAATTAATTTCATTACAGCATCGTATGCAGCTGACTCATGGTCAATATCTACGGAAGGAATCTCTTCACTTTCATCTGATGTTGCACATAATACAATCGGTACGTTAGCTGTCTTGAATGCTTGCTGATGATCTTCCGTAACAGCTCCGCCCATAAATAGTAAGCCGTCCACTTGTTTTTCTAACAATGTATTGATAACACGAATTTCTTTATCTTTCTTCTTGTCAGCATTACACAATATAATATTGTAATGATACATATTAGCAATATCTTCAATACCACGAGCTACTTCAGCAAATATTGCGTTAGATATATCCGGAATAACGACACCTACTGTAGTAGTTTTTTTGCTTGCTAAACCACGGGCAACCGCATTTGGACGATATCCAAGCCGCTCTATAGCTTCATATACTTTTTTTCTAGTGGCAGGTTTAACGTTTGGATTGTTGTTTACAACCCGTGAAACTGTTGCCATTGACACTCCAGCTTCTCTTGCTACATCATAAATGGTTACCGTCACGATCCTTCTCTCCATTACTCCAAATTTAGTTTGATACGTACATCGTATATTAGGTTTATAATACGACAAAAAATACTATTTCGCAATGTTAGCACATATCTAGCAATATAAACGAACCAATTTCAACTTATGTAAGCTGTTTACTTCGGCTGAGTTGCTCTAGCCTCTTTGTAATATCTTCCATCCATTCATCATTCTGTAGCGACTGAGCAAGTAAAAATAAATCTAATAACGCATTAACTCGAGACTCTGTTAAAACAGCTACGTCCGTTTCTGTTAGTTTTTTTGTTTTTTCTTTTGCCTCTACTAATAAATCTGCCCATTCATTGCACTCATTAAACAAAAAACTTTGTTTTGGCGGTTTATTTCCTAGTTGTGCTAACAAACTAGTAAGATCAGTCTTCACTTCAGGTATTACTTCACTATGTTGACAACTATCACAAGAATATACCGGAACATTATTTATTTCTACTTTACCAGAGTAGATAACAGTTCTTAGCTTCATTTTCATTATATCTCCACACTTACAATGCTTTTGCAACTATTTCACTCCCTTTAGTAAACAAAAGCGGTAAATAAAATAGCATTAACTTTACCGCGTTATTTCTACAAGAGAATAATTCGACTTAATTCGTCAAAAATCCTGCTTTTACTGATATGTAATTTTTGTTATACACATCGTTGTCTTCACATAAATAATGTTAAGCTATTTCTTCTGATACTTTGTTAGCTGTTGCCTCCTATTGAATATACGAACATTTCGGTAAAAAGTAACGAAAAAATAGCAATTGTTAATAATTCGTCATTTTCGTCCAATATTTTTGAATAAATGGAAAACTAATTATTACCACCCACCATATTGCTCCAATGACATCATTTCGTAAGTCAAGCCAGTCCATCATACGCCCGCCAATAAAAGATTGATGCCATTCATCTGTCACGCCATAAAAACCACATAATACAACGATTAATATTTTTCCCCATATTGTTCGACTAAAGCGACCGAAAGCAAAATCAAAAGTAGCTGCTAAAATAAAGTAAGAAAGATAGTGACCCCAATTAAAATCAGTAATCCAAGGAAAAAAACGTTGAAAAAACGGAAGTGCTTGATCTATTTCGTGTCCCGTTCTTGCTGATAACAAAAAAATGACAAGCATCCAAGTAATAGCGGGCAACCAGCGCCAAACGCGATGTAGCTTGGTATATTTGTCTAAAATCATTCGCTTCGATTTATCGTTCATTTGTCTACCAAACCTTCCTACGATACAATAGAAGTATACAGTTTTATTTGAGAGGAGTTTACAAATGAGTTTACATAATGAATTGGTCATTTGTTTATTAGATGATGAATGTGAAGATTTAGAACTTTGGTATCCTGTATATCGAACACGTGAAGCTGGTGCGACTGTTCTATTTGCTGGACCTGAAAAAGGAAAAACACATATTGGAAAATATGGTGTGCCTGCAACTGCCGATCTTTCATTTGCTGAAGTAGATAGTAGTAAAGTTAGTGGATTACTTATCCCTGGCGGTTGGGCTCCAGATAAATTGCGTCGCTATCCTGAAGTATTAGAATTAGTACAACAGATGGATAAAGCAAATAAACCAATTGGACAAATATGTCATGCTGGCTGGGTACTTATTTCTGCCAAAATATTAAACAATCGCAAAGTAACTTCCACACCAGGAATTCGCGATGATATGGAAAATGCCGGAGCTACTTGGTTTGATGAGCCTGTAGTTGTAGATGGCAATTTAATTTCAGCACGTCGTCCACCAGATTTACCACCATATGCAAAAGCTTTTGTCGATGCATTGATGGAGCGAATGAATTAATTTCATTCGCTCTTTTTCATCCTTTATTCCTATAAACTACTAGCTCGTTCTAAATTAATTTACTGATGCTGCTTATCAATTACAACTTGGAATGATGACAAAATCGCTTTAATCTCTTCACTCGTCCGACATGCTAGCATTTGCTCCATAATCGCTTTACTCTCTTGTTGGCTAGTGTATAATAAACGGTTTTTGACTGGTAGTATAGAATGAGCAGACATGCTAAGGCTGTCCACATCAAGCGCGAGCCAAATAGGAAGCGCCCACGGATGACCGGCTAATTCTCCACATACAGAAACTGGGATATTGGCTCGCTTTGCCGCTTCTACTGTTATTTTAATCATACGTAACAGCGCCGGATGAAATGGTTCATATAAATGAGCAATTTGTTCATTCATTCGATCTACCGCCAACGTAAACTGTAGTAAATCATTAGTGCCTATACTGAAAAAGTCAACCTCTTCCGCCAAAAAATCAGCCAACATGACAGCAGCAGGAACTTCAATCATGACGCCAACAGGAATGCTAGTGTCGAATGGAATTTGCTGCTCCATTAATTCTTGCTTTACTTCATCTAATATTCGGTTAGCAGCTCTTACTTCTTCTAAAGAAGTTATTAATGGATACATTATTTTTACTGGTCCGAAAAAGCTCGCTCGTAATATTGCACGCAACTGCGTTTTGAACAAATCTGGTCGAGCTAACGAAATTCGAATAGCCCGATATCCTAAAAAAGGATTGTTTTCTTCCGCTAATTGAAAATAATCTAACTGCTTATCTCCACCAATATCAAGTGTTCTAACAACGAGTGGAGCGCCTTGCATTTTTTCGGCAACCGTTCGATATATTTCAAACTGCTCTTCTTCTTGTGGAAAATATTTGCGGTCCATATATAAAAATTCCGTTCGGAACAATCCCACTCCTTGTGCACCGCACGCAAGAGCTATATCCATCTCTTTGATAGAACTAATATTAGCCGAAAAAGTAATCGTCTTACCATCTGTGGACATGGATGGCAAGTTAACAACATGGGCTAGCTTTTGTTTTTCTTCTTCATCTTGCAATCGTTTAGCTGTATACTCTTCAACCAATGAACGCATTGGATTTAAAAAAACGTGTCCTTCTGTTCCGTCAATAACCATCATCTCACCAGTTTGAATAGATCTATCTAGTTCCGCCTCAATACCAACAACAAGCGGAATACCAAGTGCTCTTGCCATAATTGCAGTATGTGACGTTGTATTACCTACCAAAGTTACAATACCAAGTACATGATCAGGGTTTAAATTTACAAGCTGTGATGGTGATAACTCTTTTGCTACTAGTATAAAAGGCTGTGTGTCTTTTGGTAATGTAATTTCTGGCGCACCAAGTAAATGCTTTAATAATCGATTACCCACATCTTTTATATCAATAGCTCTTTCTTTCATATACTCATCATCAAGCAGGTCAAACATCGTTACAAAATGATCAATTGCTTCTTTCACCGCTACTTCAGCTGCTTTGTATTGCCTTTGTATAATCCCTTGAATTTCGTTCATAAATACCGGATCATCCAATATAGCTAAATGTGCATCAAAAATCATTGTTTCTTCCGTTCCAACTACTTCGCGCAATTCATCTTTAATTTGCTCTATTTCGGACTTACTAGTTCGGATACCTTCAGAAACACGATCGAATTCCTTTGCAAAATCAGCTACAACAATTTCTTGATCCGGCACTTCCCACTCCCAGTTCGGCAATACAAATGTTTTGCCAATAGCGATTCCTGAAGATGCCCCCATCCCTTGAATCATTCTGTTTCCCCTCCAACATTACTCTCTTTAAGTATGACAGACATAACAGATGATTGTCCTTTTTTCACAGCTTTAAATGGAGCATAGCGCCAAGAACGGATCAGATCAGAGTTAGTTATTACCATCGGAGTCGCTAGCGACTTCCCTTCTTGTTTAATCCGCTGTAAATTAAAACGAATTAATAATGTACCTGGCACTACCTCATCTCCTTCCTCCACAAAAGCTTGAAAAATATTATCTTCTTTTAATTGCGATGTATCAATACCAATATGGATTAACACCTCTAACCCTTCCGGTGTACGAATTCCAATAGCATGCATCGTTGGATATAGATGAATAACAATTCCATGTACAGGAGACACAAGCTCCCCTCGCTCTGGAATAAACGCCACTCCATCACCAACCAGTTTTCCTGAAAATATCGGATCTGGCACTTCATCCAAAGGAATCATTTTACCTTGCATTGGTGAATGAAACAATACTTGTGCTTGATCCTTTTGTATCGTTTTAATCATCTCTTCCCGAATTAATTCAGAGTACGTACCAAACACAACTTGTACATGTCCTCCACCGAGATTGATTACTCCCGCAGCGCCTAAATTTCGTAAAGCATTTACATCAATTTCTTTTTCATTTTCTAATTTTAACCGTAATCTAGTAATGCATGATTCCATTCGGACAACATTTTGTTTGCCACCAATTGCTTGTAATATAAGTGGAGCACGATATGGAATATCCTCTGCCCAATCCTCTAGCTGTGATCCTTCATCGCGACCAGGTGTCGGTATTTTAAACCTACGAATGGCCCAACGAAACAAAAAGTAATAGACGATAAACACCACAATACCAATAGGAATAATTAACCAGCCTTTAGTAGCCAAATGTTCGTTTATAATAAAATCAATCGCACCCGCTGAAAAAGAAAAACCATGTTTAATACCTAATTCGAAAGTAACCCACATAATAACTCCTGAAAGTAGCGCATGAACGACATACAAGTAAGGAGCTACGAATAAAAATGCAAATTCTACTGGTTCGGATACACCTGTTAAAAATGAAGCTAATGCTGCATACAAAAAGGTTTTGCGTATTTTTGGCTTTAAGTCTTCTCTAGCCTCATGAATAATAGCAAAAGCTATTGCTGGTAATGCGAACATCATCGTCGGATATAAACCAGCCATAAAAGCGCCCGCTGTAGGATCACCGGCAAAAAAACGTGGTAAATCTCCATAGACGATTGCGCCAGAATCTAGTTCATAACCACCGATTTGGAACCAAAAAATATGACTGACAAGATGATGTAGTCCAAATATAACTAATATACGATGAACAAAACCATATAAGAAAACGCCGAATCCTTCTCCAGAGGCAACAATATGCCCTAGATCAATTAAAAAATTTTGCAAAAATGGTGCTAAATTTACGATAAAAATCGAGAATAACACGGATACAAAACTTACGAATAATGGTACAAAGCGCGGTCCTCCAAAAAACTGAATGTATTCCGGCAACCTCAACCCTTTTAAGCGTTCATGACTATATCCCGCCAATATCCCCATTAGTACTCCGATCAGTACACTAGGTTCAATCTCTGGGTGTACGGCACTTGTAATCCCTCCGTATATGACCATGCCAGCCATTGCTGCAATTGCTGCACTTAAGGCGTTACCACTTAATCCGAGCGAAATTCCTAATGCAAATATATAGGGCAAGAAAAGAAAAATCGCTTCACTGGCAGCCTGTAGGTGATCGGACATCCCAGGAATACCTATTATTTCCCAAGGTAATTTACTTAAGCTCATAAAAAGTGCTGCTCCCGGAAGTACGATCATAGGCAACATAAAAGCTCTTCCAAGTTGTTGCAGATTCCCTACAAATGCCATTCTAGCCCTCCTTTATTACTACATTTTGCATTATGAACAGATGAAAAGCCGATAAGAGCGAGCCGCTATTATTGACTCGCTCTTATCCTGTTTCTTTTAGGCTTTGTTAGGTAATAAAATAGAATCTTCTACTTTAATGCAACGATCCATAATAACAGTTAAACCACCGTCTATTGCGATTTGGGCTGCTTCATCATTCCATACGCCAAGCTGTAGCCATATCGTATTCGCCTTAATTTCTACCGCAGCACGTGAAATATCCGGCGTATATTCACTGCGTCTAAAAACATTTACAATATCTACGTGTTCCGGTATATCTTGCAAAGTAGCATAACTCGTTTCACCTAATATCGAAGATGCATTAGGATTAACCGGTATAATTCGATACCCTTTTGCTTGCATAGCCTCCGAAACCATGTAGGAAGTTCTGTCAGGATTGTCAGATAAACCGACAACAGCGATCGTTTTACTACTTTCTAATACCTGTTTAATCTGTGAGCGATCTGGATTTTCAAAAGTCATGTCCCATCCTCCTTACAGTATTAGTCTACCCATTCCACAAGTGCACCAAGCGTCTTCATATGATCAAAAAAGATTGGATACGATTTTGCTACATGATGAGCATCTTTAATACGTAGTGGTTGCTTGGAACGTAATCCCACGATAGTTAGTGCCATTATAACACGATGATCGTAGTGAGCATTAATTTCCACTCCACCTTCTACTCCTTCTGGTCGTCCATGTACAATAATTTCACTTTGCTTTTCTTCCACATTAGCTCCTGCTTTGCGCAATTCATTCAGGTAATCCGTAATTCGGTCACATTCCTTATAACGTAAATTTTCTACATTGTAGAAACGTGAAGTGCCTTCTGCAAAAACTGCTGCTGCGACCATCGCAAGCACTCCGTCCGTAAACTGATCTCCGTCAAATTCCACAGCTTGCAATTTTCCGTTACCATTTACTTCCACTACCGCATTTTGATGTGTCATAGGAACTTGCATCGCTTGTAATACATCAATAACCGCACGTTCTCCTTGTTTACTATCTTCTGTCAAACCATTAATTCGAATATTAGAATTCGTCACCGCTGCAGCAGCAAGTACTGCCGCCGACCCAGGATAGTCACCTTGTACATGATACGTTTTGGCTTGATAGCTTTGTCCACCCTTTATTCGATAATACATGTAATCTTCGGAAGCTTCTATTTCAATCCCTGCTTGAGCCAACACTTCTAATGTTTGACCAACTACAACTTTTGATTTTAAATCATGTAACACTTCTATCTCACTATCTTCTTTTAACAACGGTGTCAAAAATAACAACGCACTCAAATATTGCGAACTAATACTACCCGATACTTTGATCTTGCCGCCTTTAGCTTGTCCACCTTTGATCGTAATAGGTAGCTTGCCATCATTATGTTCCACTGTCACACCTATACTTTGCAACGCTTCAATTAAATCATCATGCGGTCGTTTTCCAAGCGAGTCTGGATAGCGATTAATGAAAGTTATCTCTTCTCCCATTGCCGCAACTGCCATCAAAAAACGCAAAACAGCACCAGCATTACCAACATCAAGTTCACATACTGGCTTCGGCTGGTTACCAAATCCAGTAATCACTATTTTCTCTTCATCTTCTTCAACAACCGCACCAAGGTCACGTATACAACGACGCATTGCGTCACTATCTTCACTATGAGCCGGATAATAGATTGTACTCGTTCCTTCAGCTAAGGCAGCTACTAACAAATAGCGTGTCGTGTAATTTTTTGATGAAAGTGCTTGAATAGTACCGCTTAATTTGGGTGTAGGTGATACAATAACGTCCATGAATGAAAATCCCCCTAAACTTTATTTATTGCGAAATATTTATCTCATTTATAATTGCGTCAGCCACTTCAGTAGCAGTTAAATCTGTCGTATCAATAGAAAAAGGAGCAAAGCGATAAACATCTTTTCTCTCTTCTAGCAAATGCGCTACCCGTTCTTCCAAATCACCAGCTAATAGAGGTCTAGATGTATCATGTTTTACTCGTTCAATTATAATTTCCTGACTAGCCTGTAACCAGACAACAAAACTATGCTCCAGCATTAATTGTCGATTTTTTTGCTGTAATACTGCTCCACCGCCTGTTGCAACAACTAAACTTCGTTCATCTGAAGTTAACAATTGATGTAGCACATCTGATTCATATTGACGAAAAACAGCTTCACCCTGCTCTTCGAATATTTGAGAGATTGGCATGCCGCTTACTTGGACAATTTCATAATCAACATCAATTGTATTCCATCCCAGACGATTAGCCAATATAGTAGCTACAGTCGATTTTCCAGTACCCATAAAACCAATTAAAACGATTTTTTTCATAACAGAATGACTCATAGTCTGTTCTCCCTTATGTATATCTTCAGCTTTACTATTGCTATCATAGCATTTTTTTTATTAGCAGTGTATATAAAAGCGATTTATAATGGCTGGATGATAGTAACAATTACGACTAGTTAAAAAAAATGTGGCTAATAGGATTCTAGCGTCACTAGATTTCCCACAGCCACAACTGTATTACTCACTTTTGAACGCACAAATAACGAAACACTATATCGTATTTAAGATTAGTTGTCCATCCAGTTAAAGTGAAAACTACCTTCTTTGTCTAAACGCTCAAACGTATGAGCACCAAAGTAATCACGTTGTGCTTGCAACAAGTTCGCTGGCAAACGTTCTGTACGGTAGCTATCGAAGTATGCTAATGCACTTGCAAAGGCAGGAACCGGTACTCCTTGTTGAACTGCCGTAGTAATAACATCACGCCATGCGCCTTGATATGTTTCTACAACGTTTTGGAAATACGGATCAAGCAATAAATTTTTAAGAGCTGGATCACGATCGTACGCATCCATAATGTTTTGTAGGAAACGAGCACGAATAATACAACCACCACGGAAAATTTTCGCTATCTCACCGTATTGTAGGTCCCAGTTATATTCATCGGAAGCCGCGCGCATTTGAGCAAAACCTTGGGCATAAGAACAAATTTTACTTGCAAACAACGCTTTACGTACTGCTTCAATAAATGCTGCTTGATCTCCTGTAAATGGAACCTTAGCTGGACCATTCAATACTTTACTTGCTACAACTCGCTCTTCCTTCATTGCTGATAGGAAACGGCTAAATACAGATTCTGTAATAATGGAAAGTGGAACGCCTAGATCAAGTGCACTTTGGCTTGTCCATTTTCCAGTACCTTTTTGACCAGCAGAGTCTAAAATTACGTCAACCATTGGTTTACCAGTCTCTGGATCATACTTAGCAAAGATATCTCGTGTAATTTCGATCAAGTAGCTATCTAGCTCACCATTATTCCACTCTGCAAATATGTCGTGGAATTGTTCCGCTGTAAGTCCAAGTACATTTTTAAGTAAGTCGTAAGCTTCACAAATAAGTTGCATGTCACCATATTCGATGCCGTTATGCACCATTTTTACATAATGACCTGCTCCATCTGGACCTATATAAGTACTACAAGCGTCATTACCTACTTTTGCCGAAATAGCAGTTAAAATTGGTTCCACTAACTCATAAGCAGAGCGTTGACCACCTGGCATAATAGATGGACCATTGAGAGCACCTTCTTCTCCACCAGAAACACCTGTTCCGATAAAGCGGAAGCCTTGTTCTTCTAGAGCTTTGCTACGACGTTGCGTATCTGGGAAATAAGCATTACCACCATCGATAATAATATCTCCTTTGTCTAGATGAGGAACAAGTGCATCGATTGTAGCGTCCGTACCTTTTCCTGCCTGTACCATAATCAATATTTTTCGCGGAACTTCCAAAGATTGAACAAACTCTTCAATTGTATAAGTCGGGACTAAATTTTTACCCGCTGCTTCATTCATCAAATCATCTGTTTTTTCTCGTGAGCGATTAAAAACAGACACTGTAAATCCACGGCTCTCGATATTAAGCGCCAAATTTCTGCCCATAACGGCCATACCGATAACACCAATTTGTTGTTTTGACATTAGCGTATTCCATCCTTCTATAATATAATTAGTTATACTATATAATATTCTACTCTTTTTAATGCAATATGAAAACTGTTTAAGACAAATTCATCAAAAAACGACCCATTGTTGCAATAATTTCGCAACAAGCAGGTCGTTAAAACACTTACATTTCCAAACGCAACATTTCTATGCGGAGTAATTCTAACTTACCCTTCGATTGTAAGATTGCATTCGTGTCCCCTAATATCATCGCCTCGTGCAGTATCATTAATTCACGATCAAGCTCTTCTCGAACTGCGATCACTCTTTCTTCTGCTCGTTTGGATTGAAATGCTTGCATCATATCCTCTGTCGTTACGGTTGGTTTTTTTTGAAAAATAATTTTCTGTTCCATCCCTATCACCTCGACTGAACGAATAATTTCTCCAAACATTATATTCTCGATTACCGTTTGTCTTTCTTTCACTCGCTTTACTACCGCATGACCACGAGTAGTATTAATTAACTTTTCCAACATTCCTGTAAGTCTTTCATCACGAACAACGTAATCACCTATCATTTTGTAGCGATCATGCAATTTTTGAAAATATAGTTTAAGTAATTTGCGACCCATGCGGATAGAAATAAAAAATTCTCCTTCTGACTCATTCCAATACAATGAATAACCTTCCTGTATAAGTTCGCGAACAAAACTTTGGATTTGCCGACGTTCGAATCGCAACTCCAAATTACAGAACTCGACTACATATCCTTTTTGCACGGCAATTCCTCCTCTTAACAAAACAAGTTATCTGAAAGTTCAGAATAATGGTCTTGTTACTATCTTATACTTCATCTTATGATCTGGCAACTTGGTTTATTTACTTTAATTCACCGGAATATATCACCATATGTTATACTGTATTTGTGCAATAGTTCACAATATACCGTAGTATTTTATAAAATTTTTGCTACAACATTATCATTATAAATACAAGGAGTTACTTTCATATGTTTACACAAACTGATTTTAATGTGTTTCGTATTCCTGGACTTGCTGAACGAATGAGTGCCATTCAACAATGTATTCAGCCCAAATTTCATTCTATTGGTCAATCATTATCCAGTGGTCTCACCATAAACTTAAATAAACCAATGTATTTACATATTGCTAAACATGCAAGACGTACAGTAAATCCGCCAAATGATACGTGGCTAGCCATTTGTGATAACAAACGAGGCTACAAAGCACATCCTCACTTCCAGCTTGGCATGTTTGACGATCATCTTTTCGTTTGGCTTGCTTTTATTTATGAGTTGCCTGGTAAATCCAGAGTGGCTGACACCATGCTCCATCAGTTAGATGATATTGTATCGCAAATTCCCAGTAACTATGTTATTTCGCTCGATCATATGAAAAAAGATCATCTACACGTAGCCGATTTAACGACAGATGATTGGGAGCAATTACTGATTCGATTTCGCGATGTAAAAAAATGCGAACTGCTCATTGGACAAAAACTATTGCCTAGTAGTGACTATTTAACCAATGAACAAACGCTACTAGCTTTCGCGGAACAAACTTACCAGCAATTACTACCTCTCTATACGTTTGGTTGTCGTCATGCAAGGAACTAGTGCAACTAACTATTCCAAATACGAAAAAACACGGCATCTCTTTACTTTTCAGTAAGAGCCCGTGTTTTTTTATAACCAATTATTCTACATTAGTACTTGCTGCTGTGACACGCTTGTCTGCCTGCACAAAACCAACAACGAATATTAAAGCAGCGACACATAATATACCTGCGACTAAATATGGAAGTTCCGTTTGCTGCATTAATAGTGCAGAACCCATCAATGGTCCTAATATTCGACCAAAGCTATCCATTGATGAACTTAATCCTGAAGCGACCCCTTGTCCGACCGTTGTTTTCTGTGTAATTAATGAAGTAACACAAGGACGGATTAAAGCATTACCTATACCGAACACTGCCAACGATGCAATCGTCCATGCAAGTGTATATGCATTCAATAACATAAAGAAGCCTACAGCAGAAAAGATTAGTCCAATACTAATATACATTGGTTCTTGTCCTCGTTTAATCAACCGACGAACTACTCCACCTTGAATGATCGCCCCTACTAAACCAACAATAAAGAATAAATATCCAACTTGCTTAGGAGTGACATCAAATCTTCTCATACCAAAAAATTGTAATGTCCCTTCCATACTTGCTAGTGTAAAGGTAACAAAAAAAGCTAATACATACAAATATTTAAGCGGACCTTGAAAAGCTTTCCAACGTGATACACGTTTCTCTTGTTTACGCTGTGCTCTCTCTTCAGGGGTAAGCGATTCTTGTAATTTAAAAAACGCTAGTGTAAAAGTAATTAATGCCAATATTCCTGCCGCAAAAAATGGTGCGCTCAATGATATGTCACTTAGTAGCCCACCGAACCCAGGGCCAAAGGTAAACCCTAAACCGATCGACATTCCTACAAGCCCCATACTTTTCGTTCGACGTTCAGGTGGCGTAATGTCTGCAACATAAGCGACGATAACCGATGAAACGGCTCCGGAAAATAACCCACCAAACGCACGTGATAAATACATTAAAATTAAACTTTCACCTGCTAAACCAAACATCATAAAACTTGCTGAAAAACCAACTAAACCTGTCAAAATAATTTTTCTACGTCCAAGACGATCGGACAACGATCCCCAAAGTGGAGATAAAATAAAAGATACTGCTGAGTAGAGCGCTAACATGCGACCTGTATGTATTTCTGCTCCAAGCGGATCCGCTTGTTTAATAATTTCCGGCATAACAGGGATGATAATCCCAAAACCTACAAATGTAATCATCAATATTGCCATAACTATGACCATACGAGTCTTTTCCATGTGACAAATCCCTCCATTATTACATCCTACCATATAGTCGAATAGAACAGTATTGAACATTTCAAGAACAAATATCACAGACATAAAAAAATGATGCTTGCATTCCCCCTTTTTTTTGTTATACTCTACATTGTTTGTACATCAGAAGAAAGGCAGGAATGCTCGCAATGGACCATAATAAAACACCTCTTTTTACAGCTTTACGCAACCATGCGGAGCACGATCCGGTTCAATTTCATATACCGGGACATAAAAAAGGAATCGGTAGCGACCCGGAATTCCGTGATTTCATCGGAGACAATACACTAGCTATCGACCTTATTAATATAGCGCCACTTGATGATCTTCATCAACCATCCGGTGTCATAGAAGAAGCACAGCAATTAGCTGCAAATGCATTTGGTGCGGACTACACGTACTTTTCCGTGCAGGGTACTAGTGGAGCAATTATGACAATGATTATGGCAGTATGTTCTCCAGGCGATAAAATTGTCGTGCCACGAAATATTCACAAATCAATCATGGCTGCCATTATATTCGCTGGCGCAAGACCAGTATTTATCTCTCCAGCTCGCGATAGTAACCTTGGAATTGATCATGGCATCACTACAGGCTCTGTACGTCGAGCACTAGAAAGACACCCTGATACCAAAGCAGTTCTTGTTATTAATCCTACGTACTATGGAATTTGTGCTAACTTAAAAGAAATTGTAGATTTAGTACATAGTTACGATATACCAGTACTTGTAGATGAAGCCCATGGCGTATTAATCCATTTCCATGATAAACTGCCAATGTCAGCGATGCAAGCAGGAGCAGATATGGCAGCAACAAGTGTGCACAAACTAGGTGGGTCCATGACACAAAGCTCTGTGTTAAATGTAAAAAAAGGACGTATCAACCCTTTACGTGTACAAACTATTATGAGTATGCTGACATCTACTTCCACATCATATGTATTACTAGCATCACTAGATACCTCTAGACGCAATCTCGCTTTAAACGGTTATAAAATTGCGGAAAATGTACTCCGACTAGCTGATATGACTCGAATGGCTGTTAACGAAATGCCAGGTTTATATTGTTTGGGTAGTGATATTCTTGGTGACGAAGCTACTTACGACTATGACGCTACTAAAATAACGGTTCATGTACGTCATCTCGGTATTACTGGATATGAAACAGAAAACTGGTTACGCGATAATCACAATATTGAAATTGAACTAAGCGATATGTACAATATTCTTTGTCTGGTTACTCCTGGTGATACAGATGATTCCGTGCAGAAATTAATAACAGCATTGCGACAATTATCTGATCAATTTTACCCAGACGCTCAAACTAAAGAACTAGTTATTAAAATTCCGGAAATTCCACAGCTATCTTTGACTCCAAGGGATGCATTCTATGCAGCAACAGAAATCGTGCCCTTCAAAGAATCGGCAGGTCGTATTATCGCAGAATTTATTTACGTTTATCCACCAGGTATACCAATTTTACTACCAGGTGAAGTCATTTCACAAGAAAATATTGATTATATTATCGATCACGTTGAAGTTGGCTTACCAGTCAAAGGTCCCGAGGATCGTAGCATCGAATTTGTAAAAGTAATCGTAGAAGAAACCGCTATATTTTAACACATAAAAGGATGCCTTCGGTTTTTTATATGACCAAAGGCATCCTTGCTTTGTAGTTTACATAATTATAAACTTTCATTTTCTTGACGAGCAATTTCTTCGTAAATGGCAGCAACGCGCTCCCATTCTTCGTCATCTTCAATACCTACAAGGAACGTTTCTTCCCCTTCTTCTTCAATCCGGAAAATTACGCCATCTTCTTCTGGTTCATTACGATCAAGTAAGATAGCATAGGTTTTTTCTTCAGATTCGAAAGTATATACCATTACCATTTCTCGCTCTTGACCATCATCATCTGTTACAACAAAAACGTGCTCTTCATGCTCATGATCATGATCGTGATCACAATCTGGTCCATGTTGATGTTCGCTCATGCAAATTTACCCCATTTCAATCATAAATTAATATCTCGTCCATCCTACCATGTATACAATTAACAGGTCAAATGAAATTACCAACAATTATTTTCAAGAATAGTTAACGAGCATTAATCATTTTTTCGGAAACAACAGTCCAATCATCATTAGCCGATAATTTCATTGAAAAGCGAATCGTATATTTTCCTGTAGTATCAAATTTGTAATCAATTTCTTCGGTAACAAACCAAAAATTATCACTTTTTGAAGTAACCGATTGCGTTTGAATCATCGTTTCTTTGCCTTTTGGATCAGCAATAGATACTTTTACGGAAGATATGTCCGTTTTTAAATTGTCGATTTGTGAAAAAACTTTAAACTTTTGCGCTTGCGAACTACGAACAACTTCTCCAAATGGTTTATTGCCTTGATATACAAACATATGTACATTTGGAGCAAATAATTTTGCAGTCTTATTATTTTCGTCCCAAATCAATATCGCTTTAAACGAACTCGCTAATTCACGTAATGGCAAATATGACTTTTGGTCTAATAACATACCTGATTCACTTACTGCACTACCATTAACCCACACTTGAACTTTAGTTGCAGTTGAGTTGGCAAACGCCATACTACCTCCCCAAACGGTTAACAATAATAGTGCGACAGCAACTTTTTTCTTCATAGACATTAAGCTTGAACCTCCGTCCAAATATTCACGTTGTACATATATACTGCACATAACGGCTAAAGTTGCGCTCATACTATAGATTTGTTAGTAAAAAAATAAAGTTGCTCATTTTCGATTGTCGCAAAATGTTACTTACTGCGCTTCCCCGGGAAATAGAGATAATAATTACTCACATTTCCCACCATTATTTTTCAAGTAATACTTTGAATACACGTTAGATTTTGATACATTAGACTTAAAGAAAACAAAAGCGAATATTGGAGGAAATTTATTTGAATATTCAAATGCTCGGAACCGGTAGTGCTTTCGCCAAAAAATATTACAACAACAACGCATTGATCGAAATTTCTAATAAAAAAATATTGCTCGATTGTGGCATTACTTTACCTTTAGCTCTCCATCAAGCAGGCTATCAATTTGATCAATTAGACGCTATACTTATTAGTCACATTCACGGAGATCATATCGGTGGACTAGAAGAACTTGCCTTTCAAATGTTATTTCGCACCAATCGCAAACCAAAATTATACATTGCTAGCGACTTAGTAGAACCACTTTGGGAACATACTTTGCGAGGAAGTATGACCCAACAAGAACATCATAAACTGGAACATTACTTTGACGTGCACCCATTAATTGCTAATGAACCAACAGAAATCGTTCCTGGATTTACCGTTACTGCAATGCAAACTTTACATATTCCAGGGAAATCAAGCTATTCCTTTATTATTAATGATCACTTTTTTTATTCAGCTGATATGCAATTCAATGCACCTTTGCTGACGCAACTGCATGAACAAGGTGTCCAAACTATATTTCATGATTGCCAACTAGAAGAACCATCGCCTGTCCATGCTTCATTAAACGAGCTGTTAACCTTACCAGAAGAAATACAACGAAAAGTGTGGCTAATGCACTATGGCGATAGTATGGACGACTTCCGAGGAAATACAGGACTGATGCAGATCGTAGAACAAGGAACACGTTATTTAATTTAATTTAATTTAATTTAATGGATCATAAGAAATGCCTCCAGACATCGATGAGCAATTTGCTCTTCCATCAACACATGTCTGGTAGGCGTTTTAGTTGTTGTTGCAACAACTTTATATTAAGACATAGTTTATTTACATTGAAACTATTTAAAACAACGGAAGTTGATCAAGATTATTCGTTGGATCACCATCAGCGTCCCCACGAATATACAGCTCTCCGTCCTTACCTTTAAACAAATTAACACCACTAATCTTTCCTGCATTAATTTCTTGCTTCGCTGCTTCATAATCTAATACGCGATCATCAGAAGTTTTAAAGGCGGTTAAATCTCCATCTCCATTTTTCTGAACGGCAACGAAATGCGCTCTTCTTGGCATATCCTCATTCGAATAATGTTCTGTCGTTTCCATTTCAACCCCTCCTTCCATTTCACACTTATTCCACAGCCACTTCCGCTGTATTCCTTACTATACCATCGACCTTCTTTTTCTATACTGCGGATAATAACACAAAATTAGGAAGGAGATTTTATTACAATGTTAGTGCTTTATTAGTTATTGCAAAATAATTGGCATTTCCATTATTCTATCTGTTAGACTTCTTAATGAGTAGATTCATATAGTATCGTTATGGTAGATTGAAAACAAGAATGGAAACAATGGAAACGATATACTCTTGACAGCAAATCATATATTTGATATATTATATTTTGCTATACATAGTTTATTGATCTGATAGCTCAGCTGGGAGAGCACCATCTTGACAGGGTGGGGGTCGCAGGTTCGAACCCTGCTCAGATCACCATAGAACATAATGCCGAATGCCTTGTGAACACTGGGTTTTTTGGATTTTTTTGTTTTCATGGAATCCCCATGAATCCTTTTTTTTAAATGATGTAGATTGGGTGCGTTTCGTTTATCGATTTCAAACAATCTTTTCGCTCTTGCTATAGAGCACTTCTCCATGTCTCAGCAGTATCTTCCTGCATATGAGGAGATATATGGGCTTATCTATTAAGCATTTTCACACTCGACCACCCCATGCGCTCTCCAATTCGTTTATTATTTTCTCGCAGTTACAACAACAAGACTACATAAATAACTTTAAGTACACCAATAAAGTGTTTTTTCATGGAATCCCCCTTAATTTTATTGTAATATTAGCAAAGAAAGAAGCCTACCATGTAGGTAGACTTCAATAAAAACACACTCATAACTCTATTTTAATACAAGATCATTGCACTGGGTTATAAGTAACGTTATATATTAGTTCTGTATTTTTGCCGAATTTATTACTTGCTACAAATTTAAAGGTATTTTTCCCTGACACTAATGTTACATATAATTGGTTGGACGATACCACTTTATCATTTACATATACAATTGGAGAGTAATCGTTGAGATCGTCTACTGTCCAAGATAATGAAATAGATTCTGAATTTGTCGTCTCTGGAGCATATTTCAGCGTTAAAGTTGGTGCTGGTGGTTCAAAAGAAACGGTCAACGTCTCTTCCGTACTATCCCCATGACTATTCGTCGCTTTTACAGTAATCGTGTTTAAACCGGGCTTTAAAGTAATACTCGTTTGTGTATCATACATTCTACTATTGTTTACTGTCACAATCGGAGAATAGTCATTTTGATCGTTTACTGTCCAGCTTATTGTTAGTTGTTGTTTATCCGTAGTTGCAGCAATGGAATTTACTTTCAAAGTAGGTCCTTCGTTCTCAAAGACTACAGTATATGACTTCTCTGTAACCTTACCAAACTTATTTACTGCTTTGAATGTCACAACATTAGAGCCTTTTTTTAACTTTATTTGTGATGATGAGCCATATTGTAGTTGATCATTCAAATAAACATATGGTTTATTATCGTTTGCATCTGTAACCGTCCAATTTAAAGTTAAATATTCTTTATCCGTCTTATTAGGAACATTCTGCACAACGATTTGTGGTCCTTCACCCGTAAATATAACTTTTTTAACTACTTTAGTTGTTTTTCCCGCAGCATTTTCCGCTTCAACTGTTATTTCATTTACTCCTTCTTCTAAAGAAATTTGTGTAGACGAGCTGTTATTGGAGCCGGATTGTTTTTTCCCATTAACATATACAGTCGGATAAGCATCATTATCATCTTTAACTTTCCAATTAACGGTAATAACTTGCTTCGAAGTTTTTTCCGGTACTCCAGTTACCTCCAAGCTTGGAGCTCCTTTTTGAAAAGTCACTTTTTTGGTGATA
The DNA here is from genome assembly GCF_042684845.1 of Paenibacillus yanchengensis. NCBI lineage: Bacteria > Bacillati > Bacillota > Bacilli > Caryophanales > Paenibacillaceae > Paenibacillus > Paenibacillus yanchengensis. The sequence continues at coordinate 378,444 of NZ_JBHUMH010000016.1, read as the reverse complement.
GTCTCTGATTTACCTCCCGCAATACGAGCAGTAATTTTGTACGTGTACGCTCCCTCTTCTGATAATCTAAAGCCAATCCGAAACTGTCCACTTGTAACTTCAACTTCTTTATTATTAATATATACTTTAGCATTGTTGGCTGTATCTCCCGTTATATAAAAAGATGGAGATGATATTGTTTCAGGAGCACTGACGTTTAATTTAAGTTCTTGCTGTCCATCCCCAACAGCACCTTTTATCGCACGATACAACAATACAGCAGCTTCTGAGCGTGTTAATCCTTTTTCTGGGTTAAAATTCTTGTTGTGATCGCCTACCATCAACTTATTTTCTACCGCCAGTGCAATATAAGTTTTTACATTTGGTGAAATTAAATGTTCGTCTCGAAAACGATTCAATATCCATTCATTTATTAAGTCGTTGGGTTGATAACCTAAAATCTTAACTAGTGCAACAGCAACATCTTCACGTGTAGCCATCCCTTTCGGGTCAAAAAACGCTTTTCCAGATGGTGGGTAATAACCAGTTAAGAAATCTTTGGCTGCTTCTATCGCGGCAAATGACCATCTCTCAACGGATATATCTACGAAGGTTGGCTGCTCGTCAGCAGGTGGTAAATCTAAATAAAACGAACTCGTAATCAACTTGGCAAACTCTTCTCTTGTTATTTTTTTATCCGGTTGAAATGTATTATTAGCATAACCTTCAATGACACCTAATTGAACCATACTACTAATCTCATCTTTCGCCCAATGCGTTTCACTAACGTCTTTAAAAGTATATTCACTATCAGCAAAAGACGGATTGGCTATCGCAGTAACAAAGAACAATAATGCTGCTACAAAAAACAAAACCTTTTTCATTACAAATTATCTCCTTTATATAGTTATTAATAGCAACAGTCTATCATCAAACTATCTTTTGGTAAACATATCTAAATTTTGAATTTCAGTATTTTTTGAATAATTAGTCATCTGATATCGTCCCTTTTCTATTAAGATTAAAAAAACCACTATTAAAATGGTGGTCAAAAGTCAGTAAACACCATTCATTCTAACGTCTTCAAACGCTCCCAGAACAGCACGTAATCAAAAATGACATAAGATTACGATTAACATGTTTCTACGTAGGAGACGAGATGACACGAGCTGTTCTAGCGTTCATTAATGCTTGGAGTAGCACTACCATTAATCAATGTTAGCATTACTAACATCGAACGTCAGATGAAGATTTAATTGTATTTGAACATGAAAAAAATCCCTTGATTATCAAGGGATTTAAATGATTAAGTATGGTGCCGAGGACCGGGCTTGAACCGGTACGGTAGTAACCTACCGCAGGATTTTAAGTCCTGTGCGTCTGCCAATTCCGCCACCCCGGCATGGAGTGATTTGTTACTTTATGGTGGGCCCTGAGGGACTCGAACCCCCGACCAATCGGTTATGAGCCGATTGCTCTAACCAACTGAGCTAAGGGCCCTCAATATGTATATCTTACCAGCTCAGAACCGAATTGATAATTGGTTGCGGGGACAGGATTTGAACCTGTGGCCTTCGGGTTATGAGCCCGACGAGCTACCGAGCTGCTCCACCCCGCGATACATAATATTGAGTTGATCTTTTTTAAAGTAACTTTTGTTTCCTTAGTAACTTACCAAATGCTTAGTTACTTTAGAAGTTTTTTTATTTGTTGCGGCGACATAAATTAATATACTACAGATCACTATAAAGAGTCAAGCGTTTTTAAAAAAGAATTTAAAATCTTTTTTTAAAAGTTATAAAACATAGTTTATTTATACAGAATAATTGCTATTTTTCCTCATGTTTATCGTCAAAAAGTAACCAGTTTACTGTAGTTCAAATTATTTAACTTTCATTCAAAACTACAAATAAACTGGTTCTATACTATTTAGATCATCGGTTGTAATAAAATCTTACTCTATTCCAGCCGCCTCTTTTAACGCTTCTTTAGTCGTCATATCTGGAACCTCAATTTCTTCTGCGGTTGCCTGTAATGCCTGGTTACCTTTTGTTTCCCACTCTGCAAGAGCTTCTCTGACTGTCATTTCGTCTTTCGCTACGCGTTCGAACAATTCATACCCAAAATTTCTAGCTTCCCAAATGCCCGGTTTTGTTTCGTATAGTTGATCGATATTTTCTGATCGGGGAGTTAATGGACGAATGTTTAGAAATGCATCAATATTATACTGCATTTCACCTACTGGTTTAATATAATCTTTTCTAGCAACTAAATCATGAATACTTCTCGATTTAATTTTTGCCCAATCTTCGCCATTAATAAATTTAATAAAATCCCACGCACCATCTGGATTTTGTGCTTTCGCATTAATTCCCATTAATTGTTGCAAATAAACGCCACTGCTCGCTCCAGGATTAGCAGCATCCGTTGGTAACGTCACGACATCCCAGTCAATCATTTCGAATCCGTCAACCCTAGAGGCATTATCAGCGGCAAGTCGTAGTTCATTCACATAATAATATTGTCCGATGACCATGCCCAGTTTTCCTGAAAGAAATAAGTCTCCCAAAAAGGGATTGGTATTTTCATTGTTTTGCTCCGAGTTAAAAAGTTGATCTGTATATTCACGAGTTGGGAATACATTTTCCTTGTTCATATTTACAATTAATTCCCAAGCATTAACCCACCGATCACTATTCACTAGCATATTATCAGCAGTTTCATCGAAATAAGCAAGTTGTAATGCCGAAACATATTCGGACATATTTCTAGCTGAATCACCATTCGCCCACATATCAAAGGCAAAACCAAATCTAGGATCTTCGGAATCTACCTTCGTAATACGGCGAGCAAGATTAAATACTTCTTCCCACGTCATATTATCTGTTGGTGGTTCTATCTGAAGATCACTAAAAAACTTTTTATTATAAAACAAAGCAGAGGATGAAAAGGTTGGTGTTAAAGCATACAAGCTATTATCTCCCACTGCTTTTATACCTTCGATTACAGCAGGCACTATAGCTGATGTATCGAATTTATCTCGCTGGATAAGTGGATCTAGTGATTGCAATAAATTATCTTGATACATTTTTGGTAGCATTTCGTAATCCATCACTACAACATCAACAGGATTCTCCCCTGTCACTAGCTGCTTCATCTGTTCGTACAGATCCAATCGCTCGTTTTGTTTGTTGGGATCTAAATAGTCAAATCGCTGATTGGGATCGTTCAATGCACTTACAATTTCAAATGTTACTTTTCCATTATTCAACAGTTCATAAGCATCTGTATACTGCTGACGGAAGTGAGGATGGTTATCTACACCATCCCCGTATAACATGCCAATCCGAATAACGGAATTTTGGTTATCTTTTGGGCTAGCTTTACTACAAGCGGATAACAAACTAATCGAAAAGATTAAAACTAACGATACTACTGTCATTTGACGAGTTAGTTTAAATACTCTGCTTTTGTTCCTCATCTTGGCCGCCCCCTAATTTTTTAGGTGAAGAAATAGTAATCTTCTCGCCATCAAACTCCATCGATGCTTTGTCGCTAATTCCTAGCGCATCCAAATATTCCTTAGGCACTTGTAATCTACCCACTCGGTCGACCACAACATAAGCTTCATGGATTTCTTGAAGCCCACCTGTTTGCTCTTCAAATCCTTTTTGAGCATCCATATTGGGATTTCGTTTAATAAATTCCGTACTAGTTAATCCGTCTCGAATAGCTACTACTCTATCGACTTTACTAGCAAGTGTAAGATCATGTGTAACAATGACGATAGTAACGCCTAACTCCCGATTCAAGCGGCGAAATATGCCCATAATCAAGTCGGATGTCGCTGTATCGACAGATCCCGTTGGCTCATCAGCCAGCAGTAGCTTCGGACGATTAGAAAGCGATATGGCGATCGCCACACGCTGTTGCTCACCACCAGAGAGCTGGTGCAATTTATTGTGCATCCGCTCTTTCAGCCCTACCCATTCCAGAAGTTGTTTCGCATAATCTCGATCTACCTTACCCGAGAGCATCATCGGCATTTCCACATTTTCAAGTGCAGTTAAATACGGTAGTAGATTTCTAGCATTGTTTTGCCAAATAAACCCTACAGTAGCCCGCTTATATTGAACTAGGTCTTCTTCCGTAATTTTGAGCAGATCCCATTCCCCTACTTTAACTGTTCCAGCTGAAGGACGGTCTAGACCGCCCAATGTGTTCAATAGCGTAGATTTACCACTACCACTGTTACCGATAATGGCCATTAGTTCTCCTGCTTCTACCTTCAAGTTCAGCCCTTGAAGCGCTACAACTTCTAGATCGTCCGTTTTAAAAATTTTAACTAGACCTTCACATTCAATCATCTGTTTTAACGCTCCTCTCCCATTTTGACTGCTTGATGGACTCGTAAGCTACGAATATGCATAAATAATATCAATGCCCCTATCGCCATCATTACTCCAACAACGATAAATAATTGATTTGTATCATTCGAATTAAAGATAACTCTAAACGGTGGAACAGTTTCCGCGACATTTTCTGTCGTTTGTAAAAACGGTAAAAATAACAAGCTGACAACTCGACCAATAAGGACTCCTAAACCAATCGCCAGACCCGCTGTAAATAACTGCTCAAGCAACAGCATTCCTGTTAGTTGTCGACGAGACAAGCCCATCGCACGCAATACTCCGAACTGCACAGCGCGACCAGACAAATTGAAGAACCAATATAAAATATATCCTGCCAGTGTAATAACGACAGATACTAAAAATCCTAAACTTAGTATACCGAACACTCCACCACGAGATGGATGCTTCGATTGTATTAAAAGTTCACTACGGACATCCGTAACCGAAGCTAGTTCAATGCCATTTTCCTGTAAGTATTCCACTACTGGAGCTAATTTGGCGCCATCTTCCATCTTCATCCATACTTCATACGGCATAATTGGTAATTGATCGTAAATGTAATCAAGATTGGCAATAACGAATGGCATTTCATCAGGATATTGTGACGGCCAATAAGGCAGTATACCAACGATACCAAACTCTACCATTCCATCCGCAAAACCTACGGAAATACTATCTCCTAATTGTAACTGATATTTTTCGGCTACATTGGAGGAGATAAGTGCGCCATGCTCGTAATAATAACCCAAATAGTTCAAATAATTGTACGGGTGAGCTGGAAATAAATCAGGACGGAACCAAGCTACTTGTGAAAACTTATCGTTTTCGATACCTAAAATAGATCCTTGTCCAATTGATTTTCCAGAAATAATAACATTTCCTTTTGTTTTTAATACTCTAGAAACAGCTTTCACACCTTCAGCTGCTTTGAAGACTTCAAATGGCGGCTCATTATACAATATTTTGGATGGTGGTTGTGGAGGCTTGCCCCCTGGTCCACCCGGACCTCCAGGTCCTCCTGTGTTTCCACCTGGATTGTTACCGCCTTGTCCTCCGCCAGAATTTCCACCTTCACCAGGCTTAGGCATCTCTGGTGTACCTTCCCAAACCGTTTGAATAACTACATCCGTTCCATGTTTGTACAAAAGTCGTTCTGTAGAGTTCAATTCGATTGTTCTTGCAGCAGACGCATTATAAACGCCTAATCCAAGTGTCAAAACTAACAATATCATCAGTGAATAATAACCGCGAGATGAACGTGATAATTGCGTTAAAGTTAAATACAGTGGGACAGGTAAAAACTTACGACCTAACCAATTAAATAATTTCAGTAGCCATGGGAAAATACGTAAAAAGAATAGTCCCATTGCAAATATTGCTAACGCTGGTACGAAAAATAAAAATGGCTGCACATTAAGCTGGTCAGTAGTCATACCAGTTTGAAATGTAATCATCTGTCTCTCTTCAAATAAGTACCAGCCATATCCCGCTACTGCTAATAGGATAATGTCAAAAAACCACCGCTGCCACACCGGTTTACGATCAGCACGAGCCAAGCTTTGCTTATAATTAACGATAGACGACCGCGCATAAATAATTGCCGGAATAACAGTAGCTAAGATCGCTAGAAGAACTGCTGCTCCGCCTGCTATAATAGCCTCTGTTGAAAAACCTATCGGAATTGATTTACGGTTAACAAATGATAAGAAACCGTTGGCTGATCCAATACTTTTCGCCATAAACCAGCCCAACATAGGGCCTATTATAAGCGCAGCTCCGCCGAGAATAACACTCTCGGTCAAATAAATCATAATAATTTGACTAGTGCGCGCTCCTCTACTACGTAAAACAGCAATATCGCTCCGTTGCTTATCCAGTGCTTGTCTAGCATTCATTGCAATAAAGAAAAATACCATCGCAATCATCGGTGCTGCTAGAGTAAACAACAATGTTTGTAACTGAATACTTTGCTTTTTAAAATCTGACAATAAATCGGCAAAGGATATTTCAATTCTTGCATCTTTCAACTTTTGATATAAATCTATATCGATTCTATCCAGCGTGCTGCTAAGTGGAGCCAATTGACTTGTTTGGATAGAACTAAGATCAAAAGAATAATACCAACCTGCACTATGTAGCGGTATCTTTTTTTCAGTTAGAAGACCATTGGTTAATGCTTGATCACTAATTTGTAACGTTGATAATAAGTTTTCTAAACCTTGATACCAATAAGGATCATTTTCATCTAATGGTTCTACAGCACCTACTATTTTAATGCGCAGTTTTAAATTTTGCATCCCTTGTACTGGATAAATCAGTACATCTCCAATATGCAAATCATTACGAAATAAAGCTTCTTCCAAAAGTACTGCTTCAACTGTTCCATCACTAGCTAGCTGATCACTATACCATTGTCCTTGTACTAGCTCTACTTTGTCTTGCATCCCCGTCATAGAAGCGATAGAAAACTGACGATTACGTCCAGCATCTACTTTGCTCGGATCTTCCGGCTTGACGTTAGCACCACGTAAGGAATAGGATTGGACAAAGTTATCATATGGAAACTCAATTTTATTCGGTATTTCTTCCGTAACATATTTCTCCACATCTTGTATTGCAGCAATATCTGTCTTAGCTCCTGGAGGTGCCTGATAACGCATCAATAATGAACCCGCAGGAAGTCCCGCACTATTTTCCTTTAAAGATTCCGACACTACTCGCTTTAACGCACCATCCGCATACATCGGTATACTTGTAGCAAAAGCGACTGCCAGTGCTAGACCAGCTAGTGTACTAAGCGTTAACCATCTTGTGTTCCACATTTTGCGGAACAGAAAACGAAATAATGGCATTCCCATGTTTTAGCGACCTACTACTTTCTGACCAGGCTCAAGCCCCTTCAAAATTTCCACCTGCGTTGGCGTTTGTTGACCAACTTCAACGTCCACTTCACGTTTCGTATCATTTTCAATGACCTGTACATAGGTGCGGGAACCAATAGTACGTAGTGTAGACGGCGGAATAACAATAGCATTTTCAGTTCGACTCGTAATGATATCCACTGCAATCGGCATACCTCGTGTTACTTCTTTAGGCGCTTCAGCAATTTCGATAATCATAAAATCTTCTGGTCGTTCCGGTTTATTCGCATTATTTCCTGGATTGTTATTATTGTTTTCTTGTTCTGTTTTTGGTTCTGGTAATGATTTAATTTTCCCTTTTACTTTGCCAACATTATTCATACTAACAACCACTTCCAAGCCAACAGCAACTTTTTCTAAATCATTTTTACTTAATTTAGCTGCTGGAACGTACTGCGATGTATCGGCAATAATAGCTATAGGATCATATGCTTTTACTTGTGCCCCTTTTTCAACCGACACGGTTACGACCGTACCACTAAATGGAGCAGTCAAAACAGATTTCGCTATCTCTTCTTCCAAATCGACTAATTTTTGTCTCTTCTCTTCAAAAGCAATTTGCTTTTCCTCAAATTCCACCGGGTCCATCTCATCACTATTACGCAATGTTTCTTTCATCAATGTTTCTTCACGTTTAAAAGCAAGTCTTTCATTACGCAATGTTTTTTCTAAATCTTCTACGTCAAGTTCAGCAATAACCTGACCTGCCTCCACTTTACTTCCGTTTTTAACAAAAATATCTTTAATGTGACGGTTTTCAGCAGTGAAATAAAGAGTTTCTTCTTCTAGTGAAATGTATTTCCCCATCACTTGAATTTTTGATTCCAATGTAGCAGTTGTCACCGGATATTCGGGTTTTTTTGAAATAGCTGCCGGCTTAATCGTTGGCAATACTTCTTCTTCCCCTTCCGATGGCAATAATGCACAGCCACTAACTAATATCATTGATAGTCCTATTGATGTAGCGACTAATGAACGTTTAAATGAACTTCCCGTCCACCATTTCATAGACATGATCGGCAACCTCCATAATTGTAGGATCGTGTGTAGTCATACAGATTGTAACTTTTTCATTTTTAATAATATGTTGAAATAAATTCATCACCTGGGCAGACATATTCGAGTCTAGTTCTGCTGTAGGTTCGTCTGCAAGCAGCAAGATAGGGCGGTGAGCTATTGCTTTGGCTATTGCTACCCGCTGCTGCTCTCCACCAGACATCTCAAATGGTCGATGCTTCATTCGTTTCCCGAGCCCAACCATTTCCAAACATTCTGTTACTCTAGCTTTCCATTCACCGCGAGGCACACCTGCCATCCGCAGTGATAACTCAACGTTCTCCCAAGCAGATAATAGTGGCATCAGCGCGTAAGCTTGAAAAATAAAACCAAGCTGAGAGCGACGAATAGCAGTTCTCTCATCATCACCCATCCCGCTAAACTTTTTTCCATTAAACCACACTTCTCCCTTGCTAGGTATATCTAACCCCCCTAAACAATTGAGCAGTGTTGTTTTTCCCGATCCTGATCGGCCCCGTAACATGACTAATTGACCACGTTCTAAACTCATATTAATTCCTTTTAAAACGTGTAGCGGCTTGCCACCGACTTGAAATGTACGTTCCACTTGGCGAACATCCATTAGTTTGTGTGGCTGTTCGACAGAAGTTACAGCGGCAGCATCAGAAACCTGTTCTGACAGTTTCTCTTTTACTTTCATAAGAGCAACCATTACCCCCTATTCTCTCGTTGTAATATTTTCATATTTCTAATCTTATACCATAGACGCACAAAATGTATAAAAAGTTACGAGTTTTTTAATATTATACCACTTTATTTTACAAATTTCGGATATAAATCGCATTTTTCACAAAAATAAAGCATCTCTTCTTCAATAACTGCGAAGAGATGCTTTATTTTTTATACCAATACTACTATTTTCCGTATGTTTGTGGTGTTTCTCGCCATTGTTGTAAACTAGCAATATCACTATTTTTTACTATCCCTTTTTCTACTGCAGTAGTAATAAGAGCAGAATAATTAGATAATGTTTGAAGCGGAATGCCTGCTTGAGAAAACAATTCCTCTGCATGGGAAAATTGATAAGAAAAAATAGCTAGTACAGCTAGCGGAGTAGCTCCTGCCGCTTCAATAGCTTGCGCTGCTTTTAATGAACTACCACCTGTAGAGATCAAATCTTCGATAACAATTACTTTTTGACCTGGCTTAATTAAGCCTTCGATCAAATTTTGTTTCCCGTGTCCTTTTGCTTTATCACGAACGTAGGCCATCGGTAACTGTAGTTGTTCCGCAACAAACGCTGCATGCGGAATGCCAGCAGTAGCTGTTCCAGCAATCACTTCTGCTTCTGGATACTCTTTTCGGATAATAGCAGCAAATCCGGCTGCAATTCTAGTACGAATAGCAGGATAAGCCATCGTTAAACGATTATCACAATAAATCGGGGATATAATCCCTGATGTCCAAACAAAAGGCTCTTCTGGGCGAAGTGCAACCGCACCAATATCTAATAAGTCTGTAGCAATTTGTCCTGCTAGCTCTTCTTTATTCAACAGAAATCATCTCCTCAATAATAGTTTCGATTGCTTCTCTCGGATTTTCAGCTTGCGTTATTGGTCTACCTATAACCATATAATCTGTTCCTACTAGCAATGCATCCTTCGGCGTCATAATACGCGATTGATCGTCTCGGTTAGCTCCAACCGGTCTAATTCCAGGTGTTACCGTTACAAATGACGAGCCACAACGCTCTTTAATGTTTTTCACTTCTACCGGAGAAGCTACTACGCCTGCTAGACCTGCTTGTTTTGCTTGCAGCGCATAGTGAATAACAGCATCCTCTACAGAACCAGCAATGCCGATTTCTTCATTCATCACCTGTTGATTCGTACTGGTCAGTTGTGTTACTGCAATAATGACGGGCATAGATCCACCGACTATTGCCGCCCCTTCTTTCGCTGCTTCCATCATTGCCTTGCCACCTGCGGCATGCACATTAAACATATCTACACCAAGAGAAGCGATACTTTTCGCTCCACCTTTGACAGTGTTTGGAATATCATGCATTTTTACATCCAAAAATACCGCATAACCAGCTTCTTTAAGTTTTGTTACAAAAGCAGGGCCTGCAGCATAAAATAGCTGCATCCCCACTTTCATATAACAAGGAATACCTGAAAGTTGTGAAAGTAATTGTTCTGCTTCATCTGCACTAGCATAATCTAGCGCCACCATCACCTTTTTAGCTGCTTGCTCCCTAGTTAGGCTCAATTACATTTCATCCTTCCATATCCTATATTTATTTAACTGTATTTTGTATTACACGTTGGCAGGCATCGCTTCTGAAGCAAAGTTAATAGTTTGCAGCATGCCTAGTAATGCGCGTACTGTATCTAAAGAAGTTAAACAAACTACCCCATTTTCTACCGCTTCACGGCGAATACGGAATCCATCACGCTCTGGCGCTTTACCTCTAGTTAAAGTATTCACTACAAAATGAGCTTTTCCTTCACGAATCAGGTCAAGTATATTTGGTGAACCTTCACTTAATTTGTGGATAGGAGTAACGTTAATTCCTCCAGTTTCCAGCGCAGCTGCTGTACCACCAGTAGCATAAATTGTATAGCCTATGTTGTAAAACCCTCGTAATAATTCGACAGCTTCTTGCTTATCTTTGTCAGCCACTGTTGCAATAATAGATCCCGCAGTCGGAATTTTCATACCTGCTCCAAGTAATCCTTTGTACAGTGCTTTGGCATAAGATGCATCTCGTCCCATTACTTCCCCAGTCGACTTCATCTCCGGCGTTAACGTTGGATCCACTCGGCGTAGCTTAGCGAAGGAAAATACAGGAACTTTGACAGAGACATATTTATCTTCTGGCCATAAGCCAGTGGTGTAACCAAGATCAGCAAGCTTTTTACCAAGAATGACTTGAGTAGCTAAGTTCGCCATCGGCAAAGTAGTTACTTTGCTCAAAAACGGTACCGTTCTAGACGATCTTGGATTAACTTCGATAATATAAACTTTTTGTTGGTGAATAACAAACTGAATGTTCACTAGTCCAACAACATCAAGAGCTTTCGATATTTTGATCGTCATATCTACAATTTCTTGTTTCACTGCTTCCGTTAATGATTGTGGAGGATAGACCGCTATCGAGTCACCGGAGTGAACGCCCGCTCGTTCTATATGCTCCATAATGCCAGGAATAAGTACGGTTTCTCCATCACAGATCGCATCTACTTCCGCTTCTTGACCTAACATGTAGCGATCGATCAATACCGGATGCTCTGGATTAATTTTCACAGCCACTTCCATATAACTTAGCAATTCTTCATCAGAATAAACAATCTCCATCGCTCGACCACCAAGTACGTACGAAGGACGTACAAGAACTGGATAACCAATTTTTCTTGCTGTTTCGACTGCTTCGTTAACAGATGTTACTGTTTTTCCTTCTGGTTGAGCAATATTTAAACTACGTAGCAATGCTTCAAACTTTTTACGATCTTCCGCTGCATCAATGCTTTCCAAACTGGAACCAAGAATTTGTACACCCGCTTCAGCAAGTGGTTCAGCAAGATTAATTGCTGTTTGTCCACCGAACTGCACAATAACACCTTTCGGCTTTTCTTGTTCAATAACATGCATAACATCTTCTAGAAAGAGTGGTTCAAAGTATAGTCGATCAGAAGTGCTGAAGTCTGTAGATACAGTCTCTGGATTGTTATTAATAATTACTGCTTCATATCCGGCATTTTGAATAGCCCACACCGCATGTACCGTTGAATAGTCAAATTCTACCCCTTGACCGATACGAATTGGTCCTGAACCGAGTACAACAATTTTTTCTTTCTCAGAAATGGTAACTTCATTTTCTTGCTCGTACGTAGAATAATAATATGGAGTTTGTGCTTCAAATTCCGCCGCGCACGTATCTACCATTTTATAAACAGGTATTATCTTTTGTTCGTAGCGATATGCTCTTACTGTTGCTTCGTCAATAAGCTGTCCTTGTGGGAAAGCAGCTCGACGAATTTCAGCGATAGAGCGGTCGGTTAAACCGATTTGTTTCGCTTCATACAATCGTTCAACTGTTAGCTGCTCTTCACTGGCAAGCAAACGTTCAAACTGAACAATATGCTCAAATTTATTTAAAAACCACCAATCGATTTGCGTCAAATCATATAGCTGTTGCACATCATAGCCCCGTCGTAAAGCTTCAAACACAAGAAACAATCGTTCATCATCAGGAGTTTTTAGACGATAATTTAACGTTTCTTCATCTAATAAGCTCGCTTCAGGCAAGTTCATACGATGTGTCCCGATCTCTAGAGAACGAACTGCTTTATGAAGTGATTCTTCCAGTGTACGTCCTATTGCCATAACTTCTCCAGTTGCTTTCATTTGTGTGCCAAGCTTGCGATTAGCATTGACAAATTTATCAAATGGCCAACGTGGAATTTTTGACACAATATAATCGATTACTGGTTCAAAGTAAGCATAGCTTTTCCCCGTTAGAGGATTTACAATTTCATCCAACGTATAACCTACTGCTATTTTTGCAGCCATCTTAGCGATAGGATAACCAGTCGCTTTACTAGCTAGAGCAGAGGAACGACTTACTCTCGGATTAATTTCAATAACATAATATTGGAAGCTAAAAGGGTCAAGCGCAAATTGTACGTTACAACCGCCTTCGATTTGAAGTGCACTGATCATTTTTAGCGAAGCAGTTCTTAGCATTTGATGTTCATGGTCAGACATCGTTTGCGCTGGTGCCACTACAATACTGTCTCCAGTATGCACACCGACTGGATCGATATTTTCCATGTTACAAATAACAATACAGTTATCGTTAGCATCTCGCATAACTTCATATTCAATTTCTTTCATTCCCGCAATCGACTTTTCAATCAAACATTGATTGATCGGGCTGTAACGAATACCTGAGGCAACAACTTCTCTTAGCTCTTCTTCATCATGACAAATTCCGCCACCAGTACCACCCAGTGTAAATGCAGGACGTACGATAATTGGATAACCGATTGTACTTGCAAATGAAACAGCAGCATCAACTGTTGTTACAATATCACTTTCTGGTACAGGTTGATCTAGTTCACGCATTAGTTCACGGAACAAGTCGCGATCTTCCGCTTTTTCGATAGCAGATAACTGCGTACCAAGTAATTGAACATTTTCTCTCTCTAATACACCTGCACGGGCTAGCTCAACCGCCATATTAAGCCCCGTCTGACCACCAAGTGTCGGAAGCAATCCATCAGGCTTCTCTTGTCTAATAATCTGTGTAACAAACTCTAATGTGATAGGCTCGATATATACTTTATCTGCCATATTCGTATCGGTCATAATCGTTGCCGGATTACTGTTTATTAAAACAACTTCATATCCTTCTTCTTTTAGTGCTTGACATGCCTGGGTGCCAGCGTAATCAAACTCAGCCGCTTGACCAATAACGATAGGACCCGAACCGATGACTAGTATCTTTTTTAGTTTATTATTTCGAGGCATGTTGAAGCGCTCCTTTCAATTGTTGCAACAGTTTAGCTTGTGGCATAGCATCTTTCGTAGATTGTTTATGATTATTCATCATATCAATAAATTCATCGAACAAAAACAATGTATCATGTGACCCTGCACCTGGTTGAAACTGTACAGAGAATGCAGGATAATTCAAATGCTGTAATCCTTCAACTGTACCATCATTGTTATTAATGTAACTAATAGCTAAATCAGTACTTTGTACAGAATCTTTGTACACGACATAATTATGATTTTGACTCGTAATATAACAACGATTATTCGCTAATTGCTTCACAGGATAATTTCCACCGTGGTGACCATACTTCATCTTTTCCGTACGTGCGCCACTTGCTAGTGCAAACAAATAATGCCCTAATCCGATGCCGAACAACGGATATTTCACTAACAATTGTTTTACCGTTTCAACGATATGAAGTAATTGTTCCGGATTTCCTGGTCCATCTGATAAGACAATCCCATCTGGTGCAAGCTGATCAATTTCTGCTGCGGATGTATCGTAAGGAACAATAACAACATCACATTCTCGCTTAGCAAGCTGCTGCAACAATGATTTTTTCGTGCCAAAATCAAGTAAAACTACTCGTTCACGTTGACCAGGATTAAAATACATTGTTTTGGTAGCCGCACGTTCGATCAATGCTATCGCATCAAGCTGCTGTGATTGCTGTAGTTTTGCTATTAACACCTCTGACGCTTCCGTACTTGTTGTAATAATGCCTCGCATTGTGCCATATTCTCTAATTTTTCGTGTTAACATTCTTGTATCAATATTGCTAATGGCAGGTATGCCATGTTTTACTAACAATTGTTCCAGCGAGTGTTGCGCTCTCCAGTTACTAGGGTAAGCTTCATAACTTTTCACAATTAGCCCTTGAATTTGCGGAATCATCACTTCGAAATCTTCACGTGTTATTCCGTAATTTCCTACTAGTGGATAGGTCATTACAACAATTTGACCTGCATTGGACGGGCTCGTAATCAGTTCTTGGTAACCTGTTACTCCGGTATGAAAAATAACTTCCCCTGTATGCTCTGTTTGTGCGCCGAATGACTTCCCAGTAAATATCGTGCCGTCTTCTAATATTAGTCTTGCCTGCATTCCACTCGCTCCTTTACTTATTGTCTCTATTCTGTCCAAACGACCTTCCCGTCAACAATAGTTGTCGTTGGCCATCCTTTCAGCTTCCAGCCACCAAAAGGCGTATTATTGCTTTTGGAGGCAAATTGCTCTGGGTCTACTTCTTTTTCAAGATCTAGATCTACAATCGTCAAATCTGCTGGTGCGTCTAAAGCTAGTAAACCAGTATTCAAGCGGAACACTCTTGCTGGATCAGCTGTCATCCGTTGTAGCAAAAATCCTAGTGTCCATTTACCTGTCGCTACAAATTTTGTATATAATAATGGAAATGCTGTCTCTAAACCAACAATTCCGAATGGCGCCAAATCAACGCCTTTATTTTTTTCTTCTGCGCTGTGCGGTGCGTGATCGGTCACGATCATATCGATCGTACCATCTTCAAGAGCTTCGATCATTGCTTGTACATCACGTGGAGTACGCAGCGGTGGATTCATTTTCCAATTTGCATCATCAAGCCCTGGAATATCTTCATCAGATAAAATTAAATGATGTGGGCAAACTTCTGCTGTAACACGAACTCCTACTTGCTTTGCTTGACGAATTAATCGAACCGATTGTTCGGTACTAACGTGGCAGACATGATAGTGAACACCTGTTGCTTCAGCTAACAGTACATCTCGTCCAACATGAATCGCCTCCGACTCATTCGGGATTGCTTTCAAACCATACTTACGTGAAAATGCTCCTTCGGAAGCCCAAGCTCCTTTTACAAGCGTATCATCTTCACAGTGTGCGATAACAGGCATATCTAACGATTTTGCCAAATACATCGCATCTTTCATCATTTGTGCATTTTGTACACCGACACCATCATCCGTAAATCCAATGGCACCTGCTTCTTTTAGTTCTTCAAAGTTCGTTAATTCTCGACCCAATTCATTTTTAGTAATTGCAGCGTATGGTAATACTTTCACAACAGCTGATTGCTGTGCTTTTTCTACAATATACTGCACCGTTTCTTTTGTATCTGTTACTGGACGAGTGTTAGGCATACAAGCAATTGTTGTAAAACCACCTTTTGCCGCTGACAACGCACCCGTCACAATATCTTCTTTGTATTCAAAACCAGGATCACGCAAATGGACGTGCATATCAATAAAACCAGGTGCTACTAGCTTTCCAGTAGCATCAATTACTTCTGCTCCAGCCGTATCTACCGACTCACCATTTGTAACTATACGAGCGACTTTGCCATCAACAACATAGACATGGTTCACCTCAAGTGCTTGTTTTGTCTCATTCCATACTTGACCGTTCATTATCCATAGTGACAATTGCAAACCCTCCATTATAGATCATCATTATATTTTAAAAGAACATATTATAACTTTAACTATTCCCTAACTAAGTGCTCGTTCCACGACTGCCATCCGAATCGGTACACCATTGCTCATTTGTGGAAAAATACGGGATTGTTCTGATTCGATAACCGCATCGTCAATCTCCACATTACGGTTGAAAGGTGCCGGATGCATAATAATTGCATGTTTGCCGATTTGCGCTGCACGTTCACTCGTTAAACCATAATTTTGGCGATAACCTTCTGCTGAACTTAGCATACCACTTTCATGTCGTTCTAGCTGCACTCGAAGCATCATTACTACATCCGCCTTCAAAGCATCTTCCATACTAATATATGGTACATCAAGATCTGACATACGCATATTGGGAGGCGTACAGAAGCTAACTTTACAACCGAACTTTCGTAATGCAAATACATTAGAGCGAGCGACACGACTATGCAGCACATCACCAACGATAGCAACATTCAATCCTTCTAGTGATCCAAAGTGTTTTCGCATCGTGTACAAATCGAGTAAAGCTTGTGTCGGATGCTCATTATTACCATCACCAGCATTAATAAGTGGAATATTTAACTTTGGCGCAATTTCAGCAAGAACGCCGATCGGTTTCAACCGAATAATACCAACATCTACGCCAGTGGATTCCAATGTCTTGACTGTATCATAGATGGACTCCCCTTTTTCTACACTTGAAGTTGCTGCCGAAAAATTAACGACATCTGCACCAAGTCTTTTCTCAGCAATTTCAAATGAAAAGCGAGTACGCGTACTATTTTCAAAAAACATATTAGCAGCAAATTTACCATGCAGTACGTTGTGTACTTTGTCTTGATGATATTCCCAATGCAATGCACGATCCAGAATGGATACAATTTCCTCTTTACTTATATCTTTTAAGCCTAGCAAGCTTCGTTCAGCTATTTTTGTCGTAATCATACCGACTGCCCCCTATTGTGGATGATGGTAACTTTGTCCTCATTATCAATTTCGCTTAGAGCTGCATGAATTTCTTCCTGCTTTGAAGTAGGAACGTTTTTACCCACAAAGTCAGGCCTGATCGGCAATTCGCGATGTCCTCGATCTACGAGAACAGCCAATTGAATATTTTCTGGACGACCCATATGCATAATCGCGTCCATAGCTGCACGAATAGTCCGACCAGTGTAGAGTACATCATCTACTAAAATGACTTTCTTCTCTTGCACCGGTAATGAATTGCTATTATTCACTTGTTGATTTGATTTCGTTGCATTTGTTTCTCGATCATCGCGATATGCTGTTACATCAAGCTCCCCGTAGTCAACCGCTTTACTTTCGATTTCACTAATCTTCTCTGCAATTCGACGAGCCAGATAAATACCTCTCGTCCGAATACCCACGATAATACAATTTTCAATGCCTTTATTCCGTTCAACAATTTCATGGGCAATTCTTATTAATGCCCGGCGAATCGCTTGCTCGTCCATAATGACAAGACTCTCTTCCTGCAATTCATACAACTCCTTTCTCCATCAATATTTTGTAGTTGAAACTTGGCAGTACAGGTAACAAAAAACTCCTTGCAGCTAACTGCAAGGAGCTTGAAAGTTGATAAATAATGGGCACCATGAAATAGGCCTAAATTGCGTGCCTACACGTAGCCAATATACCAATATCAATTATCACGCTACCTTGCCAGCCTCTCTGGACTGAGTTAAAGGTACTGCTTTAATTCTTTGATATTATCCCATGTCAAAAGTTGCTTGTCAACATTTTTCTACAAAATATTAACGACTGCGCAATTGTTGTAATAGATACTTCATATCAGCCGGTAACTCAGAATCAAACAATAATTTTTCTTCACTTCGTGGATGTACAAATCCAATAGCAACAGCATGAAGTGCCTGTCCTTTAAACTGTAGCCCTTTAGCTTTCGCAAGTCCATACTGTGGATCGCCGACAAGTGGATGCCCAATATATTTCATATGCACTCGTATTTGATGTGTTCTTCCCGTTTCAAGCTGCAATTCCACTACACTATAATCACCGAGTCGTTCTATTACTGCAAAATGAGTAATGGCGTGTTTACTATTTTTGTCCGTCACTACAAACTTTTTACGATCTGCTTGATCACGACCGATTGGTGCATCAATAGTACCGGTATGATGACTAATATTACCATGGACAATAGCAATGTACTTACGTATTACGGTATGTTCTTTTAGTTGGTTAGTAAGTGATAGATGAGCCAAATCATTTTTGGCTGCCATCATTAATCCAGAAGTATCTTTATCGATCCGATGAACAATACCAGGACGCATAACACCATTAATACCAGATAGATCTTTACAATGATGTAATAAAGCATTAACTACTGTTCCACTTCGATGACCTACTGCGGGATGAACGACCATTCCCCGTATTTTGTTAATGACAATAACATCTGCATCTTCGTACAATACATCTAAAGGAATATCTTCTGCTTCAATTTCTAAACTTTCCGGTTCTGGAAGCTCAAGCTCGATCTGATCTGATGCATTCGTTTTATAATTGCTTTTTACTGTGATTTGATTTACTGTCACTGCACCACTCTTAATCCATTCTTGCACTTGCGTCCGAGAATAAGCGGGATCATCTAGTTGTTGCAACAACCACTTATCTAGTCTTTCCCCTGCTTCTTCCTGTGAAACAACCCAACCGTACTGCTCGTCTTTTTCAATATCACTATTCATTCTCTTGCATTCCTTTATGTTCTGACTTTGCTGCATCTTTGCTTTCTTGCCTAGTCGTAATAAGTGTATCCAACAATATTAAAGCTACACCAATGACGATTGCTGAATCGGCAATGTTAAATATCGGAAAACCATAACTGCCAAAATTAAATTTAAAAAAATCTACTACTTCACCGAACCGAGCACGATCGATAAAATTACCGATTGCTCCTCCTAAGACAAGCCCAAGTCCACTAAGTAATCTAGGGTGAGCACCAGTTTTGCGCATTACTTGTGTATACCAAATTAGTCCGGCTACAATGATAACGGTTATAATAATGAAAAATGTTCGTTGATCTTGTAATATGCCAAATGCCGCACCACGATTACGATGAGAAGTAATCAGAAAAAAATTGCCAATTACACTTATTTCATCGCCAAGATTCAATTGTGTTTTTATTACTAATTTTGTAATAAAATCAATAACTAATACAATAATTGCGATAATATAATAATAAAAACGCATTTCATCTCTCCCTATTCAGCGATATTCATTACGCAGTATAGTTTAACACATATATGTACTAGCAAGCCAGCAACGAGAAATTCAATTATTAATAAGCTTTACCCTCTAATTGAATTTGAACAATTCTAACAATATCCGCAATATAATCTCCAATTATCGGTATATTCAACGCACCTAATATTTGCAAAAAATATAATATCGTAGCAGCAAAGAAAGTGAAACCGATCGCTATTCCAACACCACGAGCTGTTCCTGCTAACAGATTACGCCATATTAAAGACATCGGTCGATTAAGCAGATCTACGTATTCTGCCATTTTCGTCTTCTCCATATCAGAAGCAATTCGTTCAAGCTGCTGATCTAGTCTACGCAATCTCGTTTCTACAGGCATATCCGCTTCTGTTTCTGAATGCTGTTTTTCCTCTTTGGTGCGTCGTTTCATCGTTCATCCTCCTGCCCTGTTACTACACGATATGTTTAAAATAGACCTGCCTATCTGTCTCTTTTGTAGAGAAGATAGGCGGGTCTATTGCTTAGTATGACCCAATTAAGCGATGAAAATCCCCATTTGCTTCTCACCTAATGTCACTATTTCCATTTGATCATTTTGGGCAAAAGTGATCGATTGAAGCAATACATTTTCACGCAACAGACTGTCAAACTGTACAAGTGCCGCTTGCAGTTGCTTATCAACATCAACAGTTAAATCAATGTACTTTTCAATTGGCAAATCCAGTTTCCGTCTTGTATCTTGTATAGCACGAATAACTTCTCGCACCCAACCTTCCATCTCTAACTCCGGCGTAATTTCTGTATTAAGAGCAACAGTTATACCACCATTGGATGCTGATGCAAATCCGCTTTTCGCTTGCTTTTCAATCAATAGTTCTTCCGTTGTAATCGTCAACTGCTCACCATCAACTTCCAAATGACATTCACCTGATGCAACAACTTGACTTGTTTGCTCCGCTGTCAGTTGTTTCAATGCTGCTTGAATTGGCGCTACTCGTTTGCCGTACTTTTTCCCAGCTAGCTTCAAGTTTAACTTTAGTGTAAAGTCAACAAAGCCACTATCACCAGATTGTACAATAATTTGCTTCACATTAACCTCATCTTTAATAATGGACTCATAAGGCGCAAGCACAAAATCGCGATCTAATGAAACGATTAATTCTGACAATGGTTGACGTGTTTTTATCGCTGTTTCATTCCGAACATTTCGAGCTAATTCCACCATTTGTTTTGCACTGTCCATATCTTGCTCCAAAGTAACGTCAATTGCTTCAACCGATGCGACTGGATAATCAGATAAATGTACACTTCCTTCGCCACCTAAGTTGCGATATACATCCTCAGCTAAAAGTGGTGCATATGGAGCAATGATACGAGACAACGTTAATAATACATAACGGAGTGTCTGGTAAGCTGCAATTTTATCGACTGGCAATCCTTTGCCCCAGAAGCGATCACGTGATCTACGAATATACCAGTTACTGAGTTCATCAACAAATGATTCTATCGCTCGTGCCGGATTCAAGAAATCATTTTGGTCTAACCCTTTGACTACCGTTTCAATTAAGCTGTTCAGTCGAGATGTAATCCAACGATCCAATTGATGTTCAGAAACATCAACTTTATGCTGATTAGGATCATAGCCATCAATGGAAGCATACAACGCAAAAAATGCGTGGGTATTTACAATTGTATCTATTACTTTTGATTTTGCTTCGGCAACGATTGTTTTAGAAAACCGTTTACTGTTCCATGGCGCACTATCTGCAAGTAATGCCCAACGGAAAGCATCCGTACCAAACTCATTAATTATTTCCCATGGATCGATAACATTCCCTTTGGATTTAGACATTTTCTGACCGTTCTCATCCAAAATATGCCCTGTAGATATAACAGCTTTATAAGGAGCTTTCCCATTATATAGTGTTGATATTGCTAACAAACTATAAAACCAACCACGTGTTTGATCGATACCTTCACAAATCATATCAGCAGGATATTGATCGTTAAATTGTGCCTCGTCACCAAATGGGTGGAAATATTGTGCAAAAGGCATTGCCCCACTATCAAACCATACATCGATTACCTCCGATGTGCGATTCATTACTGCACCTTCAGCAAATGGTGATTTTAATTGGATAGCATCAACATAAGGCTTGTGTAGTTCGATATCTTCTGGCACATCGCCAACTGCTCTAGCACGCAAGTCAGCTATGCTGTCTGGTGCATATTGTTTGCCCGTAGCTTCACAAATCCAAACATTAAGCGGCGTACCCCAGTAGCGATTTCTACTAATGTTCCAATCCACTAAATCTTCCAAAAACTTACCGAAGCGACCGTCGCGCAAATGACCAGGGTACCAGTCCACTGTGTTGTTATTAGCAATCAACTGTTCTTTAACTGCCGTTGTTTCGATAAACCAGCTTTCTGTAGCATAATATAGTAATGGAGACTTACAACGCCAACAGAATGGATAGCTATGCTCATACCGTTCTTTTGAAAATAACAATCCTTTTTCACTAAGTGCCCGTACAATGTCTACATCACAATCTTTCACAAAGCGACCTACAAAGTCTGTTACTTCTTCTGTATACTTACCAGCGTTATCAACGACAGATAGCATACCGATATGATGTTGACGTGCTACTCGGTAGTCATCTTCCCCGTGTGCAGGTGCTATATGGACAATACCCGTACCACTTGTATCACTTACGAAATCACCAGATATAACAACATGACCATTGTCAACCGTAGCATAAGCAAATGGCGGCTCATATTTTTTACCTACCAGCTCGCTACCTTTCATCACTGACAAAATTTCATAATCTGTCTGCAATACCGCTTCTACTAAATTTTCAGCTACAATGTAGACTTCTCCATCTTTTGTAGCTCGCACGTAGCTCAAATCTTGATGGACTGCGAGTGCCACGTTAGCCGGCAATGTCCACGGAGTTGTTGTCCAAGCTAAAACAAATTCACCTGAATCAATCAATTTGAATTTTGCAGTAGCACTTAAATCTTTGACATCTTCGTACCCTTGTGCAACTTCATGTGAACTCAGTGTCGTTTGACAACAAGGACAATAAGGGCTAACTCGATGGCCTTGGTATAATAGCCCTTTACGATGAATTGTTGCTAGTATGTTCCAAACACTTTCAATATATTGATTGTTTAATGTTACGTATGGATCGTCCAAATCTGTCCAGTAACCAATCGCTTCTGTAAGCTCGCGCCACTGTTTTTCGTATTCAAACACGCTATCTTTACATTTGTTAATAAAAGCTTCCACACCATATCGCTCAATTTCTTGTTTACCAGATATACCTAGTTGTTTTTCTACTCCTAGCTCTACCGGCAATCCGTGCGTATCCCAACCGGCTTTACGAACAACACGATAACCTGCCATCGTCTTATAGCGTCCGATAAAATCTTTAATGACTCGCCCAAGCACGTGCCCGATATGTGGCGCTCCATTTGCTGTTGGTGGTCCTTCATAAAATACGTAATTAGGCTTCCCCTCTCGATTAGCAATCGACTGCTTAAAAGTATCTTCTACTTCCCATTGCTTTAACACACGTAGTTCTCTTGTTCTTGCTGGCTCTTTTACGTCGACTCTCTTCATGTCAAATTCCCTCCATAAGAAAAATAAAAAACCCCATCCCTATAACAAAGGGACGAGGTATGCTCGCGTTACCACCCTATTTTTGCTTCTATCGCATCAGCACGACTTGAAGAAACAACTCTCTGGTAATGAATAAAGTTTATTCATTATCCTGCTATCGGAGGATTGCCGTCGGTACTTAATAATGACATTAATAACAACATCATGTTAGGTACAGATTCTCGGAGATGATATTCCACTATTTGGCATAATCCGGATTTTCAGCTACTTCCGGCTCTCTAAGTTATGACTTAAATAGTGTACTGTTCTCGTCAAGGAATATAATATAACTACTTCATCTGAATATTACTACAGTTATAACAAAAAAGAAATGCCATTGTCAACTAGCTACGCAATAACTCTTTTTCCATGTCACTTAATGCACCTGGTTGCTCTAGTGATTCCCAGCCATCCTGACTCAATAATTCTAGTTGCGCCTCGACTAGTGTACGAAAACGAGCGCGATAAATCGAAGCTTGTTTCTTTAACTCTTCTACTTCCAGCGATACTTTGCGCGCTTTATTAAGTGAATCATTAACTATACGATCCGCATTTTTTTCTGCTTCTTTGACAATAAGCTGTGCTTCTTTTTTGGCATTGTGTCGAACTTCATCCGCTGCTTCCTGTGCAACAATAATCGTTTTGCTTAACGTATCTTCTATATTAGCAAAATGATTAAGTTTTTCTTGCAAAGATAACATTTCATTATGAAGTTCTTTGTTTTCACGAATGATCGTTTCATAATCTTTAATGACTTGATCCAGAAACTCATTCACTTCATCTTCATCATATCCACGCAATCGGCGTGAAAACTCTTTATTATGTATGTCCAATGGCGTTAGCGGCATCGGAGCACCTCCTAGAAACTCTCGTTACTTCGTTAACGTTAAGTATTCTACAAAAAAACAGAAAAATCCTGCTTGTAATCTTAAAAATAACATGTTTTTTACAAATAAGTACCGACTTGTACCCGAATTCGCCCTTTTTTTGTAACACCATCTACTTCTAATACTTTAAATCGTCCAAAACCTTTCATAGAAACAACATCTCCAGCATAAAGCTGGTGTGATGGATCTTCGACAGGTTTCCAGTTCACTTTGCACCTGCCCGCTCGAATAGGCGGCATAATTTTCGTTCGACTTAAACGATATACGTCGCTAGCAACACCATCCAGTCGCATGGAAGCAACAGTAATATGAACGGTTTGCATTTCTTGTACAGCTGGTACTAACTGGTCAACTGGTAGTATGGAAGTAAAAACGGCATGTCGGTGTACTTGGCGCAAATGGGTGTCCAAGTAAACCGCAATCTCTTGTGTAACGACGATATGGGCAAATCGATCATGAACATGAATATCACCAATTCGATCTCGCTTAATGCCAAGCCCAAGCACTGATCCTAAAAAGTCACCATGATCGGCTTCAAACAACATACCATTATCAAGTTTCACTTCTAATACTGTAAGTTCGCTACTTTCGCTTTCCACGTCAATATATTCCGGAGCAAGTAGTACGCGCTTCCTTTCTGCCGCTGGAAAACCTCCATCTGCCTTCACTTGCACATCTGGATAACGATTAGACAGACTCAGCAATATTTGTACTTGCCGTGGATCGAGAAATTCAGTCAAAATAATTTTATGTTGATCACTAGATTGAACTAGCCAATCTAACACACGATCAACATAAATTTTTTCGTCTGCATGAAAATGATCATATAAACCTTCTTTCAACTTCGTCTCACCTATCCACTACTAAAATTTAACAACTAATTGTATAATCCATATTATCCCAACACTAATATATCGTAGTGCAATAAATGCTAATATAGGAGACAAATCAAGTACTCCACCTATCGGAGGAATAAACCTGCGGAAAACACTTAAATAAGGCTCTACAACTTTACCTAAAAATTGTCCTATCGAGCTTTCTCTCGCATTCGGAAACCAAGATAGCAACACATAACCAATAATTAAATAACTATAAATCTCTAACGCAACACTCATTATCATCGTTAAAAACATTTGCACCTGCATAAATTCAAGGTCACCTCATTTTGTTGTAATCATTATCCTCTGCCAGCATTTCCGTAATGGCACCTTGAATTTCTACTGAATCCGGGGTACACAGAAAGATATTAGGTCCAAGCTTCGATATGCTGCCATTTAAAGCGTACACCGTACCACTTAAAAAATCAACAATCCTTAGTGCTAGGTCACCACGTACTCGTTGCAAGTTGACGATAACCGATTTTCTTGCTCGCAAATGATCGGCAATTTCTTGCGCTTCATCATACGAACGTGGTTCGTTAAGAACAACTCGCATATTTTTTTGCGAATGAATACTTACAACATTATTAGCGGCAGCAGTACTACCACTATGCACCTGCGTAGCTTTCGCTTGTCTGCGCGATTCAAATATACTTTGTTCTTGTTCAGACTCGTCTGTAGAATCGTTAATCTTTTCCCGCTCAACCACTTCTTCCTCTTCATGCAAACCTAATAAATTCATAAACTTATTCATAACACTCATCGTTATTCCTCCTTTTCCCCAACCAATATCGTGCCTAATCTAATCCATGTCGCTCCTTCTTCAATCGCAACTTCAAAATCATTAGACATTCCCATCGATAATTCCGTAATTGAACTTGTCCCATCGCTTCGATTTTGAATATCATCTCGCCATTGTCTTAGTTTACGAAACACAGGTCTTGTCGCTTCTGGTTCAACTTCAAATGGTGCCATTGTCATTAAACCAATTGGTTTAATATGTCGATAATTTTTCAGTTCGTTTAAAAAATCATAGACTTGACCTTCCATTATTCCTTGTTTGGTTAGTTCTTGCGAAACATTGACTTGGATAAAACAAGGAACAACGATATCAAGCTGCTCCGCTTGTTTATCAATAGCTTTCGCAAGTGAAAGACGATCCAATGAATGAATATAATCAAACTTACCTACAACATCTTTCGCTTTATTACTTTGAAGCGATCCGATAAAATGCCATATTGGCTTGTCCGATGAGACTGCTGAAGAAAGTGGTAACTGCTCCCACTTCTCTTTTGCATCTTGCCAACGATTTTCGCCCAAATGTACAATGCCATTATCTAATGCTTCTTGCGCCCTTGTTAAAGCTACATACTTTGTTACAGCAATGACATTAATTTCTGATGGATGACGATGGGCTCGCTCACAAGCATCTGCAATACGTTTACTCACTTGTTCGAGCTTAGCAGCAATTAACATAGTTTACTCTCCCTCTGTAAGTCCGATCCAGCTAGCCATTCGACCAGTTTTACCATTTTCCATACGATGTGAGAAAAACAAATCCGTTCTGCATCCTGTGCAATATGTTGTTAATTCGATATGGATCGGCAAAATTCCTGCTTCCATCATAATCTGTCGGTTTATTTCTTTCAAGTCTATTTGCGCTTTTCCACTTGAATTAGTCGTTTCGATCCACTTTTGTTCCGCTGGATTCACTTGGTAACGGTTTGCTAACCGCTCCACCTCACTAATGACCGACTGATCTACTTCATAACAACATTGTCCGATGGAAGGTCCGATAGCAACTTGTAATTGTGCCGGATCAGTCCCGTAATGTTTCGTCATCGCCTCAATCGTTTCTTTCGCTATTTCTTGTACCGTACCTCGCCAGCCTGCATGAGCAAGACCGATGGCACTATGTACTTTATCATAAAAAAACAAAGGCACACAGTCCGCATAATAGGATACAAGTAATGTGCCAACTTCATTCGTTATTAACGCATCACACTTTTTAATTGCGTCATGATGACTGTCTTTCCCCTTCCCCCGTAACGCTTGATCAATAACACAAACACGATTACTATGCACTTGCTCTGTACATGTCCATGCAGTAAAGGGCCACATTATTGCTTGACTTACTAATTTCCGGTTAGCAATAACATCCGGAGCATCATCTCCAACATGTAATCCCATATTGAGTGATCTGTACTCTCCACTGCTACTACCGCCTTGCCGTCCTGTAAAACCTACAGTAAGCCGCTTATTATGCTGCATCCATTTATCAATATTAAAAAGCGAAATTCGCTCTGCAGATTCCATTGGCACAAAAGGCTCCACACATGTCAGCTCCTTATTTACCTATCATTATTGCTATAAACTGGTTTCAACCTTAATTTTACCTTGTTATGTGCGTGCATGCAAATCTTCTTCTTGTTCATCGCGAATCGTTTTTTGTTCATCTAACCGAACAAGCACAACATCCGTACCAATTTTCACTATATTACGCCAAGGAATAATTATTTCTGTACCACCATTTCCAAAGATACCTAAAAACTTGGTCATTTGTGGCACAACGATAGCTTCTATTCTCCCCTGCCTTAAATCTAATTCCAAATCAGTAACTTGACCAAGCCGCTTTCCATCTACAATATTAATAACATCCTTCGTCTGGAAATCCGATATTTTCATAAAAGCACCTCATTTCACAAACTTCTACTCCACCTCTCTATACTATATGAGATATTTGCCCATTATGTACGCTACAAAAACAAAAAAGTTGAGCAGAAAAAGAGATTTCTTTTCGCTCAACTTTTTTACTGTTATTTAATTTTGTCAATTATTACGATTTTACATATTTTTGCATTTGATTAATGGCTGATTTCTCTAAACGTGAAACTTGAGCTTGCGAAATACCAATTTCGTCCGCCACTTCCATCTGTGTTTTACCTTCAAAGAAACGCATAGATAGAATCATTTTTTCACGATCATTCAATCGTTGCATCGCTTCACGCAGTGCAATTTCTTCAATCCATGTGACATCTTTATTTCGCTCATCACCAATTTGGTCCATCACATATATCGGATCTCCACCATCGTGGTATATTGGTTCAAATAACGAAACAGGGTCCTGGATAGCATCAAGTGCAAATACAACATCTTCTTTCGGAACATTAAGTGCTTCTGATATTTCAAATATCGTCGGTTCTCGAGAATAGCGATTCGTTAAACTATCTCTTACCTGTAACGCTTTATAAGCAATATCTCGTAAGCTTCGAGACACTCTAATCGGATTATTATCGCGTAAGTATCGTCTTATTTCACCTATAATCATCGGTACGGCATAAGTTGAAAACTTGACATTTTGACCAAGGTCAAAATTATCGATAGCTTTCATCAGCCCAATACACCCGACTTGAAATAGGTCGTCGACAAACTCCCCCCTGTTGTTAAATCGTTGAATTACACTTAATACTAACCGCAAATTGCCATTTACCAATTTTTCTCTAGCCGCCAATTCATTACGAGTTTGTAATGCAGTGAACAATTCACGCATTTCAACGTTAGTGAGTACAGGCAGCTTAGCGGTATCCACTCCACAGATCTCTACTTTATTTCGGGTCAACGTGACTACCTCCTAAGGAGAAACATTAAAGTTCATTATTTCCCCGAAGAAGTATTTTATTCCTGAAATAAAGTAAGCATCGACCAAATTCAGAGTACTATCCAACGTCAAAAAACAAAAATTCCGTTACCAATTATAGCTGTAAGCGTTACACCATTTTGTTAAATTCTTTTCGTAATCTTTTAATAATTCTTTTTTCTAGACGTGAAATATACGATTGTGAAATACCTAACATATCAGCTACGTCCTTTTGTGTTTTTTCCTCCCCATCACTAAGACCAAAACGGAGCTCCATAATGACTCGCTCACGTTCCGTCAGCTTATCCAACGCTTTATGAAGCAATTTGCGATCCACTTGCTCTTCAATATTACGATAAATAGTATCGTTTTCTGTTCCTAATACATCAGATAATAACAATTCATTACCATCCCAATCAATATTAAGTGGCTCGTCAAAAGATACTTCTGATCTAGTTTTATTATTACGACGCAAATACATTAAAATTTCATTTTCAATACACCGCGATGCATAGGTTGCCAATTTAATCTTTTTTTCTGGATCAAACGTATTAACCGCTTTAATTAACCCAATCGCCCCAATAGAAACTAAATCCTCAATATTAATGCCAGTGTTTTCAAATTTTCGTGCAATGTAAACAACAAGTCGTAAATTTCGTTCAATTAACATTGCTCGTATTGCAGAATCACCAGATGGCAATCGATCTAGCAAATACTGCTCCTCTTCTCTCGTTAATGGAGGAGGGAGTGCTTCACTGCCACCTATGTAATATATTTCTTCACTTTTCAGTCCAAATAAAAATAAAATGCGATAGTAAAATAGTTGCAATGATAATCTATATTTCACGAGCATGTTGTTTAATCCTCCTAGTAATTGTTTTAATTCCATTAACCTGCTGTAGCTGATTGCACCATTGCAGGATGGATAATCGCTTGATAACTACCGTCTTGTGCCAGTTTCCCACCGTCCAAACCAATTAGTATTTTGTCCGTTTGAATCAGTTGTCCATTGATATTGACTACAGCGTAATCTGGTTTTAAAGCTAACATAAATTGTCCATTCCGATTAATACCGCGGTAAGGAACAAATCGTAATCGATCGGAAAATTGATGTACAGTATCTTCATCATTCATCTTCATCACCAGTTGATCCACATTGCCATTTACAATCGTTGCAACCCAATTTGCCGGCAAATCTTCTTTCCAAAGCGATATTTCTGTTACCATTACTGGTGTGCGAGTTAATGGATCATACAGTTGATTACCGGTATCGATCAATCCAGTACATTTCCATTGTTGATTTTTAATTACAATTTCTACTGTTGCCAAATGAGTTTCTATCATCTCCCGTTCTCTTTTTTGGACTAATACTGCTCGATATAAATAAATACCGATAAAAAAAGCTACAAAAAAATAAAATAAACCAAACTTTAATTCCACACTCCAACTATTTCCTGTACTAATGATCGATCGCCAAACCTGATCTGATTGTTTCAATAACATATAATAAATCCCAATAATCGCACCCGCAGCTACAAAATTGACGGCATAAAAAGCAGCTATTGTGCGCAAATAATGTTGTAATGAATGAAAACCAAATGCTATGAATAACATAACTAATGAGAATACAACTTTAATTAAAAACGAAAATAAAAACGATAATGTTGGAAATAGCATAACAATGGTGTAACATGCTCCAAGAAGTGCGGCAGCAAGTAAACGCCAGCGATTTATTTTTTGCTGCCGTACCCAAGCTGTTGTCCATAGTACCGCAATATCTACTAACAATTCTCGTAAAAACAAGATGTCTATGTAGACCGCCAATTCATTCACCTACCTGTCTATCGGTCTTAGACATAAGTAATAATAACGTCTTAAATAAAGCAACTGCATACAGTATAGTAAACTATGAATTCAAAGTCTGTCTTAATTTGGCGACTCAATTCCTCTAGTTTTGTCGAGTGAACAAATAAGAAACGACGATTGTTGTAAACAGTATTTGTTTAAAAGAAAATTACAGCTTTAAAACACAAAAAAAGCAATTCGCTTAGATATCGTCTAAACGAATTGCTTTTTTCACTTATCCTTCTATTAACGATCATTACGCGGTTGTTTACGTAAAAATGCTGGAATTTCCAGTTGATCACTGGATGGGCTAGATCCAAAAGGTCGGACGCTAGATTGTGAAGATGTACCGCCTGACTCGCCGCCATCTTGTTGCCCCGATGATGGTTTGCGTGCTGGTGTTGGCGCTTTATGTTCGAATCCAGTCGCAATAACAGTAACTTTAATATCTTCTTTCATATCTTCATCAATAATTGCACCAAAAATCATGTTCACTTCAGGATCAGAAGCTGAAATAACGATTTCAGCAGCTTCATTTACTTCGTAAAGTGATAAGTTGCTTCCACCCGTAATATTCATAATAACACCACGAGCTCCATCGATAGATGTTTCTAGTAATGGGCTCATAATTGCTTTGCGTGCTGCTTCTGCCGCTCGGCTCTCGCCACTTGCAACACCAATTCCCATCAATGCTGAACCACGCTCTGTCATAATTGTTTTTACGTCAGCAAAGTCAAGGTTAATAAGCCCTGGCACTGCAATAAGATCAGATATACCTTGTACAGCTTGTCTTAGTACGTTATCTGCTTCACGGAAAGCTTCTAGCATTGGTGTTTTCTTATCTACAATTTCAAGCAATCTATCATTAGGAATAACGATAAGCGTGTCTACTTTTTCTTTTAACGCTTCTATTCCAAGCTCGGCATGGCTAGAACGTTTGCGACCTTCAAATGTAAACGGTCTAGTGACAACACCAACAGTTAGCGCACCACACTCACGAGCAATTTCTGCTATAACGGGAGCAGCTCCTGTTCCTGTTCCACCGCCCATACCAGCAGTAACAAAAACCATATCAGAACCTTTTAATTGATTCATAATGATTTCTCGGGATTCTTCTGCTGCTTTTTTACCTACATCTGGATTTGCTCCGGCTCCTAAGCCGCGAGTTAGTTTATCACCAATTTGTAATTTATGTTCTGATTTTGCTAAGTGAAGTGCTTGAGCATCTGTATTTACTGTAATAAACTCTACACCCTTAACACCATTCTCTATCATTCGATTAACAGCGTTGCTACCGCCGCCACCTACGCCGATTACTTTTATTTGAGCTAGTTGTTCCAGCTCTAGATCGAATTCTAACATCTTTCCTTGTCCCCCAGTCAAATAAATTCATTAAACATATTTTTTAATCGCTCAATCATACCGGGTTTAGATGATGCTGCGGGACTAGCTTTCCGGCTAGGAGCAGCTTTTTTCTCCGTTCCGCCACTACCGCTACCTGCTCCCATATACTTCGAAACATACTGGATCATACCGACTCCGCTGCTATATGCCGGATCCTTCACGCCTATGTAATTCGGCAAAGCAATGCGCACCGACGCATCTAACTCTCGCTGGGCAAGCTGGGCAGTTCCAGGCAGAGATACCGTTCCTCCCGTAAGTACATAACCAGTTTCTTTTTCTCCGTATCCAAGTCGATCTACTTCTTGTCGAATTAAATGGAATATTTCTTGCATACGCGGTTCTATAATACTAACTAAATCTTGTTGTGTAAATTCTTTTTCCAAATTACTACCCATTCTCGTTACTTTGAAAGTAATACTTTCATCCGCTTCTTCTACAGATGCACCGCCAAACTTAATTTTCAATCGTTCTGCATGGTCTGTATGTGTTCGTAATCCGTATGCAATATCATTCGTTACATATTCACCACCGATTGGTATCGTAGAAATAGCAGATAACCCTCCTTGATCGAAGATAGCAACCGTTGTAGATCCTGCCCCAATATCAGCAAGTACAGTGCCTACCATTCTTTCATCTTTCGATAGAGTCATCATACCAGAAGCTAATGACAGCAAAATAACGCCCGATATACGAAGTCCGGCCTTCTCTACACATCTCATTAGATTATGGATGGCTGTTTTCGTACCGGTTACGATAGTCGCTTCTACTTCTAATCTTACACCAATCATACCACGTGGATCTGCAATACCTTCTAATCCATCTACCAAATACTGTTTTGGAACAAGATTAATAATTTCCCGCTCTGGTGGTAGAGCTACCACTTTCGCCGCTTGTAGTACTCTTTCTATATCTTCTTCCCCTATTTCACGATCCTCATTCGATACCGCTACAACACCATGGTTCGTCTGCAAAGCAATATGATTACCTTGAATGCCCACATAAACCTCGGATATTTGTATATCGACCATTCGTTCCGCATGTTCGATAGCATTGCGAATTGACTTTACCGTTTGATCAATATCTACGATTGCACCTTTACGGATACCTTCTGAGTCAGCTGATCCAACTCCAATAATATTAATGGCTCCATCATTCAATTCACCAATAATAGCTCGAACTTTGGATGTACCGATGTCCAAACTGACGATTATGTCATTGTTGCTCAACTTGCGGCACCTCCATTTCCCATTTTTTATCACAATTTATAATCAACCTCTACGAATAGTGGCTGATATACAAGTTTGTGTTTGATAGTTTTGTTTGCACCATATTGTACATGAATATGCTCTTGTCTACAACTAAAAAGAACACGTTTTTACAATTAGAATACGTTTATTAACATTTTGTTGTAAATACATTAAAATTCTACCATTCTTTGCACCTTTTGAGTAGTCTCGTTTTATTATCACATTTTAATTATACTGTTTATTCCGATTGTACACTAGTATCCTCATCATAATCAAAAGGAACATATGTATCAGCTAGTAACATTGTGATCTTTCCAGGCTCTTGTTGTTCGATTACCGCATTAAGCGCATCAATTTTGTCTGGAAGAACAGAAACAGCAGTAATCACTTCAAATTGCGTTCTAGTATACATCCTTATTCTATCAGGATATGCATTAGATGGTACAGGTATAATTTCTGACAAATCTGACAGCTGTTTGGCAGGGATTAACGCTAGTTGTTCAGCTAACTGTTGTTTAATCGGATCATCCGCTAACCATCCGGTTAATACCGGTTTATCCATTACGATATCTTTTGTATGATCGATAGGCACCGATGTTCCACTAGCTAGTATCGCATACAATGTGCCGTCTTCCGCGATATCAAATGCTACTGTTGGTTGCTCTATTATTTTAATCTGGATAACGCCAGGAAACTTTTTGCTTACTTCCGCAGACTGAACTTCAGGCAACGTTAACAAACGTTTTTTAATTTTGGACGAAGACGTTTGGAAAAATGCATCTCCCTTTGCTAAACCAGAAACTTGTACAATTTCAGTATGCTTAGTTAATGCTGTGCCGCTAATTCGAATATCTGAAATTTTACCTAATGAGGAGTTAAAAAAGAGTACTGCTAATAATACGAGGAACAATAATATTAATATAAATAGCAGTTTTTTATTTATTTTCTTTTTCACTTCTGGCTCTTGCAAAACCGGTAATTGCTTATCCACAGCTTGTCCCTTCTTTCTTTGAAACAAAAGCCCATCCATCAGCGGGCTTCTTATTAGAATTATACCGCTAGAGTGGCTGTATCATAATATATCAGCTCACTCTTTGCAGTATATAACATCACATATAGTCGTTATGGACTAATTGTTGACTGACGAGTAATATCGGCACCGAGAGAAGCTAATGTCTCCTCTATACGGTCATATCCACGATCAATGTGATGAATCTGCTCCACTACGGTTCGACCTTTAGCAGCCAGCCCTGCAATAACAAGAGCAGCTCCTGCTCTTAAGTCCGTAGCTTCCACAGTGGCACCATACAATCGCTGTACACCTCGTATAAACGCAATGTTCATATCTACTCTAATATCTGCACCCATTCTACTCAATTCTCCCACATGCATAAACCGACCTTCGAAGATTGTTTCTTTCAACAAACTGACACCATCTGCTAGCGACAGTAATACCATCAACTGTGACTGAAGATCGGTCGGAAATGCTGGATAAGGAGACGTAACTACTCTTTCAATTGCTTTCGGTCGTCCTGAATTGCTAACTATTATTATATCATTATCAATGATAATTTGAACACCCGCTCGACGCATCACGTGAATTAAACTAGTTAAATGAGCAGGTTGCGTATTATGCAGTGTAACGTTTCCTCTCGTAACTGCGGCGGCGACCATCATCGTACCAGTAACAATTCGATCTGGAATAACGCGATAACGACAAGGCTGTAATTGTTCTACGCCTTCAATTGTAATCGTGTCCGTTCCTGCCCCAATTATATTGGCACCCATAGCAATTAAAAAGTTTTGCAAATCTTGAATTTCCGGTTCACGGGCTGCATTACTAATCGTCGTTCTACCTTTTGCAAGAACAGCTGCCATCATAATGTTTTCCGTTGCCCCTACGCTTGGAAAGCTCAGATGAATATCAGCACCATAAAGTTGCTTCGCGCGGCATACTATTAAACTGCCACTCTCTTCTATTTCGGCACCGAGTGCTTTCAATCCTTCTAAATGCAAATCAATCTTTCGTTCTCCAATTGCACAGCCGCCAGGCTGATACACTTTCGCTTCTCCAAATCGGGCCAACAATGGGCCCATTAAAAAGATAGAAGAACGCATTTGTCTCATTAATGTTTCGGGAACATGCGGCGAATGGACTAGTTCTGTATTAATAGTTACGATCTTTTCATTATGCTCTGCTTGACAGCCTAGTTCTCGTAAAATAGATAGCATGACTTGAATATCCAACAAATCAGGAACCTGCTCAATAATAAACTTACCTGAAGCCAGCATACTGGCAGCCATAATAGGTAATGCTGCATTTTTCGCTCCTTGGATCGCTATAGATCCTGATAGCGGTCTGCCGCCTTCAATGACTAATTTGTCCAATGTATCACCTCCGAATTAACACTCACCAACAAAATATCGCATGATTTTTGAGGTGAGAACTACGTCAATCACTCTAGAGTATTGCTTACATTACTCCACAGTAACTTGAAAATTCGTGACACATCAGATGTAAAAGGCGCGCGCCGCTTTCTGTCTGAATATCGGTTGCCAGTAACTTCTCTTACAAATACTGTACGGCAAATCGTCACGTTTATAGGGTATCATATGCTCTTGTTAGCCTATGTGTGACAACTGCCTATCCGACTATATTAACGTTTAATAGCTTGCAAAATCTGATCAATGCGCAACGCTGCATCCGGTACAGCAAGCTTGCGTGCCGCTTCCGACATCTGTGACAATCGATCTTTATTCGTAAATATTCGTTCAATAGTCGCATATAGCTTCTTACCGCTTAATTCCTTCTCCAAAATTAACTCAGCAGCACCAGCATCTACTAACGTTCTCGCATTTGCTTCTTGATGGTTGTTAGTTACATTGGGTGACGGAATTAAAATAGATGGCAACCCAAGTGCTGTCATCTCCGCCAATGACGATGCACCAGAACGACTAATTACCAATTTTGCATCACGCAATAAAGCAGGCATTTGATGTGCATATGGCAGAACGATTAAGTTTTTGGATTGTCGTACTCCCATCGCTTGTAGTTTAGCAAGTGTCGATTCGTAATACAGTTCACCAGTAATGAAAACAAATGTTAAAGGAGCCAATTTGGGCAAATATTCAGCCATTTCTAACAATGCATCGTTAAATGCCTTTGCCCCTCGACTTCCCCCAACCATAATGACCATCTCGGCATCGCGTGGCAGTGAAAGTTGTTTCAAACCTTCGCCAGCACGTGTTTCTAATACATTTGTAGCACATGGATTACCGGTTAACGATACTTGCTTTGCTTTAGGAAATAAGGATGATGATTGCTCAAAACTAATTCCTACCGCACTAGCATACTGCGATAAAAACTTATTCGTTAACCCTGGAATGGCATTTTGTTCATGAATAAATGTTGGAATACCTAACTTTGCAGCAGCATAAACGACCGGACCACATACATAACCACCTGTCCCAACGACTACTTCTGCCCGAAATTGTTTGAGTAGTTGTTTAGCACGCTGTGTCCCTTTTAAAAATCGAATTACCGTCTTTACATTTTCCACTGATATTGAACGACGAAAGCCCGTTATTTCGATTGCTTCAAATGGGATATTACTATCCGGTACAATTTTACTCTCTAATCCACGTTCCGTTCCGATATAAAGTAACTCCGTTTGCTGATGCTGCTGTCGCATATACTTTCCGATTGCGAGTGCAGGATAAATGTGTCCGCCTGTTCCTCCACCTGTTAAAACGATCCGCATCGCCTAGTTCACCTCGAATATCGCGAAATATTTAATAAAATCCCTAATGCTGTAAGTAATAATGTCAAGGAAGATCCACCATAACTAATTAAAGGTAACGTAATACCTGTAACGGGCATCATGCCTATGACAACCCCAATATTAATCAGCACCTGCACACCAATAATGCTAGTTATACCAGTAGCTAGTAAACTACCGAATATATCGGGAGCTGCAATCGCTGTTCGTATTCCACGCCAAACTAAAATTAAAAATAAAACAATTAAAGTTGCGCCACCGATAAAACCTAATTCCTCTGCCAAAATAGAAAAAATGAAATCTGTCTGTGGTTCTGGCAAATAACTAAATTTTTGTCTACTCATCCCTAGCCCTAGCCCTACCAAACCACCAGGTCCAATAGCAAACAATGATTGTATAATTTGATAACCACTGCCGAGCGGGTCAGACCAAGGGTCTAGAAATGCTGTAATGCGTTGTAGACGGTACGGAGCAGCTATAATCAACCCTACTAACCCAGCAACACCGACGAGTGCTATAGAGCCCAAATGAGCGATTCTAGCTCCTGCTACATAAATAAGCAATACGGACGCTCCGACCATTACTACACCTGTACCTAGGTCAGGCTGCAACATAATTAATGCAAATGCAGTACCCATAAAAGCAAGTGACGGCAATAGTCCCTTTGTAAAATGAGTAATTTGTTGTTGTCGTTCTGACAACCATTTGGATAAAAACAAAACCATCGCTAATTTCATAAATTCTGATGGCTGAATACCGAAGGAACTAATACCTAACCAGCTTCGTGCTCCACCACGTACAACTCCAATACCCGGTATCAATACGATAACTAACAAAACAAAACAAATAATAAGTATCGTCGGAGCGAACTTTTTCCATGTAGAATAGTGTATTCTCATCATTAATAGTAAAGCGCCAATACCTAAGCCAGCAAATAACACTTGCCGTTTCACAAAATAAAATCGATCACCAAACTGATTAAATGCGAGTACAGCACTAGCACTGTAAACCATCACCAAACCAATGACTAAAATAAGAACAATTGCCAACAGCATATAAATATCTGGGGCAGATCGCTTTTTTGGCATCATTAAACGCACCTCTAACATATTGAAAGTAGGGACAGGCCCCCTACTACAAGGTATGCGTCGAATTTTTAAACATGCTTCCTCTTTGTTCGAATGAATCAAACATGTCCCAACTTGCACAAGCTGGTGAGAGTAATACAATATCTCCTGGATTAGCAAGAGATGCTGCTTTTCTAGTTGCCTGTTGCATCACTTTTTCGACGTCCTCATCAGGTTCGACGATTTCGATGCATATTAAACCTGCTTGTTTGGCAATTTCCGCCAACTTAAACCTTGTTTGCCCCAGCAAAACTACCGCCTTCACTCTCTCCTTCATTAAAGGTAACAGCTCGCTGTAGTCAGAACCTCGATCAAGCCCGCCAGCAATTAAAATTACTTTTTCGGGTAAAGAAGATACGGACATCATTGTTGCTACAGCATTTGTAGCTTTAGAGTCATTATAGTACGCTACACCATTCATTTCTCGAACAAATTCCAAGCGATGCTCCACACCTTTAAATTGGCAGAGCTCCGCTACTACTTGCTGAGGTTTAACACCTGTCGCAATAACAATCGCCAGAGCAGCTAATGCATTGGCAACATTGTGTTTTCCGGGAATAGACAGATCCCGTACCTTCACAATTTGCACTGCCTCTTGCTCTATTTCACTATCACTCGCCTCTTCACGATATACTATATACCGCTCCTCCAGTAGAGATGGATCAGTGTTGAGCGGCTCCGCAGCATCCTTCTTATAAGGTGGGCTGACATAAACACCATAAGGTAATTGTTCATATAATGAAAATGGTATTTTTTTTGCATCACTCTTCTCTATCATCCGATTACATAGTGGATCATCTGCATTCCAAATCGCATAATCGGTTGTCGTTTGGTTGCGAAAAATGTTACTTTTTGCTGTGACATAATCGTCCATACTACCATGATAATCCAAATGAGTTTCTGAAATATTTAACAAGACAGCGATGTGCGGTTGAAAATTAACAGTTCCTTTGAGCTGAAAACTGCTAAGCTCCGCAACTAACCAATCATTGACAGTAGCTTCATGCGCCGCTTCACTTAGTGGTCTACCAATATTTCCGGCTACAATTGGCAACAAGCCTGCCGCTTTTAGCAACAAGCCTGTTAAGGATGTCGTTGTCGTCTTTCCATTCGAACCCGTAATACCAATAATCGGTGCTGGAGATAAATAATAAGCTGCTTCTACTTCTGTAATAATAGGGATCTGTAATTGCTGGGCTGCAATAACAGGCGGAGCACTATATGGTATCCCTGGATTTTTTATAAGCAAAGCAGTCTCACTTGTAACTAAATCAGCGGGATGAGAACCACAAATAACGATAATGCCCATTTGCTCTAGTTCATCTGCCTCACTGCAAAGTTTCCTATCTTTCATATCATTAATAGTAACTTTTGCTCCATACTGGTGAAACAGCTTAGCAATACTAGCGCCACTTCTCGCCATACCAAGCACTACTACCCGTTTATTGCTATAAGACGATGGATGATACATAGTGACAATCCTTTCTATAATGAATAAGCATTATATGAATATTAAGCCAAGCCCTACAATGGCAAACAGTAACCCTACTGTCCAGAACACGAAAACCACTTTCCACTCTGACCAACCACTTAATTCAAAATGATGATGAATCGGACTCATTTTAAAAATTCGTTTCCCACGTAACTTGAAAGAACCTACTTGCAATATGACGCTAAGCATTTCAATAACGAACACACCGCCAATAATAATAAGCAACAATTCCGTTTTGGTCAATATGGCTACAGCCGCAATTCCTCCACCGATACCAAGTGACCCCATATCACCCATAAACACTTTAGCAGGATGAGCATTAAATACAAGGAAACCGAGTACAGCACCGATCATTGCTACTGAGAAAACAGCTGATTCCACTGCATTTACTTGCAAAGCTATTATGGCAAAAGCACCAAAGGCGATAGCACTTGTACCAGCTAACAAACCATCTACCCCATCCGTAAAGTTAACGGAATTACTAGCAGCGAACATAATTATAATAACAAAAGGATAGTAAAACCAGCCCATATCAAATGACACGCCAGTGCCTGGTATACTAATTTCTGTACTATGACCCATATTAAATAACAATGCACAAACGATCAATGCAAACAATAATTGCCCAATTAATTTTTGAATTGCTGTTAAACCAAGCGAACGCTTAAATACAATTTTAATATAATCATCTAAAAATCCGACTAATCCAAAACCAAGTGCAGCGGTTAACAACACCCAAAATGCTGGTGTAAAGTCAGCGAAACGCAAAAAAGCAATCGTTGCTGCCACCATAATAATGATGCCGCCCATCGTTGGTGTTCCGCTTTTTTTCAAATGACTTTCAGGACCATCATCACGAATTTGCTGTCCAAACTTTAGGCGTCGCAACAATGGAATAAGTAATGGCCCTAAAATAACTGCTATTAAAAAAGAAACTCCGATTGTAAACAACATGACCATTATATCCATTAGTTCACCCCTTTTCTAGTAACGTCACAACTTCTTCCATTTGCATGCCACGCGATCCTTTGACAAGCACCACATCTTCTGCAGTAAGTTGTTGTTTTAACCAATCGACGAGTTGTTCCTTTTGTTGAAAATGGTACGCAGTAGACGATGCTTTTCCCTCGTTAGCCACTCGGATCGTCTCAACTGTCAATGGACCATAGCCTAATAACACATCAATAGGATGATTAACTACATATTCCCCAATTTCTTCATGCATGTTCCGCTCTTGCTCCCCGAGATCAAGCATATCACCCAATACTACAAACCTTCGTTTGTAATTTGATAAACCAGCAACATAATCGATAGCAGCCTTTACCGAGCTTGGACTAGCGTTGTAGCAATCATTAAATAATTTCGCACCGTTAAATGCAAGTGTAGATTCTATTCTCATACCAGTAATTTGCGCTGTTAATAGGCCTTGTTTAATTTTCTCTGCTGAAACTCCAAAAAAACGAGCTGCTGCAATAACAGCAAGCGCATTGCTAATATTATGCTTACCAGGCACTTTTAATACGACATTTTCCAGACTACTCGATTCACCGTTATAATAAACGTTAAATTCCGATTTATCTTCAGCCAGAGCTACTATTGCTGCCGACCAATCATTATGTGATAACAAACCGAACGTTCGCGTGTCAAACGTCATTTCATCTATACTTTTTTCTTGCATTTGTTGTGTTAGTATATCGTCATCACCGTTTATAAGTAACAATCCTTGTTCGTTAAGCCCTGTTATTATTTCTAGCTTCGCCTTAGCGATCCCTGCCCGTGAACCTAGCGAGACCATATGGGATTCGCCGATATTAGTAATAATAGCAGCATCGGGCTGCGCAATATTACTTAATAGCTCAATTTCACCAAATTCGCTCATTCCCATTTCCAACACAGCTACTTCCGTTTCTTCCGCTAGTTGTAATATAGTTAATGGCAAACCGATTTCGTTATTTAAATTACCTTCCGTTTTATGTACGTCATAGACTGTTGCAAGCACAGCAGCAAGCAAATCTTTCGTTGTTGTCTTTCCATTGCTGCCTGTCACTCCAATTACTCTCGTCATTAATTCACTGCGATAAGCTTTTGCTAATTGTTGTAATGCTATCAATGTATCTTTCACCAAAATACGTGGTATGGTAGTCAGTTCTTCCGGTAAAGAACGATTCGCCTGCCATAGCATAGCAGATGCCCCTTGCTCCATCGCTTGCTTGGCAAACTGATGACCATCAAACCGTTCACCAACGATTGGAACAAACAATTGTCCAGGTCGCACACTGCGAGAATCAATCGCCACCCCTTCGATAATAGTCGTGGGTTCAAACCCGCGACTATTACCGCCACACATTTCCGCTACTTGTTTTAATGTTCTTTTAATCACTGTTATAATCCCCTTATCGCCTCTTTAGCTACTATTCGATCATCAAATGGGTGGGAAACACCATCAATTAATTGATATGTTTCATGACCTTTCCCCGCTATTAATACTACATCTGATGGACCTGCCATTTCAATTGCTTTTTTTATCGCTTCGCGACGATCACTAATCAATTGATGCTGTTTATGAAGCAACTGCAACGACTCTATCCCTTGTTCTATCTCCTTCATAATCAATGCTGGATCTTCGCTACGTGGATTATCAGACGTTACAATGACATGATCAGATAGCGTAGCCGCTATTTTCCCCATCAGCGGTCGTTTTGAACGATCTCGTTCCCCACCACATCCAAACACAGTTATTAGCTTTCCATCTGTTATTTCACGAACGGCATACAACACGTTTTGCAGCCCGTCTGGTGTATGTGCATAATCAATGTATACGGAGAACTTTTGATTACTCTCCACTTTCTCTACTCTACCAGGCACTCCACATAAATCAGCCAATGCGTCTCGGATTGTCTCCAAGCTTATATTTTCTAATAAAGCTGCTGTTATCGCTGCTAGTGCATTATATATATTAAACTTTCCTGCTAGTGGCAATTCAATTAAACACGATCCTCGGAAACTGTGCAACATAAATCGACTACCATGATGACTAATTTGAATATTCGTCGCTCTCACATCTGCTTTATTTTCAATGCCATAAGTAACTACTTCTACAGCTGTAGATGCTGCATAACGTTTGGCGACTTGATCATCCGCATTTAACACAGCGTAACTGCGCTGCTGTTCATCTCGATAAAATCGATTACCAAGCCTGCTAAAGATTAATCCTTTCGCTGCTTCATATCGACTCATCGTTTGATGATAATCGAGATGATCTTGGGTTAGATTGGTAAATATAGCCGTTCGAAAGGAACAGCCCAACACTCTACCTTGCTCTAAAGCATGAGAAGAAACTTCCATCACACAATAATCGATTTGTTCATCACGCATATTTGCAAAAAAGTGCTGTAGTTCTAAAGAATGTGGTGTAGTTTGTAACATCGGAAACTTTTTATCTGCATAACGCATTTCAATCGTCCCAATAACACCAGTCCTTTTTTCTGCAAACTCCAGCAATCGCTCTAACAAATACGTCGTCGTCGTTTTACCATTCGTCCCCGTTACACCGATCAGACTAAGTTTTTCGAGTGGATAATCATAATAATAAGTAGCTATCATCGCCATCGCTCGTACACTATCGTTTACCAATAATTGAGGGATCGTTATGTCCAGAAGTTTTTCAGTGACGATAGCAACTGCGCCATGCTCTATTGCTTCTTGCACAAACTGATGCCCATCTACACGGTAACCATGCAAACAAACAAACAGATCTCCTGGTACTACTTTGCGGGAATCATTCGTCATACCAGTAATAACTACATCTGATTCATAGAACCATCGTGCAGTTATTAACAATTTGGTCAATTCACCACATTTCATTTGCTTAACCATCTGCTTCTAGCCTCCCAATAATACGCTATGGGAATACTATATGCTACAAATAACAATCTGGTTAATCGCCTATATCACTCTCTTTACCCAAATAAATCCGGATGGTCGAGCCCCGCTCTATCCGTTCCCCTGCTGCCGGCGCTTGTTTCACAACTACTTTACCTGCACCAGCTGCCGATAAATTAAAGTTCATATTCATATCTTCATAAATATCAATCGTTGTTTTGCCGACCAAGTTAGGAACGGTAACAATTGGCGTTTCTCCATAACGATAGTCACGGGCAATTTGATCTTTACGCTTAGGCACTTCTAATATTTGAAGCGCATCTTCTAATATGTTGCGGACGATAGGTGCAGCTACTAAACCGCCGAATTGAATCCCTTGCGGATTATCAACCGCGACATAGACGACGATTTCCGGATCATCTGCTGGCGCAAAACCAATAAAAGAAACAATATGTTCATTAGGTGAATAACGTCCATTTATAACTTTTTGAGCAGTTCCTGTTTTGCCACCAACACGGTACCCATCGATAAATGCATTACGACCAGTTCCTTTGGCAACAACACTTTCCAACGCATCTCGCACTTGTTTCGACGTTCCCTCCGAAACCACTTCTCGCACTACTTCTGGCTCAACAGCTTGCACTGTTTCTCCTGTTTCTCGATTAAGCCAAGATTTCACGACATAAGGCTTATACAATGTACCGCCATTAATAGCTGCGGACACAGCTGCCACTTGTTGAATCGGAGTAACGGAAACACCTTGTCCGAATGCAGTCGTAGCTAGCTCCACTGGACCTACTTGACTTAGTTTAAATAGAATGCCGTTTTCTTCACCACTAATATCAATCCCTGTTTTTTTACCAAATCCAAAGTCTTTAATATATTGAAAGAGCGTCTCTTTTCCCAGTCGATTTCCTAGTGTTACAAACCCTGGGTTACAAGAGTTCTCCACTACTTCCAAAAACGTTTGACTACCATGCCCTCCACGTTTCCAACAACGTAGCCGCGCTCCACCAACTTCTATTGAACCAGGATCAAAAAAATGTTCATGTATCAAATTCACTTTCTTTTCTTCCAGAGCAGCTGCTAGTGTAATAATTTTAAACGTGGAACCAGGCTCATACGTCATCCAAATAGGTAAATTACGATTATAAACTTCCTGTGGTACATCTTTATATTGATCCGGTCGATAAGTAGGTCTACTAGCCATACCTAAAATTTCGCCTGTTTTTGGATTCATAGCAATGCCGATAACGTGGTCTGCATGAAGCTCCGTCAATGCTAATTCCAATTCTCGCTCCACAATGCTCTGAATATCTTTATCCAAAGTTAACTGCATCGTCAACCCTTCTTTGGGTTCGACATACACATCGGAAGAATTCGGCATCTGTCTACCAGCGGCATCAGACAAAAAGGAGATATTGCCAGCAACACCGCTTAACTCCTCATTATACTTCGCTTCCAGCCCGGTAAGACCTTGATTGTCAATCCCTGTAAAACCAAGGACATGCGCTGCTAAACTACCATAAGGATAATATCGCTTATTATC
This sequence comes from Paenibacillus yanchengensis, assembly GCF_042684845.1. Taxonomy (NCBI): domain Bacteria; kingdom Bacillati; phylum Bacillota; class Bacilli; order Caryophanales; family Paenibacillaceae; genus Paenibacillus; species Paenibacillus yanchengensis. The sequence goes on along the minus strand of NZ_JBHUMH010000016.1, from coordinate 333,489 downwards.
TTCTGCTACAACAATACCTGGCAGTTGCAGCTCTTTAATGGCTGCTGCTTTTTCAATGGTCACTTTTCGCCCACCAGGTCCTAATTGTACAAGCATTTTTTTGGTATTTATTTTTTCAAGCACGACATCTTCCGTCATACCGAGCATATTTGCTAATTGCTTAGCAGTCGCCGGCTTATCTTTTATTTGGACTGGTATGGCCCAAACAGTGGGTGAACTAATATTATAGGCTAACTGTGTCCCATTACGATCCCAAATTTCTCCACGCTTTTCGATGTATGGAATATTGCGTCGCCAGGAATCTTCTGCCTTCTCTGATAATTGTTCCCCTTGCCCCAATTGTACAAACGCTAATCGTATAATAAGTGCCAAAAAAACAAGTGCAGCTAATAATAACAATAAATACAAACGACGTCGTAACGTCATTGCCGATACTTTCATTCGTTCTCCCCTCCGCAACTAAACTTGGAAAGCATGTACAAAATGCTAATACCAGTCTATTCAATCGCATTTCGGGATAGAACAAGCGTAGATCGATAATGAGTTAGTTTGCTGGAGCAGAACTTTCTTCAGTTGGAGACTCTTCTATAGCTTCTTCCTCTTCTGCTACTTGCTCTTCTTCGCCTGCCTCCGAGTCTTCTTCTGACTCCGGAACCTCATCTGTTGGATCAACATAATATTCTGCTGCTTCAGAGCCAGCGGGTGGAGCTAGAACTATTTTCAGCTGTCGCACATTATTTTCGACTATTTCTTGTTGCGAAACAATGTACCCTTCTCCTTGTACGACTAACTTTACTCCTACGATAGAACTGATTTCTAATGCGTCTCGTAAAGAAGCACCTGTCAAATCAGGAATGCCTAAATTTTCTTCTTGTTCCGTTATCAAATACACTTTTTGTGTCGGATGCGCCACTGTTTTCGCTGCCGGCACTTGTTTAACAACAGAAGTACCTGTACCGATAATTTCAAAATTCATGCCGAGTCCTTTTACCTGTTCCCGAGCATGGGCTACTTTTTTCTTCGTCACATCTGGAATGATAACACTAGCTTCTTTTTTGCCTGCTTGATCAGTACCTGTATCATAGTTCGGTTGAACTCCCATTTTACGCAAACTATTTAACATAATTTCTTTAAACGCTGGAGCAGCAACTGATCCACCACCTGCTAGCGCTCCACTCGGCTCATCAACAACAACGTACACAACAATTTGTGGATCTTCTACTGGTGCATAGCCGATAAAAGACACGACAAATTTATTTTCGGAATAACCACTCTTTCCCGCAGCAGCTTTTTGTGCTGTACCGGTTTTCCCTGCGACGCGAAATCCTTCAATATAAGCATGACGACCCGTTCCTCGTTGTTGATCGGAAACGACTTGTTCCAAATATTCATTGACTAATTTCGACGTTTTCTCGGATACGACTTGTCGCACAAACTCTGGTTCTCGTACAGTCGTCGTATTGGTTTCCATATCGGTTATTTCTTTAATAATTTGTGGTTTATATAATTTCCCGCCATTAGCTACAGCTGCAACCGCAACCGCTTGTTGTAGTGGCGTTACTTGTACAACCCCTTGCCCAAACGTTGCTGATGCAACGTCTCGTGGCCAATGAAAATCAATCGTCCCTGGCAATTCACCGCCTAGATCGATACCTGTCTTTTGACCAAAACCAAAATTAGCGTAATATTCTTTTAACTTTTCTTTTCCTAGTCGTTCATAACCCATTTTGACAAAAGCAACGTTACTTGAATATTTTACACCTTCTAAAAACGTAATTTGACCCCATCCTACTTTATTATGCTCACTAATCGTACCGCCTGGTACGTTAATTCGACCAGACATGTAAGTTTCTTCAGGATCAAACTGCCCCTCTTCGACAGCTGCAGCTAATGTCATAATTTTAAACGTGGAACCCGGTTCGTATAAAGAACGTACCGCGTGATTATAAGATTCTCCCTCCCAATATTCGTTGGGATCAAAATCAGGTGTATTTGCCATTGCCAATATTTCCATCGTTTTCGGATCTAATACGATAGCAGTCGCACTTTTCGGATCATGTTTTTTGACTACTTCTTTTAGTGCTTCTTCTGCATAGTTTTGGATATCATTATCAATCGTTAACATAATGCGATCGCCATCTTTTGCTGACTTATAATCTACTTCGCCTTGAGAAAGTTGTACACGCATTCCATCCTTTAAATAATGGATGTAGCCATCTTCCCCTGTTAATTGTTCATCAAAATAATATTCCAATCCTGTCTTCGTATCTCGATCCAACGTCATATAACCAAGTATGTGCGATGCGCGTTTTCTTTTTGGATAATAACGTTTTAACGTTTCTTCCAAATAAATACCGCTGCCTACATTTTCTTGAACAAGCAATCCATTTTTTTTCTTGTCTCTAACTTTTTGATTTAACTCTGCACTAAATTCTTTAATTTTGTCTGCTTTTTCCTTATCAATTTGCCAGCCATCTTTGCGCAATTCACGCTGTACATAATAATTGCCGTTTTCTCTTTTGGCTGTTAATTGCTCTAATATGTTTGATTTCGACGTTTCTAAAATTTCCGCAAGTCCTTCTGTTACATCATCTACTATTTCTGATTCATTGATCATTTTTGGATTAAGCATGACGTTATAAGCAATTGTATCCATCGCTAATATGTTACCATCACGGTCGGTAATTTCGCCTCTTTTTGCTGGTAATACTTCCGCAGTGGACCAAATATTTTTGGCCATATCATGCCATTGATCGCCATTTACAATTTGTACATAGAAGATTCTACCAATTAAAATAACAAAAAGGAGGGTGAACAGCCCTCCAAATAGTAGTGTTCTTAGTCTAATTTTTCTCAACATTAATATCACCTTATTTCTCTATAACTACTATATCTCTAATTAGAATTAGTTGGTGTACCACTTTTTTTGACAGAAATACTACTTTCCATGTTGATCGTCATTCCTTGTGTTTCGGCAATTTCTCTAATTCTTTCAGGATCATTTAACATTTCCACTTGCTTTTTCATATCTTCCATCTCTACGATCATCGTTTGATATTGTGAGTTTAGTTGTTTTGTATTCATGCTTAGATCATATATTTGAGCGTATCGAAAAATAATGATTCCCGCAATGATCACACAAGGTATAACGGTAAACAAATAAAGTAGTTTTTCTTTTACAGGTATTGCCTTTTTCTTAATAACTGTTCGTTTCGTTTCTCGATATTGCGGTTGTTTTTTCGGTTGCTCTTGTTTCGGTTTTGGTTTAAGTGCCAAGTTGCCACTCGTATAGGCCATTTTCATTCCCCCTACAATTTTTGTGCAATTCTTAGCTTCGCAGAACGAGATCGACTATTACTTGCTATTTCTTGTTCTGATGGCAAAATTGGCTTACGCTTAACTAACTTAAGCTCCCCTTTTCGTTCACATACACAAAGTGGAAAATCAGGAGGACAGCTACACTTTTCAATATAACTAACAAATAACTGTTTACAAATCCGATCTTCTAAGGAATGAAAAGTAATAACAGCTAAACGTCCTTCCGGAGCTAGACAGCGGACCGCTTGTTCCAATGCTGTTTCCTCAGCTCCAAGCTCATCGTTCACTGCAATTCGTAGCGCTTGAAAAGAACGACGTGCTGGATGCGGACCACTTCTGCGAGTAGCAGCAGGTATTGCTTCTTTAATGATCTCTGCTAACTCAGCAGTATTGGTTATCGGTTCAACTTGCCGTTTTTTTACAATATTTCGTGCAATTTGTCGAGCAAATTTTTCCTCACCATACCGATCCAAAATCCGTGTCAATTCTTGCTCTGACCACTCATTGACGATCTCTTTAGCAGTAAGATCACTTGATTGATCCATTCGCATATCGAGTGGAGCATCTTGATGGTAACTAAATCCACGGTCTGCTTCATCAAGTTGCGGACTAGATACACCCAGATCGAACAAAATGCCGTCTACTTGCGGAACTCCGTTATGTACTGGAACTTGACACTTCAACAACTCTTCTTCTAAATACCGAAAATTCCGATGAACTAATGTCACTTTATGAAGATAAGGCGCAAGCTTTTGACGTGCATTATTCAGCGCCAACTCATCTTGATCAAAAGCGATTAAACGACCTTCATCACCAAGTTGTGACAGTATTAGCTCACTATGCCCTGCACCACCAAGTGTGCAGTCAACGTAGATGCCATCTGGTTTAATAGCCAGCCCTTCAACCGCTTCGTGCAATAATACTGTTGTATGCTGAAACATGCTTACATCCTCCTGTTGTCAAACACGCGATTTATTTAAAAATTAAAATCATAATTAACTAATTGCTCTGCCATATCATTGTAAGCTTCTGCGGACTGTTCATAATAACCATCCCATAGCTGCTTACTCCAAATCTCAACCCGACCAGAAATACCTAACACCATACAATCTTTATCTAATTGTGCATATTGTCTCAATTGTGCTGGAATATTTACTCTACCTTGCTTGTCTAATTCACATTCTGCCGCCCCTGAGAAAAAAAACCGTGTAAATGCTCGTGCATCAGCTTTCATTAATGGTAAAGCACGAAGTTTTTCCTCCATTACTTTCCACTCTTCCATCGGGTATACAAACAAGCAATTATCTAGCCCTCTAGTGGCTACAAATACAGGTCCGAGCGCTTCGCGAAATTTGGACGGAATAATTAAACGACCTTTGTCATCTATAGTGTGTTGATATTCGCCCATAAACATACTTCGCTCCACCCCTTCCCCCTATATCACCACTTTACTCCACTTTGTCCCACTAATCTAGTATTATTCGCCAAAAACATAAAAAAACCTGCTTATACAAAGCAGGTTTTTGAAAAAAAATATTTATTGACAGTCTAAATCCAAATTATTCCTTCCAACTAGCCAAATATGTCTTTTGTTGTTCCGATAGTTGGTCTATCGCCATACCTAATGCTTCTAATTTATATTGTGCCACTTGCTGATCGAGTTCATAAGGAACATCAACTACTTGTTTACCAATCTCTTCAAAATGTTCATTCACATATCGCAATGACAATGCTTGTAAAGCAAACGTCATATCCATAATTTCCGCCGGATGTCCATCACCAGCTGCCAAATTAACAAGTCTTCCTTCCGCCAGTAAATAAATACTGCGATCATTCGCTAATTGGAATTGTTCGATATTGTGACGGACTTTTCTAACTTCGCTCGCCATTTCATACAGATCTGGTTTGTTAATTTCTACATCAAAATGACCTGCATTTGCTAGTATCGCTCCATCCTTCATGACAGCATAATGCTCTCGGTGAATAACATCACGATTACCTGTTACCGTTATAAATAAATTACCTAGACGAGCCGCCTCAATCATTGGCATTACTGTAAAACCATCCATATACGCTTCAACAGCTTTAATCGGATCTATCTCAGTAACGATAACATTAGCACCTAATCCTTTTGCTCGCATGGCTACACCCTTGCCACACCAACCATAACCAACAACAACAACCGTCTTACCCGCTACTACTAAATTAGTCGTTCGATTAATACCATCAAATACCGATTGGCCTGTACCATAGCGATTATCAAATAAGTATTTGCAATAAGCGTCATTAACAGCTACCATCGGAAAAGCTAATTGCCCGCTTTGCTGTAATGCTTTTAGCCGAATAATTCCTGTCGTTGTTTCTTCTGCGCCACCACGCAGTTGCTCTCCGTATGAACTATATCCCTCATGTAGCAAAGTTACCAAATCGCCGCCATCATCTATCAATAAATCAGGTTTCGACTTTAATGCTTCGATGTTGAGTGCTTTAAACTCCGCCTCTGTAGGATTATATTTCGCAAAGACAGTAATACCATCCTCCACTAATGCTGCACAGACATCATCTTGCGTCGATAATGGATTACTACCCGTTATTGTTACAGTCGCACCGCCAGCTTGAATGACTTTTGCCAAATATGCTGTTTTTGCTTCCAAGTGTAATGATATGGAAACCTTTAACCCTTTAAACGGTTGCTCTTTCTCAAATTGTTCGCGGATACGATTCAAAACAGGCATATGAGATTGCGCCCAAGCAATTTTCAAATGACCTTCCGCTGCTAATGATGGATCTGCAATAATACTTTGCTCTGTTGCTGTCATGTTATGTCCTCCCGCTTACTCATAATATTTACAAATAAATAATGTAATGTCCGCCTGTCGGTTTATATGGTATCGTCAGTAACTCCTCCAACCACTGCTGTCCATAACGACTTAAATAACTTACTACAGTCAATGCGCGCTCTTGCAATCTATCTGCCGGAGTAATGGTCACTTTAATACGATCAAATTGACGTATCGCAGCTTCAAATTGCTTTTCATGTGCCGCTACTGTTTTTTGCTCCATAAAGCGAATTTGTTCCAATATTTTGTTCAAATTAGTATCGCCAAGCTTAGCTAGTCCGGGTTGAATAGAAACTGCTGTCTGCAACAGCGGCGTATAGCTTTTCGTAAAAGACTCTGCCACAGCAGAAAATTGTTCTTCTAATTGAAGCGTATCTTGCTCTTTCAACCAAGCTGCTTTACACTCGTCGAATCGCTCTATTACATCTGTAAATGATAGTTCGTATTTCTTCATATTTTTGTCCACGACACCATCCAACAGTGTAAATGAAGTACGCGGTATAATGATCGGTTGTTCAAATGCAGCATATGCAAACGCTGTTCCCGTAGCTGCCCAATAGGCGATTTCTCCTGTGCCGAGCACAGTACCTAATACAGGAAATAAAAACTCTTGCATTAACGGTCTAGTTAATACGTTGTTACTTAGTAGCTCTGGCTGTTGCTCTGCTATTTGAAGCAATTGTTCTTTGGTCAATTGAATACGCTGTTTCCGATCAACAAACAATCCATCTTGCTTATACAACAACACACGCTCTCCTTCTAACTCGGGGGCAAAATAAAACAAATTGGAACAGCCTAATTGCGGCTCTACCTGCAATGGATATCCCAATTGCTTTACCTTTTCGGCATCTTTATGATAGGACGCTGCTAAAGCATCGTTATGTTCTATGAAGTATTGAAACATTTCTGACTCTAAATGCCGTAAATTAGGATCATCCGCATCTATTACGATTAACCCTTCCTCTGGAAACAAAGATACCATCATTTTGGCGAACAAATCAGACAATGACTCTGATTGTTCACTATACTGCTGTAATAATGCAAGAAGTGGTTCTTTAAATTCTGTATTTGGCAATATTTCTTCTAATGTAGTAAGTTGCTTTGCCCATTGGTCCACTGTAACTTTGCTTCGACTAACGGAAGTATTTGCTCCCGGAGGACGAGATAAGGTTACTTTTTTTAGTTCTTGTTCCGCCGATAATATATACGTATGATTCACTTCGTCCCAGTCATGATCTTCTCCAGCAATCCAAAATACTGGTACAACTTTTTCTCCTAATAACTCCGTTGCATAGCGAGCCGATTGGATGATAGAAACTACCTTGTATACGACAAGTAACGGACCACTCCATAGTCCTGCTTGTTGACCACCAATAATAACAGGTGAACCTGATGCAATCGAATCTATTGACGAAAATGTAGCAGCACCAGCTCCAGCCTTCTCATTATATGTACGTAGTACAGCAGCTAAATTGCTCCGATCTACTTGATGCTTCGTCTTATTTTGTATCGATTCCAAACGTTGCTTCCAATCTTGTTCCTGAGAAGGATGATATGGAAATAACAATTGTAATTGATCATTCGTTTGTTGGATAAAATCGTTAGAAAGTCGTTGCGCACTACTAAGTGGATGTTGCTCATATCTTATCGTCATGTTGGATTCTCATCCTTGCTCTTTATTTTTTTTCGTTACTAACATTAAGTATATACTAACATGTACGCTCCGATCAAAAAATCGGCTATAAAAAGAAGAAACGCTACCGCCAATAGACGATAAGCGATCTTTCTAGCTATTTTTTTCATTTACTTATGTAGGATTAAATAAAAATTTCCCCAATTCAATAGGTACAAGAATAATATAACAAATACACATGAGGAAAAACGTTAATCGCCATACCATAAAAAATATTCGCTTAATATCTACGCTGCCCCGCTTGCGATATTGTGCATTACCTAACAACCCACCACCGATTAGCATGATAAGTAAAATAGCATACAGTCCGAATTTACTATCGAATGTATTATTAAAAAGAGCCGCAACCGTACCAATAAAAAACATAGTAGAAATATCCATAGCTAAACGTAGTGCTTTTTTACGATCACCAGTAAATAAACTATAACAAACAAGAACGGTAACAAACGGAATGATAGGAATAATTGCTATAACTGCATAAATCGTTTTCATATAATCCCATACACCCATTTCATCACTCCTTTCTACGACCTAAACAAAGTACTTGAACTAGCTCTATCATCGCTGTATTGAGCGGTGCTTGAACCTCTTGTTCCCTTGCAATGATAACTATGGCTCCATTAATCGCCATTATTTCCGTTTCTTTCTCCGCTCGCACATCCGCTAACATAGATGAGACATTAGTAGCGGTTTGCTCGCATATTTGTAATATTCTTTCCCAATAATAGTTAACTCCGAGTGGTTGTAAACCTACTAGTTGTAAAACAGCATATGATTCTTCGCAGAGTTGTCTCATCAACGATAATCTTGTCCGATGCTTTGGCAGTTCGCCATTGGACACATCATATATGGCTGTTAATGGATTAATAACAGCATTAATTAACAGCTTCTCATATAAGCGATTGTACATCTCATTCGACAATTTTACCATTAATCCTGCTTTATTCATCATATGTACTACTTTTTTTTGCAAATCTATGGTGTTTTTTGTAGTTTGTTCGATCATTTCTATACTAGTAGTTGTGCCAACAGCCTGCTCCGCTGTACTACTAATCCAAATTTCCCCTGCACCAGTATGTAAAACAGTTGTTTGGGCTGTTCTCCTCGCCCCGTGCGTTAAGACAGCAGCATATATAGCAACATCCGGTAGTTCTGTAGCGAGTAAGCTTAGATGACCAAATCCATTTTGTAGAGCAATCATTGATAGCGCAGTAACCTGACGATCATGCTGCGTTATTCGTTGCAAATGATAAAAGAGAGCAGTTGTCAGATCGGTTTGTTTCATACAAAGCAATAACCATCTGTTAGTACGAGAAGTAATATATTGCGGCACATCCTCCTCTATACTGCTGGCTGTAACACCTACTAGATGACTTACTCCATCTATATCTACAAACTGAATACCTTTACTCGTCAATTGTTCTGCCGTTTCTGCTGTTCTTGTCCAAAGGTGAACAGAGGTTCCACTTATTGCCAATCGGGCTGCTAGCATTAAACCTATCGAACCAGCGCCAACAATTTCTATCATCGCTTGGTCACTCCTATATAATTAAATACAGTAACTCCTAAGCGTATTATATACTTTTCCCCTCCAAATTGAAAAGCCTGCTTATCAAATGTATCGATAAGCAGGCGGGTAATCTCGTTCATTTTTAACTAATAATGAACCGATTCTATTCCATTCGTTCTAAGTTTCCATTGGCATCCATTTTAAAACGTGGTTTCATTTCACTATCATTTGCTAAAACGGTTAACTTTCTTGCTCGATCCATAATTTGAATTAATGTTTTATAATCATCATTTACTACTTGATAATCCGTTTGTACATTATTTACTTCTCGAGACAATCTTTCGTTTTCCATACTCAATCTTTGTAACACTTCTTCTTTCTCTTTCAATTCCTTTTCAAAAAACTTAATTTGTCTAGACAGATCTTGATAGGTTGTCTTCCAATTTCGTAGAAAGCGAATAACCGCATCAATAGACAATCCTTCCTCCAATGAACCTGCTAAAGATTGTGCATCTGGTCTTACTAGACTATCCTCCGTTTCGTAGGTAGCAACAGATGATATTTGCGGAACGGCATGAAAAGATTGTTTTTTAAAATAGCTTCTTTTTTGTCGTTGTTGTTTCGCTATTTGAATAGCTTCATTATATTTTTTTCGAACATAACTATTCCAACGAAATCCACAAGCTGCTGCCGTTCTAGCGATTCGTTCTCCTACTTCCTCAAACGCTGATAATTGTGTACTACCTTCTCTAATATGGCGCAAAGTAACCTCAGCTAATATTAAGTCATCATCAGGGCTCCACGCATCTTGCCTAATTGTTGTCATGAAACAAAATACCTCCTTACGTAAAAGACGCTTACTTTTAATCTATGCCCTTAGTAGAGTTCATAGAATCTATTGGCTACTATTTTGTATAACCAATTCTTAAAATAAACATACATATTTACTCCATCTTTAGGAACAATATATTATTGTAACGATTTTCTTCTGCTTTTTTACAATTTTTCGTGGTTTTTGGTGGACACCAAATCATTACAAAGGTATAATAATGTTTAGAAATTCGAGAGTAGCGAAAGGGGGATCGGATGATGGCACGCATGTTTCGAGTATTAGGTGTTTTCGCTTTGATGATTGGGCTGATGGGTTTTGCAGGAGAATTGTATGAATTCGCTCTACTTTTCTTTGTTCAAGCTGTCGCTTTCGTTTTTCTAGGCTACCTGAAGTTTACCGAAAAAACGTATATGTATCTGTTCTGGGGATATATGGCCATTGCATTTATTGGATTCACTTATTGGTCAGTGTTCCAAATGGGTACCCCTTATTAAGACACGTTAGGTAACAGGCAGCTGAAAACTATACATATAGCTGCAAAAAGCTGTTCCCACATAATTTTTATTATGTGCGCACAGCTTTTTTTCTGCTGATTTTCTAACACTGTATTCTAATCTAATAAGATATAATCATGTCGTCGATCGCATAGACTAGTAGCTAAGAGGAGGGAAAACGTTGCAACCAACTTCCATTCGTCATCGCCACTATTACATATATTGGGTTAGCTTATTTACTGTAGCTACCTTCATTTTTGTACATTTTTCCGCCTCTGCGTTTGAATTAACAGCAACTGAATTAGATGAACCGCTAGAGCAAGATGTACAACAAATACTAGAAAAAAGTTTATCTGTCACTGAACTAGATAAAGAAATTAGCAAAATAGAACAACAACAGCAAGTCTTACAAATAGATATAGAGCGTTTATTAGAACAATTAAAGCAACAAGAAGTAACCGTAAGTAAACAGCAGCAGCAATCGGATCGTGTACTACAAGCCTACTATATGGGCGAAAGAGACTTTATGTTAACAGCTATTTTGCATTTCGACTCTTGGACTGACTGGTTGCGCACTTTAGATTTGATCGAGATCATATATATGAAAGATCAGTCAGCACTAACAGACTACGCTCTTACTTACAAAGAACTACAACAAAATTTACAGCAGCTGCAACAACAAGAAACAACTTTACACCAATTAGAACAAGCGTTAATGGTACAACGCAATCAGGTTGCTATGATGGAAGAAGAACTAGAGAACCAACTACTCGGACGAAGTGATGCCGAAAAATTAGTATTGATGATTAGTAAACTAACCGACCATTGGAACAACACAGGTGTAACTGCCATTGAACAATATTTTACTGCACTGGCTGATGCAATGGGCAAACTTCCCGCTTGGATTCAAGAAAATAACCATTTGTTAGAGATGAACGGATTAACATATACAGTCAAAATGCCAGACGAAGAACTAAATCAATTTCTAAAACAACAAAATGCGATGTTTGAGCAATTTCAATTTTCTTTTCAAAAAGACAAAATAGTCGCTTACGGGATGAATAATCAAACTGAAATCAAAGTTACCGGTCATTATCAAGTGGAAAAGCAGCCCAAAGAAGGAATCATATTCTATGTGGATGAATTGAAATTCAACGGCTTCCTCCTTCCAGAATCTACTCGCACTCAGTTGGAGCAACGATTCGATCTTGGATTCTACCCCCAACTACTACTTCCATTCCTCAAAGCAGAAGAAGTAACGGTAGAAGAAGGAAATTTAATTATGAAGCTAGCTATTAAACTATAGTGGTACCGTTACAAATGAAAAAAAGGGACTATCCAATAAGTCCCTAAAATAAAAATGTGAAGAAAAACATAATGTTTTTCTCCACATTTTTTTATGCCTATGCTTTTGTAGGCAGGCAGCAAGGCAGATGCCTGCTGCCTTCCATAAATCATACAAACCTCGCCTTTCAAGCCGCCGTCCATCACCGTTTATACGATTTATCATACAAACCTCGCCTTCCAAGCCCCTTCCAGCACCTTTTATACGATTTATCATACAAACCTCGCCATTCAAGCCGCCGTCCAGCACCATTTATACGATTAATCATACAAACCTCGCCTTCCAAGCCCCTTCCAGCACCATTTATACGATTTATCATACAAAGCTCGCTTTCCAAGCCTTAACCATCACCTTTTATACGATTTATCATACAAACCTCGCCTTTCAACCGTGTTTATCTACGGTTTATCTGTTACTATCTTCGATATTTGTTCAATGGCGTCGGTTGCGCTATCCTTCCATATTTCTTCCCATTGTTGCCATTTTACACGCCAAAGCGGATCGGCGCGCATACTAAAAAGTTCGGCAGGTTTTTCAAGCAAACGCTGTTTTACGGCACTAGGCACATTATGCGCAGGATCATCTCCTGAATTATATCCGTTCAAAGTAGTCGGTAAATAATGAAATTGTTCCATCATCGCTTGTTGATTAGATAGCGCCGTCATTTGCTCAATCCACTGGATCGCTTCTTTTTCATACTTTGTTTTCGCAGCGATTACATAGCTTGTCCCATTCATCCAAGGAAACACGATGGAACGACTATCTGGCACCAAACGAACTGTCGATTGTTTAGCAATGGTAAAATAATCACTCCAAGGTAATATAGCAGCCAATAATTTACCGTCTTCTAGCAATTGCGATACCGTATGCTGATCCGTAGTCAGCATCACTTGATCTAGTTCGATCTGTTGTTGTAACCATTGAAGTTGTTGAAGTTCTGTCTCTTGCCATTCATCAACGTGTAATAAATTGCGATCACTATTAGCTTGAAATTGATACATAAAAACGATTAACTGCTTCACGTCAGTTGGATTAATAGCGAGCAACCATTGTTCATCCTTAGTTTGATCTAATACAGCAGTTTCCAAATCACTGTCGTGCTGAACATTGTTTGTTAACAGCTCCCATTCATCCCAGTTTTCAATTTTACTAAGAGAGAGCAGTGATTCCGTAGCATGATCGTTCCAAAACCATATATAAGGGTTAATCATATGCGGGACTCCCCATAAATAACCATTCCACTTCAGTGCATCGATAACACTCGGTAATTGATTCGTCAACACATCTCCAGCTAACAGCCCATCAGTCGGCTTTAAATAGCCCCGTATCGCAAACAAACGCACCAAACTGTTATCTAGTAACATCACATCCGCCCCACTCCCTAGCGCACTACTAGCTTCCCAGGCTTGATATGCTTTTTCAACAGGCAGTTCATTAACTACATTTACTTTAATACGTGGATTAGCTACCATAAATGCTTCATTCATTTGTAATAAAAGATTAAATTCAAGTTGTGGTAAGGAAACGTTTACAGATAGCTCCGCTTTTCCCTCATCCTGTCGTTCTCCTTCTAGATCTAACATAGGTTGATTGAAATGCTTCGCTAATTCATCCCCTGGACCACGTTGATTGGAACTAGGTATAAAAGAAAGGGCGAGCACAAATAATCCCCCAATGACAAATGGAAATAATTTGCGATAAGACACTCCTCACCCTCCTCGGTTTGATATGCGTATAGAATAACAGGTAATTCGGAATCTGTCCAAATCAATTTGATTACAATTTCATAACAATTCCGCTGCCAACTGCGCTAGTCGTGACCGTTCTCCTTTTTCTAGAGTCATATGACCACTAATTTGTTCTTGCCGAAATTTCTCAATAATATATGTTAGTCCATTACTTAACGCATCGAGATAAGGATGATCAATTTGCTGAGGATCGCCCATCAATACAATTTTACTTCCTTCGCCAACTCTTGAGACTATCGTTTTCACTTCATGTTTCGTTAAATTTTGCGCTTCATCAATAATAATAAACTGACCTGGTATCGATCTACCTCGAATATAAGTTAACGCTTCTACCTGTATACTGCTCATACCTACTAATATTTTATCGATATCTCCAGACTTTTTCGTATCAAATAGATATTCTAAATTGTCATAAATCGGCTGCATCCAAGGACGCAACTTCTCCTCTTTTTCCCCTGGCAAATAACCAATATCTTTACCCATCGGAACGACGGGGCGAGCAATTAGTAATTTTTTATACTGTCGTTCATCTTCTACCTTTAATAACCCTGCTGCCAATGCCAGTAGTGTTTTTCCCGTACCTGCTTTACCCGATAGCGTCACAAGCGGAATGTCATCGTTAAGCAGTAATTCTAACGCCATTCTTTGTTGTGCATTACGAGCAGTAATCCCCCATATCGGTTCATTGCTCAAATATAAAGAATCCAAACGCGCACCGTCTTGACTCACTTTCAATAACGCTGATTTGGATGAACCAATTTCGTCTTTTAGTATGACAAACTCATTCGAGACAACCTTCGTCTCCTTTGGTAATTGATTTACCAATAAGTGTCGATCAGAATAAAATTGATCGATAACAGATGGATGAACGGCAAGCGATTGATACCCACTATACTGTTCCTCGGAGTACGGTCGGTCTTCTGGCCAATAATCTTCCGCCACAAGCCCCAATACATCTGCTTTAATGCGTACCAGGACATCTTTACTTACAATTACAACTTGCTTTCGTTCTTCTTCGGTTAATGCCAATTGTTCCATATGATAATTTAGCGCAACTGCTAATATCCGATTATCATTCGTCTGTTCAATAAACATATCTTGTACACTGGCAAAGCTTTTATGATTAAGTTCTACTTTCAGTAAACCACCATTGTCGAGAGGTATTCCATCATGTAAATGCCCAATCGTGCGAAGGGAGTCCAACAATCGAGAAATATGACGCGCGTTTCTCCCTAACTCATCCGCTAGCCTTTTCTTCGAATCGATCTCTTCTAACACAACCGCAGGAATAACAATTTCATCTATACCGAACGCAAATAACGCTTGTGGATCATGAAGTAACACATTAGTATCGAGCACTATTATTTTCTTCATCGTAATTCCTCCAGTATTATAATTTTGCACTTGTCGTTTGATCATGTGACAAAACCTTTTTTAGAGGACTACTTGTCGGCATAGGCAAAAGCCTGGCGACTTCTCGCCAGGCTTACTATTGGAACATCTACAAAAGTAACGCTATACGTGTGTACAAGTTCAGAATTTAGATTCATGATGATGCGCCCTCCTCTACTGCAAATATATAGTATACAATATTAGTTACTACTATACTTTCAGTATATTAGCGAGAGCGACTGTTCATTCTGCCATATTTGATTGTAGCTGTTGTCGTGCTTTCGCCAAGCTGTCTTGGTGCAAATAAATATAAGGACTTTTCCAACTACCGTCCACTGTTAAGAACGTAATATCGGATCGTTTAATATTATAATATTTTTTTATAAGTGCTTTAATTTCTTTTTCTGACATATCTGTTTTAACACTTTTTCCAGCAGCGTCAAAGATCGATCCAATTTTGGTCATCCCGTTAATCGTTAGCACTTTGTCGAACATCGCTCCAACGACTTCTCCTTGCCTACGATTACGATCCATATCTGTCGTCATATTTTTACCATTTTTCGACTGACGATATCGGACATACCCTAACGCTTCCTCCCCATTTAATGTTCGGATTCCTGGTTGTAAGTTAATATCAGTACCATCATAAGTATCGTTATAAAGCATTCTCATCTGCACATCGACTTCCACGCCACCAAGTGCATCGACAACATCCATAAAGCCTTGAAAGTTAATCGTCGCTACATGATCAATCTTAATGCCATACAAATCGCCTAACATCTTGCGGATATCTTTCATCGCTTCTAGTTCTGCTCCGTCAGCCGACATCCCTTTGCCTTTGGCATTATTGTAAAAAGCAGCATAATAACCGTTAGCTTTGCGATCGCGATAATGATCCACTTGAACGTAAGCATCTCGCGGCATCGTTACTGCCACAATTTTTTTCGTTTTTGGATGAAGCGTAACAACCATCATTACGTCAGTATTTTTCCCGCCGCCTCGCACACCTTTGGGTCGCTGGTCAATTCCTAAAAGCGCTATAGCAATAGGCTTGCCTGTATCCGTAATACTACCTTGCACTGCTTCTGCCACATCACCAGTACCTAAAGTAATTTTGTCGAGGGCACCGGACATCTGGACATAAACGTAGCCGATAGCTGCACCAGCTAGTAAAAAAACACTTAAAATAATCGTAAATAAGATTCGTAAACTAGATCGTTTTTTCTTCTTTTTCGACTTAGAAGTTGGTTGGGTTGACCTATTACTTCGTTGTCGTGGTGGAAGTGTGTTAGTTTTATCAACCATAAATTATCCCCACTTTTTCATACTTTCTTTCATTATAATTTAACAGTCGATAATTGTCATTATGTCATCGTCTTTTTTTACTTATATTTCCATCTATCATACATTTGTCGTCCTCTTAATAACATCATCATACCAACAGCTATCGCCATACATTGAATGATCGGAAGCTTGTCCACCTGCAAAATAGTCAAAACAAAAGAACCTATTGCAATTACGACATATATCATTACCTCTTTTAGAACAGGTAACTTCTGTTGTTGTGGACGAAACACTTGATTAAAAATAAAAATCGTAAATAAAACGATTAAAATATACGATACTAACATATGCTCGCTCAACCACTGTTGCATTACAAACTTCCTCCTTTAACGGTATGTAATATTTAGAAGCCCGGCGTTATACGCCGGACTCAATTGTTTTTTTATGCTTTTCTGCTCTTTCACGTTCGCTTTTTACTAATATTTTTTTGCGCAAACGGATAGATTCAGGTGTAATTTCACAATACTCATCATTGTTTAAATATTCTAAAGCTTGCTCTAATGAAAACACAATCGGAGTTTTCAATTTTACAGTTTCATCTTTGTTAGCAGCACGCATATTCGTCAATTGCTTTTCTTTACATATATTTACAACGATATCGCTATCGCGATTATGTTCGCCGACAATCATACCTTCATAAATTTCTGTACCTGGCTCCAAGAACATCGTACCTCGATCTTCTACACTCATCATACCATAGAAAGAAGAAACACCTTTTTCCGTAGCTACAAGAACACCTTCGTGTCTTCCACCTACTGTTTGTCCTACAAATGGTCCGTAGCTGTCAAAGACATGATTGAGTATGCCGTAACCTCTAGTCAATGTTAAAAACGCTGTTCGATAACCAATCAAGCCTCGAGCTGGTATGCGGAATTCCAAGCGTACTTGACCATTTCCATGATTAATCATATTAATCATTTCTGCTTTTCTTGATCCTAGACTTTCCATTACTGCGCCTAAGCTTTCTTCTGGAATATCAACAAACAAACGCTCATATGGCTCTTGTTTTTTTCCTTCTATCACTTTTACAATAACTTCTGGTTTAGATACTTGTAATTCATAACCTTCACGGCGCATATTTTCGATCAAGACCGTCAAGTGAAGTTCGCCCCGCCCAGCAACGATAAAAGCATCTGGACTTTCTGTTTCTTCCACTCTTAATGCTACGTCCGTTTCTAATTCTTTAAACAATCTTTCGCGTAGTTTACGTGATGTAATCCACTTTCCTTCTCGTCCAGCAAATGGACTATTATTAACTAAAAACGTCATTTGTAACGTTGGTTCGTCAATAGCAAATACAGGTAACGCTTCTGGATGTGCTGGATCAGCTATCGTTTCGCCAATGTTAATTTCTCTTATCCCGGCAATAGCGACAAGATCGCCAGCTCCCGCTTCACTAATCTCTATCCGCTTCAATCCTTGGAAGCCATATAGTTTTTCAATCCGTCCCGATTTAATGCCACCATCTCGCATCATAACAGCGACAGACTGACCTTGACGAATAATACCTCTATTTACACGACCGATAGCTATTCGACCTACATACTCATTGTAATCAAGCAATGTCACCAAAAATTGCAATGGCGCATCAAGCTGCTCCGTCGGATATGGAATATGTTCCACAATAGTATCATATAGAACTAGCATATTTTCGTCTTGTTTATCTTCAGTAGCACTTGCTGTGCCCATCAATGCAGATGCATAGACAACTGGAAACTCTAGCTGTGTATCCGTTGCTTCCAATTCAATAAACAAGTCAATTACTTCATCAATTACTTCTGCCGCTCTAGCATTAGGTCGATCAATTTTATTAATAACAACAATTGGAATCAATTGATGTTCTAGTGCTTTACGAAGCACTACTTTTGTTTGTGGCATACATCCTTCAAAAGCATCTACAACAAGTAGAACTCCATCAACCATTTTCATGATTCGTTCTACTTCACCACCGAAGTCGGCGTGACCTGGCGTATCTACAATGTTGATTAAATAATCTTTATACGTAATGGCCGTATTTTTGGCCAAAATCGTAATACCACGCTCACGCTCCAGATCATTAGAATCCATCATCCGATCTTGTACAACTTCATGTTGCTGAAACAACCCTGATTGTTTCAATAACTGATCTACTAAAGTAGTTTTACCGTGATCTACGTGAGCAATAATTGCGATATTACGAATATTTTCTCTTTGTTGCATAACTTATAATCCACTCCATCTTTAGTATAGGGTTAATACATGGCCCTACCATTACGTTCAATAACGTTTGCGATTGCTTAGTGCTAACCATGCCCCAGCTCCGATTAAAAGCGCTGCTACAAGGTAGATCCCCCAGCTCCACATTAAAGCCAATACAAAAAATAAAACTGCTGTTGCTGCAAGTACAATCGCACTTGTCCATACTACTTTCGGAACTCCAGATCCGAACATATAATATTCATACAGACCTACTGCAATACCGAGTATAAACATTGGCCATAAATATTTTAAATTGTCCCACCCGAAAATATTGCATAATATGAATAACAACGAATAAACGACAAGTATTCCGCCTGGCACAAGTGAAACAGCTGGTATCAATCTTCCAAAGTATAGAACGTGAATCAATATACCTGGAATAAGAACAAGCAGCGGCCAAAAGATACTTCCTAAAAAGCCGAATACGCCCCACTTTCCTAGCACTATAATGATCCCAGCCAGAAGTAAAATAATACCGGCGGAAAATTTATTTTTTGGCATTCGTTCCGCTCCTTCATACGTGCTTTCACCTATGACATAAATGAAAGACAACAGTTTTAATCTCTATTAGTTTAAAGGAACTGAAACAAAAATGCCAGTATCGAACGTTCAGTTTCAAAAAAAATATTAGTTTTTCATTCAAACAGTTACTCTATCTCGCAAAATTGCAATAACAATAACGAGTGGCACACTTAAAAGCGGTATTAATTGATCCAGAGAATAATGATATAGCCAACCAAATGTTTCTATAGCTACGTCACTTACAAACATCTTTCCAGCTGTATAAGCTAATAAAGCCGCTCCAACATACGCAATCCAACTAAACCGTTGTAGCAGTTTGCTTAAAAAGTTGCTACCCCAAATAATGATTGGGATACTTAAAGCAATTCCACTAAATACTAATACAAAATCGCCCTGTGCTATAGCCGCTATCGCTACCACGTTATCCAAACTCATTACTAAATCTGCGATAATAATGGTTTGTAGTACCTTTGACAAAGATTGATGCTGCTTCGTATCAACTTGCTTCATCTGTGTTTGGTTATTGGCATCTAATAACAATTTTAACGCAATATAAAAAAGTAAGATCGCCCCTACAGCTTGTAGGTAAGGAACTTTTAACAATGTTACAGCGACAACCGCTAATAGACAACGTAATACAATCGCAGCAAACGTTCCGGTACGAAGCGCTATTTTCCGCTCGTTTGCCGGCAACTGCTTACTAGCCATAGCGATAACTATCGCATTATCCCCACTTAACAACAAATTTATAACTACAATCTCAAAAAAAATAAATGCATGTTCCACGTTATTCCCTCCCATACTAAGAAGTATGTACAAGTTTGGTGCAATATGTATAACTATTACACGAACTAAAGCCAAAGGAATTGGAGGGATATTCAAACAAGGATGCTGTGAGCGAAAATCCGCTTGTAGCATCCTTGTTTTTTTCAAACTGCTTCATTATTTAATTAAAACCAATCTTCTTCACCCGCTGTGACAGCTTCAGTTAATGTTTCTGCACTGATGATGAGCGTTTCCACTGTTTGTACTGCTCTTTCAATCATTGCTGGCAGATCTTCTAGAGCTGCTTCTTGCCCTTCTACAACACGCAAACTCGGGTTTGTACTTGGTGTTTTGGGAATGAATAATGTACAGCAATCTTCAAATGGCAATATCGATGTTTCATATGTTTTAATTCGTGTAGCAATATTAATTATTTCTTGTTTATCCATCATAATTAATGGTTTAATAAGCGGTAAAACAGTAGCTCGTCCAATGACATTCATACTGGATAACGTTTGACTAGCTACTTGCCCTAAGCTTTCTCCTGTAACGATTCCTTTTGCTCCATGCTCCAAAGCCAACTTTTCTGTAATTCGCAACATCGCTCTACGCATCATTGTAATAAGCAAATGGTTTTGCTTTGATTTGGCAAGCTCTGTTTGAATTTCTGTAAAGGACACCATATGCAACTTTATTGGAGCTGCACTGTAATAAGCAAGCCGCTTTGCCAATTCAATCACTTTGTCCTGCGCTTGCCTACTTGTATAAGGATAACTATGAAAATGAACAGCTTCTATTTCTAATCCTTTACGTAATCCCATCCAACCGGCAACAGGACTATCGATTCCGCCAGACAATTGGAGCATAGCTTTGCCGTTCGAACCGAATGGAAAACCACCAGAAGCAGGAATCACTTCACAAAAAACATAAGCAGCTTCCTCTTGTATATCTACTCGTAGTTCTAATTCTGGCTGCTTAACATTAACGGATAACTCAGGAAATTCCCGCAATACTGGTGCACCGATCAAATGATTCATTTCATGCGAACCATGAGGAAATTGCTTCCACACACGACGAACATTCATTTTAAAAGTCTGTGGAATTGCTGGTAAACTACGCATCAACTTTAATGCCGTTTGTTCAATATCTGCAAGCTCCGGTTTACAGACGACGACGGGACTAAAAGAAACGATACCAAATATATCTTTTAACCTTTCCATCACTGGCCCATGGTCTTGTCCATTTAATTTAATATACATTCTGCCATACGTTTTCCAATAGTCTAATGCTGGATAGCCGGATAGCGCATGTTTTACCTGCTTTAACATCTTCTGTTCAAACATGTTGCGGTTACGACCTTTCATCGTAAGATCACCATACCGCATTACGATCTGATCGTATTGCATTACTATATTTAACCCCTCTCTAAATGAGACAACTCTTGAATTATTTGTTGTAGTGCGTGTAATAGCTGTTCAATATCTTGCTCTGTATGCTCATCACCAATACTTATACGAATACCACTGGTGGCACTCTCAAATGAACGACCTAACGCTTGTATAATTCGACTAGGTGTGTTTTCTTTGGAAGAACAAGCTGATCTTGTTGCTACTAAATACCCTTGCTGCTCTAACATATGAATAACTACTTCGGGTTTCATTCCAGGATAGGAAAAATGTACAATATGCGGTGCCAAAGGTAATTCACCATTCAGATGAAGTTCCTTCATTTGCATAATACCTGCTCGTAACTGATCACGCAACTTTTGTTTGTAGGAGCTTTTGTTTTCTTGATTTTCCAAAGTAAGTCGCATTGCTTTCGCGGTTGCTACAATTGCTGGCACATTTTCCGTTCCAGGTACAACACCCAACTCTTGACCGCCCCCATATACGATCGGTGAAAGCTGGATATGACTAGCTTTGTACAACAACCCTACTCCACGGGGACCACCAAACTTATGAGCTGATGCTGTCAACAAGTCAATCGCCATTTGTTCTGGCGAGCTATCGATTTTACCAATACTTTGTACCGCATCCACATGAAAGATCACTTGCGGATATTGCTGAAGCAGATTAGCAATTTCTTCGATTGGTTGGATCGTACCTATTTCATTATTAATATGCATAATACTAACCAGTATCGTCTGCTTCGTAATTGCTCCATTGACTTGCTCAGCAGTAATATGACCAGCTTCATTGACTGGTAAGTAGGTAATGTTAAAACCTTCTTTTTCTAGCTGCTGCATCACTTCAAATACTGATGGATGTTCTATATTTGTCGTAATAATATGATTTCCACGTTGCCGATACTGCTTAGCTACACCTAATATTGCTGCATTATTGGCAAGCGTTGCACTTGCTGTAAATATCCATTGACCTGATGTCGTTCTCATTTGTGCAGCAATGGCGGCACGTGCTCGCTCTAACAATTTTTGAGCAGCAACTCCTGATTGATGCAATGAAGAGGGATTAGCGTAATGTTGCTTCATTACTTCATATTGCGTCTCTATTACACTCTCGTATGGTGGAGTTGATGCGGCATGATCAAAATATAGCATTTTCTTTCATCGCCTTTATCTATTCTATTATCATCTATACATAACAATATAAAGAGTCACTGCCGCTCCACTTTCTCGTGGGTTGCAACAATGACTCTTTTGACATGTTACTACCAAGTCCCTAGTACCTTTGTAATATAACGCTGTGTTTCTTGTGGCAACAAATGTAGCTTATCTTTCAATTGTTGTTCCGTAGCGATCCCTAATCGATCAACTCTACCTGGACCAGCATTGTATGCAGCCAAAGCTACTGGTATATGACCATCATATTTCTTTATCATCATAGCCAAATACTTCGTTCCACCTTCAATATTCTGCTGTGGATCAAAGCTATTGCTAACGCCAACATATCGCGCTGTTCCATCCATTAATTGCATAAGTCCTTTGGCACCAGCATGAGATATCGTATTCTCATTATAATTCGACTCTGTCTTAATGACCGCGTGAATAAGTGCCGGATCTACGTCATATAAACGAGCTGCTGACATAACCAAATTGTCAATCTGCTCCTTACCACTACCACTAATATGCTGTATTGGCTTACTGGAGGTAGCCGATATTGCAGGAACAACATGATCTGTATTGGCTACTGGCAACTGTGTTAAATGTTTAAATAAATCCGGTTGCCATACCGGGTAAGCAGTACTCTCTTGTCCTTGATTCCATATTGCCTGTTGTGGTACAACATCAAATCCACGATAGCCAGTTGTTGGCATCCTATTACCCGCTACAGCCGTACGTGTTTGCATAATTGAAGCTGCCGTTTGCTCCATTTGTTCGTCTAATAACGATTGAAACAACGACGTTGTGGACGCCCCTAACGGCTGGCTACTAGCATTGGCAACGGATGAAGCATTCACATTAGGCATCATGTAGTGCATAAGCACTGTCTTCATCACTTGAGGCTGCATTGTCACTGTTGGTGTCACCTCTCATTAGCAGTTACATCTTTATCACCATATTGTAACTGCTCCACTTAAAAAAAACTAGTATCAATTGCCTGTTTCCGAATAAATATTACGGCTTCATTTCAATTTTAATCGGTGACCATTCTCCAATTACAGTCTGACCATGTACAGAAACACTACCTTCTGGTGTCAAATCCTTTTCTGTCATAATCCCTAGTGCGACTGTAAACTGATTAAATGGAACAGGTATGTTTTGCTCACGTCTTACTTCCTCCCCATTTAAATAAAAAACAGCTTCGTTTCGTTCTTTACTATATGTTATTTTATACGTATTAAATTCTTGTTTCCGGAAATTAGTATCTTCCTTAAAGATGCAAAAATATTTGGTTTTATCACTATCTGGAACAGTAACTCCAGGGAATGGCAGTATCGCATATACGCTCGCATATTTATCATTACCTGCAAAGAAATCAAGTGCTGCTCCCGTTGTAAAATCAAGTAAATTCAATGATACATATCCATCATATAAGTCATTTGGAGTAGTATTACGAGATCTCGCTCTAATTTGCAACTCAAAACTAATTTCGCCCTTTTCTGGCACTTGTACCGGATCTACAGAGTAATACATATGTTTGGCATTATCCAAAATTTGAATTTGATCATTAGCACGACTTAATGCAGCACGTACATATAATATACCGTTGCGTACAATCACTACTGCTTCGGGCTCGCGGTACTCCCAGTAACTCCCATCCGGCAAGGGGAACCCACCCATTTTCCACACTTTTCCTTCATCTAAAATAGTATCAAAATCGCCTAAAATCCATTCTTTTGCTTCCATTGCTAGTCTTCTCCTATCAGTCTCGTTATGACTTATCTATTAAAATGTTAAAGCTTGTATAATTAAAACGACAATAAGAATCGCCCCACAACGAATAGTTGCTTTAAGTGAAGCTCCCATTAGTGGTACGTATGCTTTTGAATCATTTTCTTTTTTTAATCGACCATAAACTAAGTATAACGGAATTGCTGCCAATAATCCAAGCAGGGCGTAAATTGGTAATGTTCCATATAATACACATGCAATAAGTGATAAACATGCTAATAACAACAATATTTTAGAAAAAGTAAGTGCTCGTGCTTCTCCCCATACAACGACCAGTGTTTTCTTACCAGCTTTTTTATCAGCTTTCCAATGTAAGAAATGGTGGTTAAATAAAATTAGTGTTGTCAACAAACCAATGGGAAGTGATAACAATATAGCGTTCCAATCTAGCATCGATGTTTGTACATAATAAGCTCCAGCTACCGGAAGTACGCCAAAAGATAATAAAATAGCTATTTCACTGTACCCTTTTCCCCGATATCCAAACCGAATTGGTGGTGCAACGTAAAAATAAGCAATTAACCCACCTGCAAGTCCAAAGATAAACGCCCAAATACCACTAAATACACTTAAAATGATGCCACTACTAATCGCAACAATAAATAGTGTCCACGTTAACTTTTTAAACCGCTCGTACGTCCAAATGCCACTCGTTAAAAAACCGGAGTTTGTAGAAACAGCGTCTTCCTGTTCCTTTGCAGCAGTATCTGTTCCATTCTTATAATCCCAAAGATCGTTCACCATATTCGAAAATAGATGAGCGGTTCCTGCGCCAAATAACGTTAAAAGAAATAACCATACATGAAACGTACCCGTCCACGCCCAAGCCGCAAGTGCACCTAACAATACCGGAATTAACATCACCGGAATGACTTGGAATCGTGAAGCTTTCAAAAACTGTTTTACCATCATTCCACTGCCTTTCTTTTCTGTTCACTACTAGAGCTATGGTACTACTTTAATTGTACGAAATACAACCTATTTAATCTTAAGCGTGAGCTATGAAGTTGTAAAGAGTTGATAATAAACGAGAACATAGTAAGAAATCCACTATTTAGACTTATTTTGACCAATTAACGCTCCATTAAGGTGCAATTGACAGTTGTCACAGCTACTCTTTTTTCGCTATAGTATATAGTATACAACTAATTTCATTTAGAAAAGGATTGTGAATATCTATAATGGGTATAGGACTTAATCTTTTTATGTTTGCTCTTCTCATTTTATTAACTGCTTTTTTCGTTGCGACCGAATTTGCCATCGTCAAGTTAAGACCTAGTCGTGTAGATCAGTTAATGCAAGAGG
Source organism: Paenibacillus yanchengensis (assembly GCF_042684845.1). NCBI lineage: Bacteria > Bacillati > Bacillota > Bacilli > Caryophanales > Paenibacillaceae > Paenibacillus > Paenibacillus yanchengensis. Next base: position 307,792 of record NZ_JBHUMH010000016.1, on the reverse strand, counting down.
GACGTAAAAACGCACAGGCCGTCCAAAAAGTAATTAATAATCTTGATGCTTACTTATCGGCTTGTCAACTTGGTATTACCATCACGGCTTTAGGATTAGGTTTTTTGGGTCAACCAACGGTAGAGCTCATTTTAGCACCACTCTTTAGTAAATTAGAGCTTAATCCTCAGTTTAGCGCTATTTTATCTGTTGCGATCGCCTTTGTTTTTACAACTTTCTTACATGTTGTCGTAGGTGAGCTTGCTCCAAAGACTTGGGCAATACAAAAAGCGGAATTTATTAGTTTACACACTGCTAAACCACTTATCTTTTTCTACAAAGTTATGTTTCCTTTTATTTGGATATTAAATGGGTCAGCACTTACTTTAGTACGTATTTTCGGGCTAAAACCTACGAAAGAACACGAACAAGCCCATTCTGAAGAAGAAATTCAAATTATTTTGAATGAAAGTTACCAAAGTGGTAAAATTAATAATACGGAATTTGGATATGTTAGTCGGATTTTTGCATTTGATGAATTATTGGCCAAAGAAATTATGGTGCCTCGTACAGATATGGTTTGTCTATATACAAACTATACATTGGAAGAAAACTTAGTAATCATTCGTAAAGAACAATATACTCGTTTTCCTGTAGCTCTGGAGAGCAAAGATAATATAGTCGGCATGCTAAATACAAAGCAATTATTTTTGGAATATGATACAAACAAAGCACTTGATTTTAAAAAGCTGATTCATCCTGTACTGTCCGTTTCGGAAGTAACACCTGTCAAAATGCTCCTTAAACGGATGCAACAAGAACGAGTTCACATTGCTATATTGGTCGATGAATATGGCGGAACTTCCGGTTTGATTACCATTGAAGATATACTAGAAGAGATTGTTGGTGATATTCGCGATGAATTTGATGCCGACGAACGCCGAGAGATTGAGCAATTAGCTGAAAACTGTTACTTACTCGATGGAAAAGTGTTGCTTGATGAATTAACCGAATTGACTGGTCTTGATTTCGAAGATGAAGACGTAGATACAATTGGCGGTTGGCTATACAGTAAAATTAGTGAACCGAAAACAGGCAAAGAACTGGAGTTTCACCACTTACGATTTATTATCCGTGAAACCGGAAAAAATAGAATTCGCAAAGTAGAACTACAAATCGCACTACCAGAATTAGATAGCGAAACAGCTTAACAATCGATATCAATGATTGGGACTGTCCAATAAGTCCCCAATCTAAAAAGTTGGACGAAAAACCATCAGGTTGGTTTTCCGTCCAGCTTTTTTTGGTGCAGCTGCTTTCGCAGCAACGTAGCGAAACGGTTACCCGTACCTTTCTTGATGAGGTTTATACGATTTCTCGTACAAAACTTACCAATTCAAACCCCGTATGTGACTGTTTATACGTTTTTTCGTACAAAGCCCACAATTCAAGCCGCTACACATGACCGTTTATACGATTTCTCATACAAAGTCATCACTACAACCCATTGCACATAACCTTTTATACGTTTTTTCACACAAACTTTCTCCTGTTGCGTTGTACCGTTTGCATAATCGTATAACCCAGTGTAATTCATCAATAAATGCATCCGATAGCCTGTTTTCGCTGACTTTCCGAACAACAACTTTACAGCTCTCGCGTCCACTTTAAATTGTTAGAATTTTTTGAAAAGTAGAACTTTAATTTTTTTATGAAAAAGGCTTGCCAAATTCACTTTATCTGTGTATTATATATTTTGTGCCTGCAATCAATAACAGATGATGTGCCGTTGTAGCTCAACTGGTAGAGCAACTGACTTGTAATCAGTAGGTTGGGGGTTCAAGTCCTCTCGACGGCACCATACATAATTCAAAGTGTTGCGGGACGTAGCTCAGCTTGGTAGAGCACCTGGTTTGGGACCAGGGGGTCGCATGTTCAAATCGTGTCGTCCCGACCATTCATTTTACCCACTAATTAAACAAGTAGCAGCTTCCTAAGGAAGCTGCTTTTTTAGTTCTGATCTTGTTCAATTGTCTTTGTCCCACTTTTTCGTATATGCTAAATGAATGGCGAATAACGTCAAAGCAACAATTAATAATCCAATAAACCCCATAACAATCCATACTTTAAGCGGTACTTCCACGCGATCTCTCCTACCTTTCCCTAATTGTAATAACCATTATATTATCCACTACCACTACTATTTCCATCTACATCCAATTCTTTATTTCCCTCTACAACTACTTCTATATTTACATAAAACTACATCACCATAATAAACAAATTAATTTCCTACAATGTGGCGCTACCCTTCTTTGCCACAAGTACAACTTCATCCCGAAACACGATACGGTATAACATAATGATAACGATGATAATAGAACTCATGGCGAGAAAAATATTACTATAAATAAATGCTGCACTTTGATTAACTATCGGATTAAGCTGAAGAGCTGTCTGTTGACCATCTAATAATTTTCCAATAGTCCCCATCGCTATCGCTCCAGAAATAAAATTCATCAACGATAGCAATCCCATACCAACGCCAACCTGATGCTTCAACAATGTTTTGGAAACTGTATTCGACATTGCTATTTGCATAAATGTTACCCCAATATTACCAGCAATTAAAAACAGTGCAATCCAATAAGCAGGTAACTCCAATGCGGATGATAACAATGCAAAGCAGACAAACATTAAGGAAGTTGCTACCATAGCCAGAAACATATTTCCTTTCTGATCAGCTAGTCTACCACCCTTTTTCCCTAAAAAAGCTGCACAAATTGCCGCTGGAAACATAACCATCCCAATGCTTGCTGGTGTAAGCCCATGAAGTGATGTTAAAAATTGTGGTGTCATAAAAGATAAACCGAAATTCATCGATGTAGATAAAAAAGCGATAAACAAGCCTAGAGAATACTTACTATTTTTAAATAATTCCGGTTCAATAAATGGATCTTGTGCTGTATGAATACGAGCGAGAAATAAACCAAAAAGTAAAACTGCTACGACAAGTAACCATAAATTACTTTGGGTAATAGATAATAACAACAAAGCTACCGTTGCTGCTAACAGTGCTGCACCCGAATAGTCAAATTTCACCTGTGTTACTTGTTCTTGTTGCAAATATTTTCGAAAAAAAGGTACTGTAGCTAGCGATATAATCGATAATAAAAATAATAGGCGCCAACTACCGAAGTTAGATACTAGACCCGCTACAATCGGTCCTAACGCAGCTCCAAGTGCCAATCCCACAGCAGTGATGCCTAGCGCTTTCCCCCGCTGCTCTATCGGGAAGTAACGGACAGGAATGATCATACTAACCGCTGGCAAGACCGAAGCCCCTGCTGCCTGCAACAATCGACCCGCTACAACTAACCAATATTGGTGCGCGAACATCCCAACGATAGAACCAAATGCAAATAAATATAAACCAAACGTAATTAAATTTTTCATTTGAAAACGATCGGCTAGCTTTCCATAAACGACAGAACCGATAGCGAACACAATCATATATCCACTAAGCACCCAACTTGCTTGTGAGGGAAGTAACGAAAACTGCTCACTAATCATTGGAAGTGCGACATTAAACATCGTTCCATTCATAACCGAAAAAATAAGGGCAAATACTAATACCCGCAATAATTTATCTATATTTTTATTGTCTTGTTGCTGCTGTACATTTACCATATCGTTTCCTCCTGTTGTCTCCCCATTGCACGATCTAAAACAGTGTGGTTAAAAACCCCTACTATGTAGGATAACAGTCTCCCCCTTTATGTCAAGCAACCACTTTACAAAAGATAGCAGAAACTACCTAAAATGATTACAACAAATAAATGATAAAATAATTATTAAAACTTTTTACATACGAGCCATCGTCTTAATATAAGAGGAAGTGAGGGAAGCAATATGCTCAGCGAGCAAAAGTTGTATGACCAATGGATGCAAGGAAATAGCGATGCGCTAGATCGCATAATCAAAAGGCATTACAACTATATTTTTGCCTACATTTATCGTTACTGTTCCGATTACCATTTGGCCTACGATTTAACACAAGAAACATTTATTAAAATGGTCCGCCACATCCACACGCTGAAAAATATCGAGCAGTTGCGTCATTGGTTATTAAAAATAGCGCTTAATACTTGCCGTGATCATTTCAAAATACGAAGCAATCAAATGATCCAAAAAGAAGTAGAGTATGAAGATGCTATATCCGAGCAGCTCGGACAGCAGAAAGATTCCTTAGCTCAAATGGACGATGCGATGCTTATCCAACAATTACTACAAATGTTGCCAGATTATCAGCGAGAAACCATTATTTTGCGCTATTACTATGACTTGAAGATAACAGACATCGCGGAATTGACGGACACTGAACTATCAACGGTGAAATCGCGACTCAAGCAAGGAATAGAGAAACTACAAAAGCATCAATTACATGTGAGGTGAATATGATGAGCGAGCGTAAGCAAACAAACGAAAACGAATTAGAGTCATGGGAAGTACCATTAGAAGATGAATTAGCATTAAAACAATGGTTAAACCAATCTATTTTACCAGAACCCGATCCTTCCATGATGCAACAGACGATAAATACTGTAACGCTAGACTGGCATTTAAGAAAGGAACGAACTAAACAACAATATTTGCTGGATCTATTACGACTCACAAAAACAGAACTCTATTTCTTTTCTCCTTTTTATTGGTTAACAACGATTGGCTCTTTTTTATTCGCCCTAATCTTATCGTACTTTTATACGAATGATTGGTATGCCGTTAGCTTTTTTGTTGCTCCCCTTATTTTTGTTGTTAGTTTAACGGAGCTTATGCGCAGCAGAAATAACCGAATGACCGAATTAGAAATGTCATTTACGTTTAACAGTAAACAAGTGTTTTTGGCTAAGTTAACCGTTATTAATAGTTATAACCTACTACTTAATGGATTATTTTCTCTAACTATTTATTGGGTGGAACCTACTATTAATATGACATCCCTATTGCTCATCTGGTGGATTCCATTTATTGTAATTAGCAGTTTATCTCTAATAATAACTACGCTATTCCGCCATGCTTCTATTACCCATGCGATTGCTATTATTTGGCTCGTATTTTGCATCATGGATCAAAGTAGTTTTCATCTAGTCGATTGGCTACTAGCTATTCCCACATCTATTTTAGTTACTATCATGCTGGGAGCTATCCTTCTTTATTTTTCACAAATTCGTTATATATCAACGCACTGGAAAGGCTGGATCACATATGAAACTCGAATTGAATAAGGTGACCAAAAAATATAAAGAAAAAGTGGCACTACATGACATCAGCTGTACTTTTACGAACGGAGTATATGGATTGTTAGGACCAAATGGTGCTGGAAAAACTACTTTATTGCGCATACTTGCAGATGTACTAAAACCAACTAATGGCACGATTACGTTTAATGAACAAAACATTTATAAATTAGACTATAAATATCGTGATTTACTCGGGTACTTACCGCAAGATTGCGGATTCTATCCAAACTTTACCGCCCATCGCTATTTGCAATATATTGCAGCTTTAAAGGGCTTACCCAAACAACAAGTGGAGCAAAAAATAGACGAGATGCTTGCGGTTGTCCATTTAACTCCATATAAGAAAGTGAAAATCCGCAAGTTTTCGGGAGGAATGAAACAAAGACTCGGCATCGCTCAATCGTTACTTAATGATCCCAAACTATTGCTGTTGGACGAACCGACGGCTGGTCTTGATCCGAAAGAAAGAATTAGGTTTCGCAATCTTATCTCAGAATTGGCACAAGAGCGAATTATTTTATTATCTACCCATATTACGACGGATATTGAAGCTATCGCTTCAGAAATTATCATCTTGAAAGATGGTCAGCTACTTGAGCAAAACAAACCGGATAAATTACTAGAAAAACTACAGCAGCAAGTATGGCATGTGTCCCTTCCAGCAACACAATTAAATGAACTATATAAACGTCATATCGTGGGGCATATTCATCAAAAAGGTAATGATATCGAAGCTCGAGTGATTGCAACGAAGCAGCCGTCAGATGATGCTATTTTACAAACTCCTCGTTTGGAAGACATTTATTTATATTACTTCGGCGATGTGATGGACAAGCAGGAGGTAAATAACGATGATCAGACATGAATTGTATAAAATATTTTCACAAAAAATAGTTTATATTGCTTTTTCACTATTAATCGGTTTGCAAGTGTTTCAATTTTTCAATCAATTGCCAGACATAAAACAAATCCAAGTAACTAGGCAAGCTTTTCAACAGTATGGCGGACTAGTAACGGATGAAAAATTAAATTGGGCAATAGAAAATAAGGAGTTGTATGGAAATAATAGCGAACTTGCCCAACAAATAGAGGATGAAACTGATCCTATTGCAAAACAACAATTGAGAGAACAGTTTGTTAATATAAGAGCTCCCTTTGAGGTAGCAATTGATATACTAAAATTGGATGAGAATATCCAGCATAGAAAAGAATCAGTAATTAGAATAGAGCAGAAATTAGCTGCAAATGAACCGCCACCAGCCTATGATCAACAAGCCATTTTTTTAACTAAGGAACGCAACGCTTTGCTACACATGGCATCCTATCCTAGTCATGCTTTTTATAAAGATGGTTGGCGTAATATTTTAAACTATTTTGAAGAAGCTGGTCACTTACTAATTGGAGCAATGATTATTATTAGTGTAGCTGGCTTATATAGTCGAGAATACAATGTAAAAATGGATGCACTTCTATTAAGTAGCCGTTATGGACGTTCGCGTGCTCCTATTGCCAAAATTATCGCTGTTATTATGTTCAGCTGCATCGTCGTTATTACTTTCTTTGGAATAGAATTTTTATGCAATGCGTTTATTTATGGATTAGATGGAATAGATAAACCGCTTGTTAATGTAACTTCTTTTTTTAGTAGTACATTATTTCCGTACTCTATCGGTTATTACATAGTAGTACGAACTATACTAGTCTGTATTGGTACTTCTAGTTTAGCACTATTTGTTCTATTTATTTCAGCCCATAGCCGTACCCCATTAGTGCCTGCTTTTGCCGGAGGTTTTGTCTTTTTATTACCGTTTGCTGTTATTTTCATGGAAAGCTTTGTACCTTATTCACTCGTTACAATCGTATTTATAGCATTCCGATTTTTTGAATTTTTACAGTTTGAATCTTTTGCAGATTACAGTTATGTTAATATATTTGGCTACGCTGTTGAATACACCAGCTTAACGGTTACCCAAGCAATTGTTTATATATTACTTACTTCCATTCTTATCATTGTTACAATGCGCAAACGACAGGTGAAGGAATAATGAAGCCATTAATCAAGCTAGAGTTTATTAAGCTTATCCAACAACCTGTCGTTTGGTTAATTACGATTTGCAGCTTCTTACTACTTATTGTTACTAAAATTTTTTATTATGTATCGACTACTACTTCGACCACAGCTAACGCATGGGAAGCTATCGCTACTTTTCCTTATATGGAAGGTACGCTTGTGCAAGCAGCTATATTATTGGCAGCACTACCCGCTGTGTTTAGTGGGGAATATGAATCGAAAATGGATGCGTTGTTATTAAGTAGTAGCCATGGAAAAAAACAAGTCATATTTGCTAAAATACTTGCTACTATCTTGTTCACCACTAGTGTCGTCTTATTAAGCTGGTTACTGGGTAGTATCATTCATTGGTTGTTCACAACACATGCCGATCCATATGCTTCCATCGCTTCGTTAACTAACCATGAACAAACACCGTACCACTTTTCTTTATGGCAATATAGCTTCGTTCAGTTAGTGACCAATTGGATCGGAGCCATTGCGTTCAGCATGTTCATTCTGTACGTATCGGTTCATACGAGGCATTATATTATTAGTTATTTTATCGGTGGATTGCTATTGACACTTACTTTTTTCATTCGCAACTTTTCAGTTTTCTCCGTAGAATGGGTATTGAAATATATGACCCTTATTGATGTGATGCGTGTACAAAACATGTTCAGTAGAGAACGTTTCGTAATGATTGGCAACTATACATTATCGCTTCCCATTTCTATTTTTTACAGTTATGTAATAGTAGCAATTTGTATGTTTAGCTTTGGATGCTATTATCATTTTAAACATCGACAAGTAACTTCGTAAGTTAGCTAACCGCAAACAAAAGGGTCTATCGATAATGATAGACCCTTTCTACTCTGGTGCCAATTTGACAAAATATTTCATTAGGTACTGTGTGCAGACGCTCTGCCATCTCTTCCGCTGTAATTTCTTCTTCCCCATCTTGTCCAATTAACGTCACGATATCACCAACTTGTACATCGGCAATAGTCGTCACATCAATTAACAATTGATCCATCGATATTTTTCCACTAAGCGGTGCTTTTTGACCTCTAACTAGAACGTAGCCTCCTACATCAAACCATTTTCGATTTATCCCGTCTGCGTAACCAAACGATACGGTAGCAATTTTACTGGTTCGCTTCGTCACATAGGCACAATCATATCCGATTGGACTGTCAGCTGGAACAGCTTTCACCATCGTAATGACTGCTTTGAGCGATAATACCGGCTGTAATTTAAACTCGCTAGTTTCTCCTATACCAAACAAAGCAATACCAGCCCGAGCGATGTCGCACTGTTGTTGCGGATGGTGTAATATACCATAACTACTTTGAATATGCAGTTGTCCTGTATCAAAGCCACGCGACTGTAGCTCACTGACTACCTGATAAAAGCGATCGATTTGCAGTTGAGCATACTTCTTTCCAGCTTGTTGCTGATGATCAGCTGTTGCCAGATGACTAAACATGCCGATTATTTTAATGTGTTTTAGTTGAAAAATTTCGGCTATATCCGTCACATTCGTATAATTCTCACCTACTCGCCCCATACCCGTATCTACTTTTACATGTACTTTAATCGACTTAGCGTAGCTATTCAATTGCTGTGCATAGTTATAATCGATAACTGATTGGATGAGCTGGTAACGATGTAATTCTATAAAACGATCAGGAAACGTTCGACCTAACACTAATATATTTTCTTTTATCCCTGCCTGACGCAGCTCCACCGCTTCGCTAATAGATGCTACAGCAAAATGACGAATTCCTGTCTTCGACAGTGCTTGTGCAATCTCCGTAGAGCCATGACCATAAGCGTTCGCTTTAATGACCGCCATCAATGAACAGTCATTAGGTAGCAGCTGCTGTAGCTGCTGCGCATTACGTTGCAGACGATGAAGATCAATTTCAGCCCAAGCATGAGTCGGGATAACTTGCTCCCCTGCTCTTGTTTTATTCGAGCTAAAATAGACAATAACAAACGCAACTGCTAATGATAAAACAACGACAGCAACAAAGTGAATGCCACTATTGTGTACTAGCCGGTCTGTCCAGCCAAATACTTTTGCTATTCCACGCACGACGATAATCATTAACGGATGAATCAAGTAAACAATAGTACTCATCTGTCTCTCTGTCACTTTTGCTGACATATTAATCTGTAGTAAACAAGCAACTAAAAAGAAGACTGATGGCACTAAAAATATATACATACTATCATGACGAGGAAACTGTACATACTGTAATATAACCGCTTCTAACGCCATTATTAATAACGATATGAGTAACCAACCAACGTACCATTCTGTAGATACCTTTGTTCGTTGTCGGATCACTAAATAGCTTCCTAATAAAATAAACAATGGAGCAAAAAATAAACCGTTGCGAGTGTAATCAAACAAACTAAATAACTGGGTGTAGATAAGTTCTAATTGTGGCACTAACTGCACAACGCCATAATAACTATCTCCGAGTAGACCGATTATATATAACAAAGCAGCTATGACGATATTGACTTTCATCGAGAAATAACGATACATGACAGCCACTATATAAATACCAACGATCAACGCAGGAAAATACCACAAATGATAAAACGTGCCATTGAATGCAACATCTTTAATCACTTGAAAAAATGATAGCTCTGTTGTCAAATATCCACTGTACCAATTAATAGGGATGTATATTAAAATCGCAAGACCGTACAGCAAACCGATTTTTTTTGTATATTGATGAATCGTAGCCCAGTAATCATTAGGCTTGTTGACTAATTTGGCAAACAAAAAATATCCAGCGACCATAAAGAAAAATGGAACAGCAATGCGGGCAACAATACTAGTAACGATAAAGTTACTATATTCACTATAAGTAAGTAACGGTCCTGTATGAATAGCAATCACTAGTATAGCAGCAAGTAATTTAAAGCGATCAATCGCCCCATATGACGATTGTGTAAGGGTGCTATTCATCATCCATGTTTAGGATGTACTGTAGTAATAATAAACCCATCGACATTATTGCCCGACACCGTAAAGTACTCCGGATTTGTAATTGGAATTATCGTTGTCCGCTCCGTTGCTGCTGCATAGTATATTTCATAAACACAATCTTCTTGTTCAAAAAACAGATGACGACCATTTACTTCGTAATTTTTGACGTAGCTTATATATTCTTCTAAACATAATTGTTCTTGTTCCATAATCGCTGCATGTGGATAACCGACGTAACGATAATGCCAAGGCTCATTCGCTATTTTCGTAATGTTGCTTTTGGATGCTGTATAGCGCTGAATAAATCCGAATTGTGCTGCTAATTTTTTGAAATCACCACTTGCTCCTCGATCAGAAAAGGTAGGGCATATAAAATCAATATCTCCACTATTCTCCCCAACATCTACAGCAAGTCCACTTTGATGCTCACTTTCGTTTGGCTTGGCTACAAAGCTTTTCGTAAACTGCTCTCCACGTTCTTTCATCGTAGTTTCATACAACATATGTTGTTCTGTATTTGACCGATAGCCACTGACCAATAATATATTGCCTCTCGCCCTACAAGCAGTTAACAATGCTTGTAATTGTCGCATACATGTCCGATCCACATACATTGCCGTTCTAGCCGACTCCACAGGATGAATTAACCGCTTCGGAACTCGAATTAAATCTGTACGAGCAGTCCGTAGTGGAAACTCACTGTTAATCAATATAAGCTCTCCACGATAAATAGCTGATCTATCTAGTTGAATAGCTGTGAAATCTTTATTCGCATCAAGATACTCCATCGTTATACTCATTATTGAACCCCTCCTTGAACAGCTGTTTGTATTAAATATTGGATACATGCCCGTGCATTAATTCCGCTCGCTTGCATCATTTTTGGATAACGAGAATGCTCTGTAAAGCCAGGCATCGTGTTTACTTCATTAAATACAACTTGCAGATCTGGTGTAATAAAGAAATCGATTCGAGCTAGTCCACTTAATCCTAGATGTTTATAAATCGTGCGTGCTTGCTCCTTGACTCGCTCCGCAACCGCTTCGTTTATTCTAGCTGGTACGTGGATAGCAGAATGAAGCAATTGATATTTTTCCGTAAAGTCGAAAAAGTCAGTCGAAATTTCTATTTCATCTAACACGCCTATTTTCGGATCGTCATAGCCTAACATTGCACAACCAACTTCAAATCCTACAATATTTTCTTCGATCGTCACTTTGTTATCATGTGTAAAAGCGAGCGCAATACTCTCTTCTAATTGACTAATTTCATTCACTTTAGTAATTCCAATGGATGATCCAGATTTCACAGGTTTCACAAATAACGGGAAAGTCAGATCCGTTGCTGCCGCTATCACTTCCGAAATACGATCACCATCATAAACTGTCATCGAGTTGGGAACGGTAATACCGCAAGCTTGGACAATCGTATGTGCTACTACTTTATCCATCGCGAGGACAGATGCGAAGCTATCACAACCGACATAAGGAATACCCGCCAATTGTAACAATCCTTGCACCGTACCATCTTCACCGTATTTACCATGCAATGCAGGAAACACAACATCTACTTTGATCGTTCGATATTCTGTTTGCACTAATTCCACTATGCCCCCTATTTCACGGCTTGGAGCAATAAAGGCTGGAAGGCAGCTTGGGTGTTGATGCCAGCTATCTTGTCTTATGCTATCCGTATCGCCACGATAAGTGAGCCAATGCCCCTCTTTCGTTATGCCAACCATAACAACGTCGTATAACGTTCGATCGATTTGTTCCACTATATAAGCAGCTGATTGTAAAGAAACAGAATACTCGTTAGAGCAACCACCGAAAACAACTGCGACTATTAATTTGTTCATCCATCTACGCCTCCAACGGAAATTTTAATATATAAAATAATGCTCATTTTGTCTGTGATTTATTTAGTACATCTATAGCATAGGAAAAACTATTTAAAAAAAGGACAGCATAATTATAAAGATTTCCTTAAGTTATTCCTTTTATTTCTTATTAATTATCAATTTTTCTTATGATCTGTCGATTTTCATCGATAAACTACTAGCTTTCGTCATTATTGGTCATACTAATAGCAATTATTATGATAATGGGATAAAGGAGCTAGACGCATTGATGCATACACTTTCTACGCAAGGATCAGATCCTGCTACTAGTCAACTAAAAGAAGAACAAAACGATATCGCTGTGCGAGCTATTCATCCACTGGTGCAATTACAGCATAACTATAGTTGGTTTAATGATTTAAAAGAACGAATCAATCGAAACGGTCCATGGGATGATTGGGCTTTATATCAATTATCAATGGAAGCAGAACAAGCAAAAGTGGTTACTAGCTTCGATCAATTGCGCTGCTTATCCACGCTACCGAATGTAACTCCTTTGCCTCATCAAATAGATGCGGCCAAAAGAGTACTATTAGAGATGGGCGGACGAGCGATACTAGCAGATGAAGTTGGGCTTGGAAAAACAATTGAAGCTGGGCTGATATTGAAAGAATATATGATTCGTGGGCTTGTCAAACGAGCATTAATTTTAGTACCTGCTTCCCTAGTATTACAGTGGGTAAGAGAACTTAATCAAAAGTTTGGCATCGCTGCCGTCGCCCAAAGAAAAGCACATAGTTGGGGATATGATGTTGTAGTTGCATCGATAGACACTGCCAAACGCCCCCCCCATCGAGATACGATACTACAAACGGATTACGATATCGTCATCATAGATGAAGCACACAAATTAAAAAATAAAAAAACGACTAATTATCAATTTGCTATTCAGCTACGCAAAAAATATTGCTTATTACTTACAGCAACACCTATTCAAAACGATTTGGATGAGCTGTATAACTTAATTACATTATTAAAGCCTGGGCAGCTGGGAGGGCAAGCGGAATTTTCCAGTAACTTTGTCGTAGATAAACGATTACCAAAAAACGAAGATCAATTACAAGATGCACTATCGTCTGTAATGATACGCAACCGGCGAAGTGACGGCGATATAAACTTTACGAAGCGACATGTCAAAAACATCCCGTTACAACTGTCAGAAGAAGAACAACAACTCTATGATGCTGTAACTCGTTTTGTAAAAGAACAAGTTTCTGAAAGTGAAAGTGAGGGAACAGGGGCAAGTGTCCTTTCCCTATTGACGCTGCAAAGAGAAGTTTGTAGTAGCCGAGATGCTGTCTTTTTAACGTTAGTAAATATGTTTAAAAAAACGACAGAAGACTCTTCATTACGACCGAAAATTTGGGAATTAGTAGAGACAATTCGTAGTATAAAAGCCAATACAAAAGCGGAAAAAACATTAGAAGTGATACAAGAAGTCAATGAAAAAGTGATCGTCTTTACCGAGTACCGAGCAACACAAGAATATTTATTACAATTTTTTCGAGAGCATAATATTGCGGCTGTTCCCTATCGTGGCGGCATGAATCGTGGTAAAAAAGATTGGATGATGGATTTATTTCGTGGAAAAGCACAAGTTTTAATTGCAACTGAAGCTGGCGGCGAAGGAATCAATCTTCAGTTTTGTCACCATATTATTAATTTCGATTTACCTTGGAACCCTATGCGGATTGAGCAACGAATTGGTCGAGTACATCGACTTGGACAAACGAATGATGTAAAAATATATAACTTATGTACGGAAAACACCATCGAAGAGCATATCGTCCATCTTTTACACGAGAAAATTAATTTATTTGAGCTGGTTATCGGAGAATTAGACCATATTTTAGAAAAAATAGTCAATGAAGGTGCAACCTTAGAGCAGCAATTTGCTGAAGTTATTTTAAAGTCAGAAAACAAACAACAAATTACAGAGCAATTAGATAAACTGGGACAAAACTTTACAAATATAACGGTAACGAAAGACGGTAAACGTTAAGGGCGAGGAGATTACTATACATGAATGAAAAAATGATTCATCACTATGTCGGGCGTTATTTGGAAGCGACCAATTGTTCCATTATCGAGAAAGATAACAATCACTTCATCGTCAAACTGTCAAAAGAAGCAGATATGGCACTAACTAATCGCCCTTACTACTGGAGCTTTGTAGAACGAGCAGATGTGGAACCAGAAACGATGTCGTTTTTATTTGTTACGAATGTAGAGGAATACGAACAAGCACAAGCAGACAAAAATGCACAAATCGAGCATCATAATTTTCAAAGCGAAGCCGCTCAAGAGTTAGGAGTTTCCCCCGCCGATGCAGCATTAGCTCGAACAATGGGTTTTGTCCAACCAACTGTAAATGTACGACAATTCCCTCGTGAAAATCTCTACTTTGGCGCTGCTAAATTAGAACAAATTTTTGCGGCAACTAATAAAAACGGTAGCTATGTCTGCTTATTCGAGCAACCTGCTTCACGATCAAATCATCCATTAGAATCAACAGCTTATACAACTTGGCTTGGAGTTAATTTGAAGATTGAATTTATATCCGACCAAAAGAAAGAAGATATTTATAGCTTCGGTGTGTCTTTAATTACCGGACATTGCATGGAAGATTTTCATTCCTTGTTATTAACCAAAAAAATGTCTATGCAGCTTCCCGCTAATATTCATGTCGCCAAAAACGGTATTAACTTCAATCGGGCGCTACAAATTATCGAACAGCAAATGGAAAGAAAATTAAAAGCACTCGACTATCAATGGGCAGAACAAGCAACAGAACGATTAGAGGAAGAATTACAATTGATTTCCACGTACTACGACAAAATGCTGGAGCAAACCGATGAAGAAGAGCGACCAGCAATAATGGAACAGTTTGAACAACGAAAAGCGGAAATTCGATCACAATATAGTCCACGCGTGACAGCTTCTGCTATTAATTGCGGTCTTTTTCATTTGCGAGGCATTGATTGACGTAAACTATTGCAAATCAGCAAAATTAGTGTTTCAAACATTGGTTGATGTAGACATATTGCAACAGCCTTTTTACTACAACTAGTTTAAACTGACTGTCGAGGTGATAAAATGAAACAAATAACAAACAATAAAGGTACAAGAAAGTTTTTAGTTAAAGCAATATGCTGTATTTTGACACTCTTTCTTATCGGACAAGCTCATTATCCAGTAGCTGCCCTTAGTAAACATGAATTACCAGTGATATCTACAAATGAAAAGCTACACAGTTCCATTCAAAAACATATAGAAAATTTGCAAAATGATACTACCTTTACCGGCTGGGCAACTGCTACTATAAACGTATACCCGCTAGGACCTGGTACAAGTAGCTGGCTTGCCGTTCTGTCAGATCAAACTTCGGAGCTTGGTTACATTATCATCGAGTCAAAAGACAGTACAAACTATGACGTTGTGGAATACGGAATAGGGAAATATGATCCCACTTTTGCGGATCATATTTCCCTATTACATGAGCAGCATATGCAACATTTACAATACAAACGTCCTTTTTTAAATACATCCATGCAAGAAAATCAATTGGAACTAAATACATTTTTTACTAATGATCCATTACCGATTAATTATACAGATTGGATAAAAGAAGTAAACAGTTATAAGCAATTATCTACAACTTATCCTACCAGCTCTGTAGCTATCAACACTGAACTAATAAAACATACCTATCTACAATCTTTCGATCCTTATGATCGCTTACCTTGGCTTACACAAGAACCGTTGTTCACAACGAAGCAATGGACCACTGACAACATAAAATCGCTGCAGTCAAAATTGAAGACTATGCTGGATAAGAACAGTCACATCCGGTTTGTTACAGAAATGTTTGATCAACAGCTATTGGAAGCATACTCTATTACTGGATATCACGATTATGGCGAGCAGCTTTTTATTAAACTTTATCAGCCATCCGACACGCTAATTCTAGAACGATTTATTCCATTGCCAGAACTTATTCTATTTGGTCAGATTTATCTGTAATGGAGCAAGTCATACCAGTAACATTAATCTTTTCATTGCGAATTCGTTCTGCTCGCTCGCTTCGTTTTAAGCGCCACAACATAACACTTGTGCCACCAATACCAAACCAGCGGGATAACCAGTGTTCTCGACCCGCTTTTACTTGCCGACGCGCTTCTTTACGCACTGTAACAGGCTGATCGACATAATGAACGAACTGTTCTGTCATATATCTAACCAAATCATTACCTTTCGCCATGTGCTTCACCTCATTTCAATCCATGCTTGACCACTGCAGCGATATTATTATCTTTTCCGAACTATCTGTTTCATAAACATTTATGATGAATGAGTTACCACCAAATATGGCACGCTATATTTCATAAGTTAATTATACGTAGCATAACAAGGTGGAGGTAAAGATATGATATCAGTTATTCAATTCGCCATAGCAAGTACTATTTTTTTGCAATCTTGGTTCGTTCCTACCGCACAATTAGAAGAAAGAAGCAAATGGGAATTTCCGCAACCTACAGTAATTATCGATGTTGGGCATGGAGGAATTGATGGCGGAGCTTATTATGGCAATGTATTAGAGAAAAATGTAAACTTACAAATTGCCAGAAAGTTATATGAGGTATTACAAAATCATGGGATTAATGTTGTGCTTAATCGGGCGGGAGATTATGCTTTAAGTGAAGAGAATCATTGGTCTAATGCTCGAACCCGTCATGGACGAGACCTATCGCAAAGAAAACAATTAACGGAAGAAATTGATAGTAAAATATTAGTCAGTTTGCATTGTAATGCATCTCCAAAGCCCAGCAGTAGTGGACCATTAGTACTTCATCAACCAACTGGTGAAAGTATCTTGTTAGCTCAATTTATACAAAATGCTTTGAATCAGCAACAACAAACATATTTTTTACCTAAATTAGGAAAAACCTATTATTTGCTCAAAAAAACACAAAAACCTGCCGTTATTGTAGAAATGGGATTCATCAGTAATGAGCAGGATCGTCAAATGTTAACCGACCCTGCTAGTCAACACAAAATTGCTGAAGCTATAGCATCAGGGATTGGGCATTATCATTGGTTGCTCCATTAAGTAAGACATTGCAATCCAATCCGAAATACGAATGAATTTTACCTGCCTGCTTAGGGCAGGTATATTTTGTTTAATAGCAGATGCAGTAATTTTGCCTGGAGGCCCGACATGACCGATAGCAATAATTTGATTTTTCTCTTTTATGAGTTGATGTATTTTATTCATTTGCTTATCGATATGAGCATCCGTATACTGATCATCCAAAAAGATATTATTAGTGACGTAGCTTACTCCCAATTCATTTGCCACTTTAGCAACAACTGATTTACTTGTCGTTTTACTATCCAAATAAAACAATCCTCGTTCTTTACATACGGTTAGTATAATACGCATTACTCGTTCATCAGCTGTCGCTTTAGAACCCATATGATTGTTCATACCGATAGCATGAGGAACATCGTTGATGGCAGCAATCGTACGTTTCCTAATTTCTTCATCCGACAAATGAACAAAAATTGCGCCCGGTCCAAGCCATTCTGGTTTTCCCACCTCTGGTTCGAGTGGCAAATGAACAATGACATCATGCCCTCGCTCATAAGCTAACTCTGCATCGCTTTTCGTACTTGGCAGAAAAGGCATAATCGCTGCCGTTATTGGAATAGACATGGATAACATTTGCAACGTACCTTGCATATTGTTACCAAAATCATCAATAACGATAGCAACTGTTTTTTCTTTCATCAAATTATCTTCAGCAGCTGTAATCACTTTGGCATTAGAAGTCAAACTAAACATTATTAATATAACGACTAACATCCAGATGCGACTACTTTGATTCATCCGATTTCCATATAACTTATTACACAATCGTGACCCCTCCTCACTTCCAATTAATTATATACAGTTACATTGTTTGTCAATATCGATCAAACTATGCTACTGTTCTATAATTATTTAGCATTTTGAGCAATCTTAAAGTACAAACAAAAAAAGCGCACCCCCCATTTACTGGCGAATGCGCTAATTCATTTAATCGAACAAATCTCCAAATACGTCTAGCACTGTTTTCTTTTTCTTGTATGGACGTCCATATTTATCATACTTATACTTATCGTCATGTTTGTATTTATCATGCTTTGGGTACGGATGTGATTGTTGATAGCCTGGCGGTGGAACTTGACCATATGGCGGCTGGGATTGGCTATAAGGC
Organism: Paenibacillus yanchengensis; assembly: GCF_042684845.1. Classification (NCBI taxonomy): domain Bacteria; kingdom Bacillati; phylum Bacillota; class Bacilli; order Caryophanales; family Paenibacillaceae; genus Paenibacillus; species Paenibacillus yanchengensis. The sequence goes on along the minus strand of NZ_JBHUMH010000016.1, from coordinate 289,293 downwards.
TGACGCTGCTGCTCATTTGTATGACTCATCGGATTATAATTAGCATCATAAGCTGCATCTGCAAGCCGTTCGCTTTCTAGCAATTTTTCCAGTTCTCCACGATCAAGCCAAACCCCTTTACAATCCGGACAAACATCAATCATTATATTATCCTTAACTACTTCTCGCATACGTACATCGTTACAAATTGGACATTTCATACTACTACACTCCCTAGTTAGGTTAAAACGCTATACTGTTCGTTCTTGCTCTGCTGCTTGATAAGTATAGTCGCGACTTAATTTCACTACACGTCTGTTTGGTCTTCTAATGATGACGGTTGTATCATCCCAGGCAACTACAATTCCTAAGACGTCATTTTGTTCCAGTGCATCGCGAATTACTCTAACTGTTTCACCACTTTGACGAAACTGATCTAATAATTGTTCTGTAACCATAACAAACTCCTTAAACAAACTATATTATCAACATTACTTTGAAACATTAACCTACATGTTCCTTTGAGTCATTCGTTTCATACCATTCATCTAATACGCGGGAAGACATTACTCGGTTGCATATATATGCACTTTGTTTTATTGTAAATTGATCTTTCCAGCTTATAGCAAGTTCATCGCATAATTGAACGATTGTTAATAATTCTGACCATGCTACATAACGTTTATACCAAAAAAATTGTGGATGTTCGATCATGTAAGGGTACAAATCATCAAACTCTGTATGTTTACAATCGAGCGCTCGTTCGAAGTGAATTTTAGCAGCTGCCAATTTTTCATTCATGAAGTCAGCCGACATCGTTTCCATGTTTGCGCCTCCCTCCATTCCTCACCATTATTATAAAGTAATTTGCTCCTAGTTGAAAGTGGATGTTAGTAACTAAGAGGAAAATTGAACTTCACCATCTGTCAGAGAAGCGATCTTTACTAAAGATTCTACCTGTATACCACTTTCGCGCAAATAAGCTCCTCCAGATTGAAATGCTTTCTCTACTACTATACCTGCACCTACTAAAGTAGCCCCTGCTCGCTCAATAATTTTAATTAAGCCACGAGCAGCATCACCATTAGCAATAATATCATCAATAAATAACACTTGGTCTGTTTCAGACAATAATTGCTTTGACACCATTATATCCGTTACCATTCCTTTGGTGAAAGATGGTACCCGCTCCACAAGCATTTCTGTATCGCCAACTAATGTTTTTTTCCTACGAGCAAACACAAGTGGTACGCCTAATACTAGAGCTGTTGCAAAGGCAACGGTTATACCGGACGATTCAATCGTAATTACTTTTGTAATGTGATGTTCTTTGAATCGACTTGCGAACTGCTCGCCAAGTTCCATCATAAAAGCAGGGTCAACTTGATGATTCAAAAAAGTGTCCATTACGATTACTTGATCAGAGATAACGATAGCTTCTTCTTTTATAAGTGTTTGTAATTTTTCCATAGTTTGTTCCCCCTACTTAAAACCTTTTTCATAACGTAACATATCCCATCCATTTTGCGCAACTAAAAACGATGTAAACATTAATTATTCGATCAATTGTCATGCCTGTCCCGTTTCTATCATACGCTGATGAAAAGAGGTATTCGTGAGGACAGGAGGTTTTTCAATGGTGGAGCAGCGTACGAATCGAACGGAAGCAATTCAAATTGCTTTCACTTATATGGGGACAATCGTTGGTGCTGGATTCGCAACAGGGCAAGAAATTTTACAATTCTTCACCAAATATGGTGCTGTTGCTAGTATGACTATTTTAATCGCTACGATGTTATTTATTGCGCTTGGTCAAAAATTAATGCTACTTGCTAAAAAAATTTCCGCAACCTCGTATGAGGACTTAAACAAAATGTTGCTAGGAGAACGAGCCGGCAAATATATTAGCTTCTTTATGCTAATCGTTCTACTAGGTGTTTCTTCTGTCATGTTAGCTGGCAGCGGTACAATACTGTACGAGCATTGGAACATTCCGTATCAAGTGGGTTTACTCTTTACAGCACTGATCTGTTTCTTCGTACTACGAAAAGGAATGAATGCAATACTAACCGTCAACAGTATTGTCGTTCCGCTTATGTTAATTTTTACAGCAATCGTAATCGTCAATACATTACAGCAGCCAACCTCCGGGCAAATTTTCGAATTACGCAATCAAGCACCTGTTTGGTCTGCACTATTATCACCATTTCTTTATACAGCCTTCAACTTGGCATTAGCACAAGCAGTTCTTGTACCATTAGGTGCAAAAGCATCGAATAACAATACCATTAAACTAGGAGCTATACTAGGCGGTGTAGGCATTGGTTTTATGCTCCTAGCAGGGCACTTTGCATTATCCGCTCATATGCCCGACATTGCACGATTAGCTATTCCAATGGGCGGTATTGCTAACCAACTAGGAACCATCATTCAATTTGGTTATATTATCATTATTTTTTCCGAAATTTTCACCACTTTGATTGCAGATGTCTATGGTCTGACATTACAATTACAAAAACGTGTTCCTTGGTCACACACTTTATTACTTGCTGTCATTTTATTTGTTTGTTTTTTTATTAGTCAAATCGGATTCGAACCATTATTATCTACTTTATACCCGCTATTCGGGTTTATCAGTTTAATCTGGCTCATCCAGCTATTACGTAAGTAGTTGACTATACACTTGCTCTAGTTGATCAATCACTCGCTTTAGAGAATAATCAGTTTTCGCTTTTTCCCAAGCTGCATACGCCATTTGCTGGCGAAATTGTTTATTTGTTATTAATTTCTCTAATGTATCTGCTAATTGTATCGGATCATCTGGCTGTACTAGTAAACCATTATAATTATGCTCAATTTGTTCAGCTATCCCACCTACATCTGTACCAACTAGTGCAAGCCTACATAATGCTGCTTCTGCGAATACGGAACCGAATGCTTCTGCTTTGGAAGGTAATACAAATATATCTGAAAAAGGCATAAATTGCTCTGGATGCAGCATATAACCATAAAAAATAATTTCATCATACACTTGCTCATCGATAGCTAATTGCTCTAATTGTTCACGAATTGGCCCATCACCGATGACATGTAGCACAAAAGAATGACCCCGCTGCTTTATAATAGCGCATGCTTGTAGTAAAGTGTCTAATCCTTTTGCTGGAACTAGACGACAAACCGTAATCAACTGGATTGTTTCATTATCATGTTGAATCGGTTGAAAACGACGTTCATCAAAGCCGTTAGCTATCACTTGAATAGCTTCCGGTTTTTTTATATATGCACTTAAATATTGTTTGAATGATTGCGAAACCGTTAACATCACATCGACACGCGCTTCTAACTCTCCATACAATGCAGTTAAAAAACGATGCTCGATCCCATTTTCTTCAATACGATGATTCAAAATTAATTCTTGTTCATAACTAGAATGGATCGTTACAATAAGTGGTGTATGAGGAAATAAACGCTTCAGTGTTAACGCAACTAACGGATGATGAGCATGAATAATATCATATTCGCCTTGCAATCTCATTCGTGCCCACCACAAATAATCTCGATAAGTTTGCACATATTTTTCAATTAAAGGATTACCGGCAAATGCTGCAAAATCAAATGTATAAAAATGAATATCGTCTTGCCCTTTTCCCCTCACTCGCTTTGGTAACGAAAAAAGTTCCATATTCCAATCTGCTTGTTTAAAACCTTCTGTAATATAAGGTACCATGGACGATACCCCACCCGGCTGCTCCGGCGGAAAAAACAAAGCTTGTAAAATTTTCACACAAACATCTCCTGATTATAAATCTAAGGCAAACGCCTCGAGATACTCATCTTAAAAAATATACGTTACCATACCATTATAAGCTTTGTTCTCCTAAAAATGCACATTACAAAACATAAACAAAAATCCGATCTGCCACTAACTAATTAAGTTAGTACAAATCGGACACCATAAAATCACAATTTTAATCAACATGTATTAAGATATTGTTTTATCAAGAAATGGAATTAGCAACTCCACTTGCCCTTCTTCTAGCATCGAGCTATCTGTATGATAAATTTCTATCGATAATGCATGTTCATTTTTCCGCAGTTGTTGTTGGTTCATCCAAGTCATTAACTGTTCATATCCTTCACCAACTCGATTTTCTCCGACTAATGTCATCGCATATTGATGTGCAGGAATTGTAAATTGCACCATCTTATCTGGTACTTCTTCCAACAAGTGCTTCACTTCCAAACATACACAGTATGTAGCCAGTACTTCATTAGCAAATTGCGGACAAATAAGTACCGATGGTTTTTTCGCTTCACTCAATTCATGTTTACGTGATGAAAACTGTGTTTGTAAAGCGATAACTTCGTCTGGAAAAGTAGAATAAGGACCACAATAACTTAGTCCAACGAGATGTATTGCAGGTTTGTTGACAATCGAACAGTTTTCCATACTATTCTCTCCTTTAATCGGCTAGAATCAGTAAGCCTGGATATATATAACGATTAGTAGTAGTATAACATAAACTTCCATCTAACGTGTACACATTTACTTCTATCCTATTGTTATTCTAATGGTATTATCATGTTACCACAACAACATTTATCACATTAAAATTCTAATCGCTTCATAAACTCTTCCGCAGCACTATAACCTTGTTGTTTCAAATACCAATTGTTTGCGGCAGCTTCAATTAAACCTGCTACATCACGACCGGGCTGCAACTGAATTTCGATATGCGGAATAGAAACATCCATATACTTTACGAACTTAGGCTCTAGCTCTAATTCATTGTTAAGTTCGTTTTCTCTCCATTTGGTTAACTCAATATCTAGTACAATTCGCGTTTCATCCTGAAAAGCTTTTCTTCCGTATAAACGAACAACATTGACAAGACCAACACTTCGTAATGCCAAAAATTCTTTGGTCACTTCATTATGTGTCCCTAATAATGTCTGCTCGCTGAGCTTTTTCAAGACAACAACATCATCCGCTACTAAACGATGACCACGTCTAATTAGAGTATGTGCCGTTTCGCTTTTCCCTATTCCTGATTTCCCTCGTAACAACACACCGATCCCAGATACGTTTAGGCAAACACCATGGATAGATATTTCTGGGGCAAGCACCTTTAGTAAATAGGCATCCAGCGCTCCGATAAACGGAGTAGTACGAAGTTTTGTACGTAGTAATGGAATTCCCTCTTCCTCACAATATCGCTTCAAATACTTCAATCCTGACTGATCAGATGTTACGATAAAACAAGGGGGATGATATTTAACAATGTTACCAATGTGCAGATTTCGTTCCAGATCCGTTAGTGCATGTAAATAGTTAATCTCTTTCTTTCCTAAAATTTGAACATGTTCTGTTGGAAAAAATTCAAAATAACCTACAAATTCCAAACCTGGACGATGAGCTCTAGCTTTCGTCACTTCTCGCTGCAATTGTTCTTCTCCCACCAACACTTCCAGTTGAAATTGGTCGGCTAATTGTCGTACTGTAATTGACTTCATCCATACTCCCTCCTTTTAGCGCCAAAAATCGCCCTTGCAATATAATAATACCAATTGCATGAGCGATTTTCACTATCAGTTTACTCTATTTCTAAAAGAAATAGAATCATTCAAAATTAAATATAAAATCTTCGTCCGTTAAAGGCTCTACATTTAGTGTGCGAATATAGCCATTTCCTTTTTTAGAGAAGAAGTCATGTTGACGTGTATGCGTACTAATACCATTGAAAACAATCGGATTGATAGGTTCTTCTGGAAAATAAGGATCAAAGCCTAAATTCATTAACGCTTTATTAGCATTATAACGAACATACGCCATTACTTCATCTGCAAGACCAATACTACTATATAGATCTTCTGTATAACTTTCTTCATTCGCATGCAGCTCTTCTAACAGCTCCATCACTTCTTTACGAATAGCTTCTTGCTCTTCCTCTGAGAAAGTTTGCATAAGTTCTTGTGCAAGTACACCTACATACAATCCATGAATACTTTCATCACGCAAAATAAGATTAATGATTTCTCCACTGTTAGTCATCTTACCTTGCCCTGCCAAATATAACGGATAGAAAAATCCACTATAAAACAAGTAGCTTTCCAAAAATACGGAAGCAGCCATCGCTTTATATAACTCTTTCGGACCGGTAATATTATTATAGCAGTTTGTAATTAATTTTGCCTTTGTTTGTAATTGTTCATTTGTTTCAATCCATTGAAATATTTGATCAATTTCTTCTACTGGAGCAAGTGTTGTAAATATACTACTGTAAGACTTCGCGTGGATTTGCTCCATCATCGACATAAAACCAAGTACCGCTTTACGCTGCAAACCGTCCACATATTCTAGTATTTTGGGCATTCCTACTCCACCTTGAATTGTATCAAGTAAAGTAAGTCCTCCTAACACTTGTTTGTACGTGTGTCGCTCTATATCGGACATGTTAAGCCAATCCATTTTATCATCTGACAAAGGAATTTCTTCATCTGTCCAAAATTGCATAATATTTTGTTGCCAAAATGTTAACGTAAAATCATCATCTGGTCGATTCCAGTTTACTGCTTTTATCATTGCAAACTCCTTCTCATGCTACCTAAATAGAGCATAAAATTTATATTAAACCGCGCAGCTTGTACATTCTTCCACGGACAAAATTCTTGTTCTTGTATAATAGAGCGACTTTAGCCCTTTTTTCGCAGCATAAACGTAGAATCGAGCTAACTCTCTCGTAGTTACATCGCTATTCACATGGAGTACTGTCGAAATACCTTGGTCCACGTGTTGATTAATTTCAGCAATAAGATCGATCAATTTGAACTGATCAATATTGTACGCTGATTTGTAATAGAAAAAGTTTTCTTGTGACAAGTAAGGCATCGGATAATATGTCGTTGAGTTTGCGTACGTTCTAGTTTCAATATGCTCTACAATTGGCATGACACTAGATGTAGCATTTTGAATGTACGAAATACTTTGCGTCGGTGCAATTGCCAGTCGATAGGCATGGTACAAACCATGTTGTTGTACTTGTTCTCTTAGTTTTTCCCAATCTGCTGGTCCCGGAATATACATACCATCGAACAACGCTTTTACACCGTCTAATATAGGACGGAAATCGGTACTGACATAACGATCAAAGTACGTTCCTTTGGCATACTCAGAGCGGTCAAAATCTTTAAACTGTTCTTTGCGTTCTTTGGCGATAATCATACTTTGCTCTAGGGAGTAGTAGTTCATCATCATGAAAAACACGCCAGCAAATTCTTTTGCTTCTGGACTTTCGTAAGCAATTTTATTTTTAGCTAGATAGCCGTTCAAATTCATTGCTCCAAGCCCCACCGAGTGCAATTCTTCATTCGCCTTACGAACGCCAGGTGCATTGTCAATTTTGGACATGTCACTTACCGTCGTTAGTGCTTCAATTCCTACTTGTACCGATTCTTTTAATTGTTTCCGCTCCATCACATTAACGATATTGAGCGATGCAAGGTTACAGCTAATGTCACGACGAATAACATCGTCTGTACCATAATCGTTGATTTCTGACGTTTCTTGTAACTGGAATATTTCCGTACATAGGTTAGACATCTTAATCGAACCAACATCTTTTAACGCATGGAATTTATTGGCATTGGTTTTATTCATAATATATGGATAGCCTGATTCTAACTGAATCGAAGCGATTTTTGTCAACATTTCACGAGCACCCATTACTGTCTTTTTCTTCACTTGGTCATTTTGTAGCAATTCATCATACATAGCATCCATGTCCATGTCATCTAAGTGCTGACCGTAAGCTTTGTAGACAGAGTAAGGTCCGAATACAACAAGTGGTTTGTTTTGCTCTGCTAGTTCATAAAATTTATTCGGCATAATAAGACCGATCGATAATGTTTTGATACGTAGTTTTTCATCTGCATTGATTTTTTTACAATCTAAAAATTCGATAATATCCCAACCGAAAATATTGTAATACCCTGCTCCCGATCCTTTTCGTTGTCCCATCTGATCTGCATAAGAAAACGCATCTTCCATCAGTTTTAGAACAGGCATAATACCTTTTGCTGCACCTTCTACCCCTTTGATCGGCTCGCCTCGCCCACGTAGCTTGGACAAATTGACTGCTACTCCGCCACCGATTTTGGATAACTGCATACAGGTACCTAATACATAGTTAATAGAGTTAAGAGAATCATCCATCTCTAGTAAGAAACAAGAAACCATTTCACCACGTCTGCTTTTCCCAGCATTTAAAAAAGTTGGTGTCGCTGGTTGCAATCGCTGTTCAATCATCGCCACTGCAATTCGCATCGCTCTATCAAAATCACCTTGTCCCAAATTAAGTGCAACAATCGCTACTCGATCAGCATACGACTCTAGATATTGTGATTTATCATTCGTTTTCATCGCATAATCTTTATAAAATTTGGAAGCTGCCATATAAGATTGAAATTGGAAATCATAACTCATAGTTTTGTCAAAAACAGCTATAACCTGATCGTATGTATACAACTCAAACACATTATCATAATAGTCATTTTCGATTAAATATTCCAATTTTTCACGCAAAGAATTAAATTTTACACTTTTTTCATCTACTTCTTGCATAAAAGCAACTACAGCTTCTTTATCTTTGTATAGTTGGTAAAAACCATCCTCGCCTCGTTGCATCAACTCATTATTTAGCTCAATATGTTTCAATTGTTTGCACCCTCTCAACAAAATGCTCTGTATCTTGCACAGTACCGCTTAGTTCAAACTTCAAAATAACCGGAACGTCATACTTCTCTGAAATATAATCTGCACTTTGGGCAAACCTGTTACCCCAGTTGCGGTTGCCACTAGCTGACACGCCACGCAAATGCTCCGCATTGCGCTCTAAAAAAGCATCTACCTTAGGAGGGACTTGTCCGAAACCTGTTGTATAAGTAACCATTACGAACGGCTCATTAATTTCGCTTTGTTCATCTACTGAGACTGCTCTCATTTTCAACTTGCTAATGAAACGCCTCACATTGCCCGTTCTAGATTCATAGACAATTAGCATTAAATCCTCGCTCCTCTAAAAAAATTTCAGCAATCAAAAAGCGCCTCCGACTACAAAATTCGCTACGAATGCGCCCCTAACTGCTGACTGAATAAAAAGTGGTTAAATCAACAATACATCAATATATAGTTGACGAATAGAATTGTACATCAATATGTAGTAATAGTCAATCTAAAATTCGATAGTTGAGGAGCTTGGACCAGTGTAGTAATTCCAGCTAATTTGTCAAGCGACTTTCAGCCTGTTCATTCAAAATGCGTTAATATTCGCACCATAAAAAAGACGTACTCGACTATTCTATCAGATCGCGCTATGATGGGGTAGTTATATTTTTAATTCGATGTAAATATTGGAGTGAGACAATTGACAATTCAGCAAACGAAGCAAGATATACTTGACCAATTACAGCAATTATTTCTAGATGCCGGATATTCCGTTCCTGAACTAGTAAACTATATCTATCAACTAGAACAACAGAACACACTACTTACAGAACAATTAAAAAAAGAAAAAACTGCTGTTCGACGCCAGAGCGGAACTACATATGCTCGCAGCAGCATGAACAGCAGATTAAAAGACGCGTTACGCGAATAATGTCGAGATTTGTTTTCGATTTATTTTATAGCTACAAAAAACAACCGATCATTTACAACTGTAAAATCACTCATCGAAAAATCGGCATACTGATCTACTTGCGTAAAACCAGTCTTACGAAGGACAGACTCTAACCACTCTGGTTCATATGCTCTTTGTAGTTGTCGTTCCTCAAACCGCCGAAAAACAGAACTAGAAGAGCTTTGAGAAAATATCGTCAGCAAATGTTCTATCGTCATCGTGTCCTCGTCATAATCACAATGCCAAATATAAGCAATATCCTCTTCATCCAATACAAATGGTTGCTCTACATTATATTGTTGAAAATGTTCTGGTAAACGAACATCGAATATAAAAATGCCGCCCGGCTTCAGCGCTCGCCAAGTAGACTCAAACGTTGCCACAATTTGTTCCGGCTCCAACAAATAGTTAATACTGTCACAAAACGACACGACCGCATCAACCAAATGTGCGGATTGCCATTCACACATATCTTGTTCCAGCCACTCTATTACTGGCGTTAGTGCTGCTTGCCGCTCCCACTTTTCACGCGCAATAGTTAGCATATCTGCTGACAAATCAATTCCAATCATTTGCTTGCCAGTACGAGCTAACGGTAATGTTACATTACCTGTACCACAACCAAGTTCAACGATTGTTTCTGGAGTACCGTATGTATGCCAAGCTTTTTCGACAAATTCCACCCATCGCTCGTAAGGCATATCATCCATTAATCGATCATAGGCAATTGCAAATTCACTTTCGTACTGTGACATATTTGCCCTCCTTAATCGTTGTTACCATCATTCGACACGGATTGCTCCTCAACTGCTATCGTCCAATTTCCTTCTTGCGTCACCAAACCATCTCGCATTAACTTACCTAGCGCTCGTTTAAACGCCGCTTTACTCATCCCAAAACGGCTGCGGATAATGTCAGCATCCGATTGATCGGAATATGGCATACGACGAGCAGGTCGCTCATTTAGAAAGGCTAACAATCGTTCCGCATCTTGTACTCGTCCCACTTCTTTTCGCTCACTCATAGACAAGTTTACTCTGCCATCTTCCCGAACAAACGTAATCCGCGCTCGCACCCGTTCCCCGAGTCTCAGATCTCTAATTCGCTCTGAGTCTGGAATTAATCCGTAGACTCCAAAGCCTACTACTCCACCATCTACAATAACAAATGAACCCATCTGAATCGTCTTACTGACAAAACCTTCCACCCAATTGTTATGCCAACTTTCTGGTGCAGGAAACACTAAGGGTGCCAAGTCAGGTTCTATTGCCAGCTTAGCAATTAAACGACCAGACTTATCATGCTGCATAAATACATATACTTCATCACCTGGAATCGGTCGATACGCTATATCCTCTGGAAGTTCACTTAGTGGTAATAGTAAGTGGCGGCTTAGTCCCATTTCGAGAAAGCAACCGAGACTACTATGAACATCCACGACCACTAATCTTGCTAACTCATGAAGCTGCATAAGTGGTTGATTCATCGTTGCTGTAATACGATCTTCAGAATCATGAAAAATAAAAACGGTCACCTCATCATTGATTTTCGGCTTTGAACCAACAAGCTCAGGATAAGGAAGCAATACATCATTGCTTCCATCCGTCAAAAAATACCCATAAGGTGATACTTCACGATCTACCGTTAATGTCATCGTTGTACCAGCAATTATATTCATGTGAATTCCACTTCTCTAGCGTCTGACCACAATTTCTCCAGACTATAAAATTCACGTTCTTCTCTATGGAATACATGTGCAATAACATCTCCCATATCAATCAGTACCCAGCGAGCGGAATTCATTCCTTCCATACCACGAATAACAGCACCTTTTTGCTCTGCTACTTTTTTTATTTCTGTAGCAATCGCTTGTACTTGTGCATCTGAATTTCCACTACAAATAACAAAATAGTCTGCAACAAGCGATAGCCCCTTCAAATCAAGTGCTACAACATTGTGCCCTTTTTTATCTTCAGCAGCATGTACGACAGCTGCCATTAAAGTATCAATTTGCAAATTCATCATTCTCCCCCTATTTAGATAGTTCGGTTTTATTAATCATTGTTTACATTGTTTACTTGTTCAGCCAACCAATCTCTTGCAGCTAAAGTTCCTGGATAAACAGTTTTACCTTTGGATTGTAAAAAAATAATCGTCGCTTCTAAACCAGCGAGTAATGTTCCATCGAGATCGATTTTACTCTGTTTGCGAAAATTGTCTACTCCTGGAAAACTACGTCCCGGTTCAATATAATCTGCTACCCAAATAATTTTTTCTAGCAATGACATATGGGCTCGACCTGTTGTATGATATCGAATCGCATTCAAAATGTCTTCATTCGTAATGCCATATTCGCTTTTTGCTACAAATACACCAGCCGGAGCATGCCATAATTGTTTGTCATAAGCGAGTACATCTACGTCTAATTGCTGTTCACGAATCGTTTGTTCCATTTGTTTCGTAGGCCAATACTTGGCTACATCATGTACGATAGCAGCTAGCTCCGCTTCGTCTGGATTAGCACCATAACGTTGCGCCAACTCGATGGCTGTACTAACTACACCTGTCGTATGCAACCAGCGCTTAGCTGACAATGCTTGCTGCACACTATCCATTATTTGTTGTTTACTCTGCAACATATAATTTGTGCCTCCTTATATATTGTAACACTTGATCTGGCACTTCATAACGAACGGAGAGTGAACGGCTCAACTTTTGTCGAATATTTGTAGATGATATTCCAATAAGCGGCATGTCAGCAAGTGAAATTCGTACTCGCAAATAATCAGGTATTACATTCCATTGGAATTGATCCGACGGTCGTTCCAGTCCAATAAAAGTAACCAGCTCCGCTAATTGTTCAATACGATGCCACTTCACCAGATCATTTATTCGATCAGATCCAATAATATAAGAAAAAGCATAGTCAGGATATTGTTCCACTAACGCTGTTACAGTATCAATGGAATAACTTGTTCCTCCACGTAGCTGTTCTATATTGTTAACTTTAAATTGTGGATTGTCTTCTATAGCTAGAGTAACCATTTCCAAACGGTGGGAAGCTGAAGCGGTAGAGTGCTGTTCTTTCAATGGAGCATCATACGTTGGAATAAACCACACTTCGTCTAATCGTCCGGTATTTAACGCTGCTTGCGCAGCAATTAAATGCCCTACATGAATCGGATCAAACGTACCACCCATAATACCGATTGTTTTCATGTGGCTAACTCCTTAGTTTGGCAATTCAATTTGTCTGTGATTTTGTGACGGTTTATAAAGAATAATCGTTTTTCCAATAACCTGTACTAGTTCGGAAGATGATTGCTCCGCTAATTCCACACCAATTTCTTTGGCATCATCGGCACAATTATTAAGCACAGACACTTTAATTAATTCGCGAACTTCAATCGCTTCTTCGATATGACGTACGAGGTGATCATTAGTGCCACCTTTTCCTACTTGAAAAATCGGTTGAAGCGAATGAGCCATCGCTCGCAAATAACGTTTTTGTTTCCCTGTTAACATACAATAAATTCCTTCTTTCCAACATGTCTTATAAAATAATTAATATTCTGTTAGCTTAATGAAGCAAGGACTACATCACGCATAGCGCTAACTGGTGCGTCTACGCCTGTCCAATACTCAAAAGCATAAGCTCCTTGATAAATAAACATCCCTAAGCCACCGTGCGTTTTCATCCCGCGATCCGCTGCTGTTAGCAAAAACTTCGTAGTTAATGGATTATAAATCAAATCACTTACTACAGTATGTTCGGATAACAACGATGTATCAAGTGGTGTTTCCTCCACATTAGGAAACATACCTGTAGATGTCGTATTAATTACTAAATCAGCTTGTGCAATTATACGCTCCGTTTGTTCTGGAGAACAAGCTTGTAGTACGGAACCTTCCATACAATAAGCTTGCAAAGATGATCCCAGCTCCTCCGCTTTACTAACCGTACGGTTAATTAACATTATCTGTTCTGGTTGTTCTTGCAGCAGTGCATATACAATGCCTCTTGCCGCTCCACCAGCTCCGAGAATAACAATTTTCTTGCCTTGCAATTGTGGCATTGCTTCTTGTTTTAAGGAACGTACATAACCAATACCATCCGTATTATAACCAGTTAATTTACCATTATCATTAACAATCGTATTGACAGCACCTATTGCTTGTGCAGCAGGATCAATAGCATCTAACAGTGGCATAATCGCTTGTTTATGTGGTATCGTCACATTTACTCCACGTATATTCATCGCTCTTATACCCGCTACAAAATCAGGTAACGCATGGTCTTTAATATGAAATGCTACATATACCCCATTAATCCCAGTTTCTAAAAATGCTCTATTCATCATAATTGGCGACTTAGAATGTACAATTGGATCGCCAATTACTGCATAAAGTATCGACTTGCTATCAATCGGATGGACTAGCTGATTCTGTTGCATTACTGTCTCTCCCTCAACATGTATCATGATACTATTTTAACCTACTGTACTGGCTAAACCATCGAGTCGCGCATAATGACCTTTACCCCTTTGGGAGCATGTAGTTCCACTAGAGCACCCAAATCACTATTTATTTGAATCCATCCTAAACCAGATACAAACAAATCATTTTGGGTTCCTGGCTTAACTCGAAGAGAATGCCTTGTCCACGTCGGAATTTCTTCTAGTTCCGCTAACGAAGGTCTACCTAACATTTCACCACGGTGATCAGCATACAATTGATCTGCTCGTTCTAATTTCGTCCGGTGAATATGAAGAGCATTAGATATATAGAGAGTAAACGACTGTCGCTTACCTTCTACAAAATCAAAGCGAGCAATACTACCAAGAAACAATGACTGCCCTGCATTGAGCTGATACACTAATGGTTTAATCATTTTATCTGGTAAAAGCGTTGCTAAAAAGCTAGCGGGAACAACTTCCGTTAAACGATTAGCATAGACAATACCAGGTGTATCTATAATAAACTTACCATCATCCAACGGAATATATACAGCATCCAATGTCGTTCCAGGATACTGCGAAGTAGTTAGCTCGTTATCTAAATCACTGTAATCATTAATAATACGATTGATTAATGTAGATTTCCCTACATTAGTAGCACCAACAATATAAACATCACGCCCATCACGATTGCGATCTAACGCAGTAATAACATGATCAAAACCAATATTGCGTTTTGCACTACATAGTACAACATCAACTACTCTAAGCCCTTGTAGTTTCGCTTGTTGCTGCACCCAATTACGTATCCGATTATAGTTGATTGACTTAGGCAGCAAATCAATTTTATTTACTACAAGCAATATTGGATTATTTCGTGCAAATCGGTGTAAACCACTAATTAAACTACCTTCAAAATCAAACAAGTCAACGATGTGTACAACCAAACTATCGGTTTCTCCAATAGAGCCTAAAAGCTGCAAAAATTGATCTTGATCAATGACAACGGAAGCTGCTTCATTATAATGCTTAATTCTAAAACACCGTTGACAAATAATAGGGCTACGCTCCAAAGCAGCAACTGGCAAATAGCCAGGTTCCGATTGCTTTTCTGATTGAAGCGCAGCTCCACATCCTGCACATGTATTATGTTGTAAGTTGTCCTGTTTCACCACTAATTATCCTCCTCTTGCCATAAACCACGTCTACGCAAACGAACTAACGCTACTTTTTCTAGCATCCTGTTTATTCGCGTTCCAATTCCTTCTTCGGACGGAGCAATTGGTTTTACCAAAATCGTAAATAAACCCATTCGATTTCCTCCGAGCACATCTGTCATCATCTGATCTCCGATCATTACTGTTTGACTAGCATTCAACTGCAATATGTGAAGCGCTTGTCTAAAAGCACGCAATGCTGGCTTTCTCGCTTTATAAACAAATGGAAGACGGAGCGGAGTTGAAAAATCTCCTACTCGATTCGCATTGTTATTGGATACAATAACGACGTTTATCCCTTTGGCTGCCACTTGCTCTAGCCAGTTAGCTAACTCCGGTGTTGCAAGCGGTGCTTTTGCTCCCACTAATGTATTATCTAAATCAGTAATAATCCCTCTAATCCCTTGTGCATATAGTCTATCCAAATCGATCTGATATACCGAATCTACTCTTAGTTTCGGTACTAATCTTTCGAACATCGCAGAGATCCCTCGTCTTTCTACCTACTTTCTTACGAAACTATACCATAGAATGCATTTTTGTTGCAAAAGATTATGCATTCTATGGGAAATAATTATTATTTTTGTGATGCCTCTGTAAATAAATGTCTAATCTGTTGATTAGCCACTTGATATTGCTCTATTTGTTCGTCGCTTAATGGCTCGTTACCATAGCAAGCTGCTTCAAAGAGATAGAGCACTGTTTGGAGTGCTACCGTCAGTTGCTTTCCATGTTCTTGTTCATATTTATTATCTGCTAACCAAACCATTATCGCTTCACGTATCGTTTGCTCCTCTAATACATGTAAATGATATCGCCTTAAGTCACGTATTAACCACTTCATTTCTAACTCTACTTTTTCATTGTTCGTTAAAGCTTTATAACGATACGTCCGAATCCAGTACATCATAGTATTCCGCTTCCAAACGATAACTCCGATGACACCTAGCAATAACACTACCCCAACATAACTCATTACACGTTTCGACAAATTAAACTGTTTCGTTACAGTAGCATTCTCTTCCACTGGAGCTACTTCTTCCACAGCCGGCTTCTCTTCTTTCTCTGGCAATGGCAGATCGCTTACAGCATTTTCAACTTCGATAAGGGGGTAACTGAAACCAGCAGTAGGTTCAAACGGTACCCAACCATAGTCAGCAAAATATATTTCCACCCAAGAATGAGCATCAGCATTACGAACTGTGTAAACACCCGCTCCCGTTGAATCTTCTGTCTCTGGAGGCATCGCTCCATTCGGCGTTATATCCGCTCGAGAACCGGCAGTATAACCTTTTACCCACCTAGCTGGCATTTCTAACGAACGAGCAAGAACAACCATCGCTGTCGAATAATAATCGCAATATCCTTCTTGTACTTCAAATAAAAATTGATCTACAAAATCGGTAGAATCTCCTGTCAATTTCGTAAAATCCGGTTGATTACTATAAGGATACGTTGTGCTTAAATAAGTTTCCAACAATTTAGCACGCTCATAATCATTTGTAGCATCTTCCGTCACCTCATATGCCAACTGCTTTACTCGATCAGGCAAACTGGTTGGCAATTGTACATACAGATCATTGATTGCTCGATGACTAATGTTTGCTTCTCTTTCCCTTAATTTTGCTTCATCCATAATTAATTGCTCCGATACGATCGAATACTGATCGATAACCGAACTCGTAGTGGCATCCCAATATAATTCAGCTAGCTCTGGATTCCACGTCGCAACTCTGCTCGTTTCCTGATAGGTGCCACTTTGAGCATTTAAAAGCTGATAAGGCGATGAAGCTGCAAAAACAACAGGGGACAGATCCGGCTGTAATAATTTCACATGTTGCACAATAGACTGCTTTTCTCCATTCTGCTCTATATAATCTCCTGTTAAAAGCGGTTCCTCCGATGCAAACACAGCTATTTCACGATTAAATTCACTTTGATCATCCATCTGCTCATCTGTCCAACCAAGTCCGCTATAATAAGACTTCGACTCTCCACGCCAATAGCTTTTTTGTGTCGTCTCGACCGTCATCACGGGAGAATAGTCATACATAAACCCGCCACCTAGCTGAGAATCATCCCGACCATACCCTGAAGTAGCAGTTAATACCGGTTCTTTTCTATCTACACTAGCTGCTTTTTCACCTAAAAACACATGAACCGATTCACCTTTTGACTGTTTCCACCATGTATAGGGATCTTGTAAAAAAGGAGCTGGAGCAGGTACATTCACTCCGACGATCATAACAAGACCAAGTACAATCGATAATGGTAACAGTACTTGTATAGGATACTGCAACAACTGTTTTCCTCTTTGGGGATGGCGCTGGTGCAATTCATGCAGATGATGCATTGCCAAATAGATCA
Organism: Paenibacillus yanchengensis; assembly: GCF_042684845.1. Lineage (NCBI taxonomy): Bacteria > Bacillati > Bacillota > Bacilli > Caryophanales > Paenibacillaceae > Paenibacillus > Paenibacillus yanchengensis. Next base: position 271,599 of record NZ_JBHUMH010000016.1, on the reverse strand, counting down.
GAAAAACTAACACAACAATGGCAACGTTGTCCCACAGCCAAATGGGAGTATACGAATCTGCAATCGTTAACGTTAACATACTGGCAACAAAAACTAACGTCATTTTCTTCCGAGTAAACATTTTATAAATAATAAATTCGTAAATAAATAATAATGCTATCACAATTAAAACATAAGCATATATTTGTTCTAGCTGATCAATTAACGAGTAAATTTGCTGTTTCAAGCTGTACTCTCGTAGTGGCAACAATAACTGCATGCCAGAAAGATACACGATAGTTGCTCCAGCAAATAACCAGTGCAATACAATTTTAGTTGTAAACCATCTCCACGGTAATAATAGTTGTACAGCCAACGCTGCTGATAAGGTGACATACACTACAGTAAACGTTTCTGACCACCAATAATTTTCAAATACTTCAATTGTCTGCAATACAATAAGGAACACTATAATGGAAGTAATTTTTTCATACCAATGATTTAGAAGAGCCTTCATCCTGCTCCACCCCTTTCCATCACACGTCGTAATTGTGCCAAATTATAAATATCATAAACAGGCCAGCGGTTTCCCATTTGACGACTTAATGTTGCGGGTGGATCTGTATGTAACGAAGGATATGTACTAAATAATTGCGGAAAAAGTTCCTTCCTCTCCAGCCACTGTAATGCTGGTAACAACTGCGTTTTCTCATTAGCAGAAACGAGTAACACGATGGATTGTCCATCTATTGCAGACGAAACAGACTGAAGTGCTTGCATTAAAGTAACAGTGCTACTACATTCTATCGTAGTTAAGTGTCGCAGCATCATTTGTCGTGCAGCAGGGCTAGTACTCGTTGGAAAAGTCGTCGATTTCTCACTAGCTGTAATCAAACCGACCGCAGAACTAAATCGAAGCCCACTATTTATTAACGATGCAGCAACCGATACCGCTAGTTCAAAATCGTGCAGATCATTATCCGATGCGTGACAACAATCCAGTACAATACATAATTTGGGCAACGCTTCTTTCTCGAACTCTTTTGATTTTAATTGACCTGTTCTAGCAGTAGCATTCCAATGAATCCGTGACAATCGATCGCCATGTACATACTGTCGTACACCATTGATCTGTGTTGTTTCTTTCGCATAACGAGTCGAACTACTTGCAGCGTAAACTCCTGCGCTTGACTTCACTAATTTTTCCCATTTCGTTATTTCAATCATACGTGGTTGGACATATAATTTTTGATTCGTATAAAACTTCCCACTATGTGCAAATAAACCAAACACATCTTTCGTAGTACAAGTTGTTTGTTCAAATAAATATGCTCCACGCTTAAGTGCTAGCGTCGTATACTGTACTTGCCCCTCTCGTTTCCAGCTCGGTAACAATGCATTCCGAAACACAAACTGATGTCCATCATGACGAATCAAATAATCATCAACAATGACATAGGGAATCGGATAAAAACCTGGAATCGTAATTTGTAATTCGACATGTAATGTTGTGCCCGCTAAAATTGTAAAATCCTGTTGCTTTTTATCTTGATCGATTACATTTTTTATATAATGTCTGCCAGTAACTTTTGCAATCCCGCTCCATCTGCTGAGTAATAAATAAACAAATAATAAGTTCAAAATAGTAAATAACATTAAAGCAGTTTTTCCACCTTGAAATAGAAGGTACATTAAACTAATACAATATAGTGTACATGCCAGCCAAAACCTTTGCTTTTGTTGCATGGAGCTAATCATCTTCCTTGTACCAAACCAACGGGTACTATTGTCGATTGTATAATTTCATCCATTATTTGGTCAGCTGTAACACCTTGCATTTTTGCATCTAACTGTAATAATAATCGATGAGCAAGCACATGCTTGGCAAGCGATTTCACATCATCTGGAGTAACATAACTACGATTCATCATAAATGATTTTGCTCTAGCCGCTCTCGCTAATGCTAATGATGCACGCGGACTTGCTCCGAGTAGTATATGTTGATGCTCACGCGTTGCTTGTACAATCGATAATAAATAACTACCTACTGTATCATCAATGTGAATAAGTTTTGCTGCTTCTTGTAATTGCACTAATTCAGTAATCGTAATGACTTGCTCGAGTTGATTCGCTTTAACTTGACTGTCGCCGGCAACAATCATTTGATGTTCATCCGTTGCATCCGGGTAACCTAGCGTCAATCGCATCATAAAACGATCCAGTTGTGCTTCCGGCAACGTATATGTCCCTTCAAACTCTATTCCATTTTGCGTTGCTAATAATACAAATGGTGTCGGTAATTCGTAAGAGTCCCCATCAACGGTCACATGTCCCTCTTCCATCGCTTCTAATAAAGCAGATTGCGTTTTGGTTGTTGCACGATTAATTTCATCAGCAAGTAAAATATTGGTCATCACCGGTCCCGGTCGAAATTGAAATTGTTCGTATTTGGGGTGATAGATAGAAACACCGGTAATATCGGTAGGCAATAAATCGGGATTACATTGTACCCTTCGAAACTGACCACCAATTGTACTTGCCAAAGCTTTTACTAATTGTGTTTTCCCTGTTCCAGGTACATCTTCCAAAAGTATATGACCATTCGCTATTATAGTAATGAGCAACAGCTCAATTTGCTCTTGTTTTCCTAATATGCAACGCTGTAAATTATGAAGTACATTTACACAAACGGACTGACTTACATTATCTATTATCATGCAGCTTCCTCCCAAAATTCGAGTTTGCTAGATTATAGCATCTTTAGACTCAGTTGTGGGTAATTTTAGATTAATTTTACAATTACAAAAAGTGGAGAATGCTCCGGAGCACCTCCACTTTGGAATAGTAACTTTCATCATTTATGTTAGCTTTAACCTTTCGGCTTTACGACGAGCGATGCTAAAAATGAGAATATAATAGCTGCTGAAATTCCAGCACTTGTCACTTTAAAAATACCAGTTAACACGCCGACCCATCCTTGTGTTTCTAGTTCTGTTAATGCACCATGCACTAACGCATTACCAAAACTGGTTATCGGAATAGTCGCACCTGCGCCGGCAAACGCCACTAACGGTTCATACAAGTACAAACCATCTACAATTGCACCAAGTACAACAAGTGTCGCCATCGTATGCGCAGGAGTCAGTTTCAAAACGTCGAACATCAACTGACCGATGACACAAATCAATCCACCTACTACAAATGCCCAGAAAAAAATCATATTATTTCACTCCTTGTCTGGCGATAGATACTGCATGAGCAATACAAGGTATCGACTCACCTTGTTGATACGTAAGTGGCGATAACAACGCTCCAGTAGCAATTACCAGTATGCGATTGTACTCCCCACTGACTACTTTTTTCAGCAGATGCCCATAGGTCACTACAGCTGAACAAGCACAGCCACTACCACCTGCTTGCACATTTTGACTGCCGATATCATATACCATTAAGCCACAATCTTGCAGCTTCCCTTGTCCACATTGAATATTCGATTTCGCTAATAATTCTTCCAGTATAGGTATCCCTACACTAGCCAAATCTCCAGTTACAATTAAATCGTAATCATTTGGTGTGCGACCAGTATCATTAAAATGAGCTTTAATCGTATCAGCAGCTGCCGGTGCCATCGCCGCACCCATATTAAATGGATCAGTAATTCCTAAATCTACCACTTTTCCGATAGTAGCACATTCAACAATCGGTCCTTCTCCCACTGCTGCAACGATAGCAGTAGCTGCCCCTGTCACCGTATATTGTGCAGTCGGAGGTTTCTGCGCACCATATTCTGTCGGATAACGAAATTGTTTTTCTGCTGTACAATTATGACTAGACGTACCAGCCATCACATTGTCAGCCGCTCCACTGTCCACCATTAATGCGGCGAGTGCTAATGCTTCCATGGAAGTGGAACAAGCACCGAATACTCCTAAGTAAGGAACCCCCAGCGTGCGAGCGGCAAAGGTATTCGATATAATTTGATTTAACAAATCGCCGCCCACATAAAATTGCAACTGTTCCTGCGTCATATTTATTTTTTCCAAAGCACTTTGTGCTGCATGCTCTAACAATTTCCGTTCTGCTTTTTCCCAGCTTTTTTCGCCAATATCTAATTCAGAATAAATATAATCGAAATCTTCCGCTATTGGACCTTCTCCTTCATCTGGACCGACAATGGTTGCGTGGCTTACAATAACAGGTGGTTTAGCAAAAACCCACGTTTGTTTTCCTGTATACATTTAGCTATGCCCTCCCAACCCAAATATCCAGTAAATAATACCGATAAAGAAAGCAGCCACTGTACCAAATACTAGCACTGCACCTGCCATTTTAAACATATTTCCTCCAACACCAAGCACAAGCCCTTCACTTCTATGCTCTAATGCTGCCGAACACATCGAATTGGCAAACCCGGTAACCGGAACGGCAGAACCTGCTCCAGCAAATTGCGCTATTTTATCATAAACACCCATACTAGTTAAAATAACGGACAGTAAAATCATAACAGCTACTGTTGGATTACTTGCCGCTTCTCTAGTCATACCCATAAAATAAATAAACATCTCCTGTACCCCTTGTCCAATAATACAAATAGTTCCACCGACCAAAAACGCACGAATACAGTTAGTAAATATAGACCGCTCTGGTTCTTTTGTTTTCGCCAGCTCCTGATACTCTTTCGACGACAATGACATATTCTTATATGGTGCTTGTTTCGTTTTAGTTTGCATAACGGACACCACTCCTTTCTAACTATTACATTGTTGATACTAATTACATTGTTTGATTTTAACTAATACAATATGCAAGACAAATAAATACAAAAAAGCCGTTCAGCTTCCAATTAAGCTAAACGGCTTCATTTACCAAACATGTTGCGAATGAAATAATCCTTATGAAATACGTGCCTTTTCAAACAATTGCTTATATAATCTACCAGAACGCTCCGCTAATGTCTCAGCACTTTCTGTTGGTGCTTCTGCTGTTAATATTTCTTGCGCAATCGCGCCTTTATAACCGATCGTTTGTAACGCCTGCAAAAAAGCAACTAAATCGATAACACCTTCACCTGGATATAATCTGCCGTTATCTAAAACATCCTCCACTTTTACATCCGGCGCATCATTAATATGAACATGAACAATTTGTTCTGCTTTTAATTGCAACAAATCATCGATAGTTCCTTCATTCGTATACCAATGAATAGCATCGAGCAATAAGCCAACGTTAGGTTCTCCTATCGCTGCTATCATCTCTAATGTATCTTCCATCGACCAAATAAACGAATTTTCCCAAGCGGTCCGCAAATGATGTGGACCTACAAACTCTAATCCTAAACGTACATTGTAAGCACCTAATATTTGGGCACATGTTTTCAATCGGCGAATCGCTTTAGCCATAAATAAGGCAGCTGGTTCATTCGTAGCTGGCAATATATACGTACAACAGCTTGTACATCCTAATGCCGCAGCAGCTTCTGCTTGCTCTGCCAATTTGCTAAGTCCCGCTTGAAAATTTTCCTCTGTGGAACGCCAGTCGACCGATAAACCGATAGAACCAATGGCAACATCATGCTTGGCAAGTAAATATTTGGCATTTTGAACACCGGACATTTCATTAATTAAACTTAAAGCGTCCAAATCAACTGCTTGAAATTGATGGTTCGCTGCAAGCTCAATTAAATGTTGATTACTACTTACTTTTCCCAAACCAGCACCACTTAATCCTTTTAACATACCTATCCCTCCACAAGCTATTTTTTATATAATTAATAACGGTAATCCAACGTAATTTCTTTTCCTGTACGAGATGATTCATATATCGCATCTAATAATAAATTATTAGTAAAGCCACTAAATGCTGATGATATCGGTTGCTTGCCAGATATAATACAGTCTAAAAAATGTCGACTCAAGCGAAGCCGCTCCCCTTCATCGGATGCTGGTTGCTGTAGCAACGTTTCCATAGGCAAACCAAATTTTTCCGTTAAAAATTTCCCTTGTGTTCCCCGATAAGTCGCTCCGCCATCAGAACCGAGCAAATGAATGAAAGGAGCATTATCGGTATCCATATGAACCGCCCAGCTCAAATCTAATGTGAGTGTACTACCATCTTCCATTTTAATAAATGCCATCGCCAAATCTTCAACATCAAACGTACCAGCCCAATCCGGTGTTCCCCAATTGCCAATCCCTTTTCTTTTGGGACCAAACTCAGCGTACGTAGATCCATATACGGAAACTGGTTTGGGATTTCCCATTAAATAAAGAGCCAAATCGACCATATGAACACCTATATCAATTAATGGGCCGCCGCCGGACTCTGATTTTTGCGTAAACCATGTCCCCCAACCCGGTATACCTTTGCGTCGAAACCACCCTGCTTTCGCTGCATAAATATGACCTAATTCGCCGCGATCCACTTGTTCTTTTATTTGCATCGGAATAGATTCCCAGCGCATTTGATGACTTACCATCAGTAAAGAATCGTATTTTTCGGACGCTCGCATAATGTCACGCGCTTCTTCTCCATTAATAGCCATCGGCTTCTCCAGTAGTACATGTTTACCTGAAGCAAGAGCTTTCACAGCTAATGATGCATGATATTTATTAGGTGCGCCAATAATAACAGCATCTACATCGTCACGAGCAATTAATTCCTCTGCCGATAAAGAAACACTGGCAATATTATATTGTTTTGCTTTTTGTTCAGCAGCAGGTAAGTAAACATCTGTAATTGTACGTATTTCACACAGATCCGATAATTTTGAAAATTGTTCCGCGTGAACTCCTCCAATATTACCTGCTCCTATAATACCTATTTTTATTTTTGGCGAATTAGACATTTACATAACTCCCTTCAATCCTTCTGTCACTATTATAAGTAAACGATACTCATAATATATGATAGAATAAACTACGAACGAATGCGCTTTCGTTTTTCGATAAACATCTCATTATTTCGATGGAAGCTTCAAAAGTACATCATTGCCTCCAAAGGAGCGATATAGATTGACTTATATTCCTGACTATTTAAAATACTATCCTAATAAAGATAGCTCCTACCCTTTGCATATAAGTAAAAACGAGCTACAACATGGTTTCCGTGCGCATAGACATGACTTTCTAGAATTTTCTTATGTCATTAGCGGCAGTGGTTGCGAAGTAATTAATGGTATACAACATCAGATGCAGCCAGGTACCTTCACTTTTGTATTACCTTATCAAATCCATGAGATTTTCACCGATCCTGGGCAAACACTCGTACTTATCAACTGTAATTTTAATATGGAGCTATTGATGGAACAAAACAAAGAAGTCAGCCTATTCTCTTTAATTGATCGAGAACAACCGACTTCACATATCCAACTGCAACACGATGATCATCGTTACATGTTACAGTTACTTGAAAATATGCTAAAAGAATACAATGAAAACAACCGCTGGAAAACCGCTTTACTACAAGCAAGGCTAATGGAAGTACTCATTACATTTGACCGTATACGACAACAACATCATGATGGTAGCACCAATGCCATTCGCCAAACCGAATCCAAATCATCTGTCTGGCCAATTATTTATTATATTCATCAGAACTACCAAGAACCTTTAACACTAACTGAACTGGCAAATCGTTTTTCTATCAGTTTGTCGCGTATAAGTGAAATTATTAAAGAAACAACAGGTCAAAGTTTTGTACCTTTCTTACATGATGTAAGAATACGACATGCTTGTAGTTTATTAGCTTCCACCGATATGTCCATTACCGAAATTGCACTAGAAGTTGGCTATGGCTCATTCCAAACATTCTCACGTGTATTTCGTGACACAAAAGGTATCGTTCCCAAAGATTATCGCCGCCAAAAAAACAATTAAATGGAGTATTTAAACGCCGTTACAAACTATCGTCACAATCGCCCAGATCATTAACAAGGCATAACACACATACGACACGATCATCCATTTTCGTCGATCCATACCTTATCACCCCGTTCACAGCTATGTTTACATAGTATGCCGGAGTAACTAAAAGAGTCATCGAAAAATGAACCAATCTAGCTATTATTTTTATACAGTAACCAACTGCCCTAACACTGCTGCAATACTATCATTCACCGTATAAGCAGCGCTACGGTCCAGCGATGTCGTACTTTTATTAATAACGATCAGTCGATCACCTTTATAATACTGTACTAAACTAGCAGCAGGCTGCACCGTCAGTGACGTACCGCCTACAATTAAAACATCGGCTTGTTCAATTGCACGAACAGCCTGCTCTAGCGTATCCATATTTAACGATTCCTCATACAAAACAACATCAGGCTTAATCACTCCGTTACACTGCCGACAATACGGGATTTCCCCCTGACCATCAGCTGCACTCTCCGTCCGTAATTTTTCCTGAGTATTATCCAACGAGCTAACGTGACTAAGTGCAAGCAATTCCTCTAACGTGTAAAACTGGTTACAATTCATACAGTAATTGCGCTGAACGGAACCATGCAATTCCAACACACGTTTACTACCAGCTCGTTGATGTAATCCATCTATATTTTGCGTAATAACAGCTAGTAATTGCCCTCTTTCCTCTAACTTTGCGAGTGCAACATGTGCTAAATTAGGTTCGGCATTTGGATAAAGCATTTTTGTAACATAAAATTGATAAAACAACGCTGGATAACGATCAAAAAAACTACGACTTAACATTTGTTCCGGCGTAAACTCCATATCTTTCCATGCAAAAATACCATTAGCTGAACGAAAATCAGGAATGCCACTTTCTGTAGACGTGCCTGCCCCTCCAAAAAAAACGATTCGCTGCCCACTGCGAATAACGTCATGAACGGCTTGCCATTCGTTTGACATAAGTTAGCAACTTCCTTTCCTTTCATTATTTTATTGTCCGATTTTTTCTAACGGCTCCGGTGCATGCCCATACGTAGGTGTTGGACGAGCAACGGGAGCTGCCCACTTAATAGCATTATCAATTACTTTTCTAATTTGTGGATGATAATATGTTGGGAACGTTTCATGTCCTGGACGGAAGTAAAAGATTTTACCTGCTCCACGCGAGTAGCAACAACCACTTCGGAACACTTCTCCACCTTCGAACCAACTAACCATCACTAACTCATCTGGCTGAGGAATATCAAAATGCTCCCCATACATTTCTTCTTGTGGCAGTTCAATAAAACGATCGATGCCTTCCACAATTGGATGTGCGGGATTAACAACCCAAATTCTTTCCTTTTCACCAACTTCACGCCATTGCAAATCGCACGTCGTTCCCATTAGCTTTTTGAAAATTTTTGAAAAATGTCCCGAATGCAACACAATTAAACCCATACCTTGCAGCACACGCTGATGTACACGCTCTACGATAGCATCCTCTACTTTATCATGCGCCATATGTCCCCACCAAATAAGAACATCGGTATCATTCAACACTTCTTCTGTTAATCCATGCTCGGGCATATCTAACGTTGCCGTTCGTATCTTACTCGCTGATTCAATGCCATCAGCAATAACTTGATGAATCCCTTGTGGATAAACTTCTGCAACTTTCTCATTGTTCTTCTCGTGATAAAATTCATTCCAAATTGTTACGTTCAGCTTCTTATTCATTGTAACACTCCTCTATCCTAAATGTAATGAACACTACTCTTCTATATTGTAGACAACATTTCAAATTTATACGATTGTCTTTTTCATCTTTTTATTACGGTATTCTGTTATACTTAATGTAGTATTTCTAATATAGCGGTATTTCTATTACGCAAAACTGTTGTGATTACAACTACGGAGGTGGATTGACAGTGGAAAACGAGATGTACTTAGAACAAGTAGATTACTCTAATCCCTTTTTAGCAATAAAAATTTGGCAAATTGATTGTCATGATAACAATAGACTAATAAATGAACAACAATTACAAACGATGGAATTACTTAAACAACAATATCAATGGCACTACCATCCTGAAATCGAATTATTACTTCTATTAGAAGGAGAGATGCTAGTCTTTTATCATAACGAGGAACGAAAGCTATTACCAGGAGATGTTGCTATACTCGGTTCATCAGAGCCTCACCTTACACTACAAACGAAATCGAACCTACGTTATATCGTGTTACAAATTCAATTATCACAATATTGGGACTCCAGTACGACACATCTGATGCACCATTTTAACGAAGTTATTAGACCACTCAGCAATCTAAATTATATTTTCCAACACAATGATGCTGTCCGTGATCAAGCTCGTCAGTTTATAAACCACATTTTTCAGGAAATGAATCAGTGCGAAACCGGTTATGAATTAGCCGTGTCTGCCTATATTAAACAAATCCTGTTACTATTGCTCCGCTACGATACGGATAAGCAACTAGAATATGATGACAATCATCAAATGCAACGATTAATGCCAGCACTACAATATATGGATAGCCATCTCACCGAAAAACTATCTGTAAAAGAAGCCGCTCAAGCAGTTAGCATGAGCTACACTTACTTTATTAAAATGTTTAAACAAACGATGGGTATGTCTTTTACCGACTTTGTTGCACACAAACGAATAAAAAAAGCAGAAAAGCTACTACTTACTTGCACCGATAGCATCGCTGAAATAGCAATTAACGTCGGACTACCTAACATTGGTCACTTTTACGAACGCTTTCGTAAATATAACGATTGCTCACCCAAGCAATATCGGGAACGTTATCTACATTCCATAAAAAAAGTAGACAATGACGAACAATAGAGTAGCGAGATCATTAACTAATGGTACGATCTCCTACTCTATCTCTTATTTGCTTTATAGTAATCTCCATCCGATTGTTAGTTGCGAAATATTTGGGTTAACCCCCACTCTATTCCCAATTTCTCCGCTTGCATCGTCTGTATTAACCGAGCTTCCTCCAACGATCCACCACTGACAATAAAATGGACTTCCTGCGTAGATTTATCAAACCAATCATCATTAGCAATGATATTGAATGTTTCAAAATTATCCGCAAAAAAAATCGGCGCTGTAAACACATCATGATGAGATTGCCCATTAACATTCGAGTACGTCGTATAATGTAACATCCCATTATTGACACCATTTTTATGTTTGTCTATGAACAAATTAGTACTATCACTATTATAAGTAAATGGAAAACCATCGATCCGAAATTCACCTTTAAAATATCTGTCTTTAAACAAAGGGCGATGCATCGTTCCTTTAATCGTCACACTAGTTGTCTTTATGGACGTTCCATCATCGTTTTTAAAAATAACCGCTTGTTGCACCATATCCACCTGTTTTGGAAAAGAATAATTATATAACACTACAAATACAGCGATCATTGCTACCACAATAATGACGATCAGCTTCTTCGCTGAAGCCATCCGCAACACAGCCTTTCATTGTGAAAAAAAATAACTTCCACCGAGTATATTACTTGAAATATTTGGAATTGTCTAGCACATAACTGCTGTACTGATTGTTAATTTTAAATCCACTTTTACAGAAAAAAACTGGATTCATATTACATATTGTTGTATAATTAGAACGGAAATGAAACTGTGTTTCGCTAAACGAAACTAAAGGAGTCGGTTAGATGAGCTATACTTTCTATGGTCTTGATCACGTTCAGTTGGCAGCACCAGAAGGTTGCGAAACAGAAGCTCTAAATTTTTTCAATAACATCTTAGGCTGGACCGAAATACCAAAACCTGAAGCTCTAAAACAACGTGGTGGCGTCTGGTTCCAATGCGGCATTCACCAAGTTCATATCGGAGTGCAAAAAAATTTTGTTCCCGCTATCAAAGCTCACCCAGCATTTCACGTACAGAACTTAGATAAGCTACGTCAACATTTACAAAATAATGATATTCAAGTGATGGATGATGAAGCAAGAATAGATGAAGGAGTCAAACGTTTCTATTTAAACGACCCCTTTGGCAATCGACTGGAGTTTCTAGAATGGCTTTAAACAACACTAAAAGAAAACCGTCCTCTTAAAAAAGGGCGGTTAAATTAGCTACCGTTCGCCGTTAGCTCAATGATTTCTCCATTGTTCTGTCCGCGAGTATATTTTCAGATTTTGTAAATAAACAGACCGAAGTAATTACTGTATCAAAATAACTTCAACCGCCTCAACGTCAGATTCAACTTTTTTATAAGGGGTTACCCAGAATTCGATTTTGGGATAATCTCCTGCACCGACAGGCTTAATAAACTCATATAGATCTGATACAGGAATCGAGATCTTTGTATTCGTGGATGGAGAGCGGGTATATATCTTAGTGCGTTTTGTTAATACGATATGACCTTCTTTGCCCGTCGCACCCTGATAGGACTCAATAAACTTTTGAAATACTGGTCCTTGCGGTCGAAAATCAGTAAGCATTAAGGTATACAAAACTCCATTAGCCTGAGAATGCTCATTCTTCCGTTGATCAACTAAAGATAACATCTCACCACTGTAAAAATAAAGAGTTTCGGATTCAAATGACTGTTTCTTGCCACAAGCAGATAGAAAGATTGCTAAAACACAGCACAATAGAATGTATTTTTGAACTTTAATGATACTCACGCCTCCTTGTGACAACTTAACTAGAAATGTAGCGCTCATCAGCTTAGCAAAAAAAAACACATATATCAAAGTTTCTCATTGATCTCAAATTCCTTGCTATCTAAATAACGGAACCATGCTAAATATTGTTACAAATACTTGGTTATTATCAACAATGAAATTTAACATAGCCAAAAATAAAGAAGCAGGTACTGAATCTCAATTTTGCTTAAGTACCTGCTTTCTTGATATTAAAAATCATTTGATAACCTAAAGAACTTTGTTTCGCTTGGTACACTAACAATTCTACTTTTGCTATTCATGAAGGCTAGAACTAAAAACATAAGTCTGTTCATAATAAACTCCTCAAGAAATTAATCGCCTCCTGATGTAGTCATACACCACCAAGAGACGATTATTAATCATTTTCTGTTAATCTGGATTAATTAACTCTTGTAACATGGTAGAAACCATTAACCAAATAGTGACCATAAATGACTGTGGATGTTGGTGTCAACGGAGCCCACAAATATTTTGTAGTGTTAGCATATGTCGTTGACGTATTGCCAGTAAAGCTGCCAGCAGGAGTAGGAAAGCTCACTGAAGCAGCGTACGTTTTTTCTGAAGTGTTTAACTTTTCGGCCGAAGCCACAGAGGATACTTCAAAATACCCTGGTGCTAGTTTGGCCGCTGTTACTGTATAGCCATTGTTAGAAGTTGTATTGTAATCTAGTCTAGCGGAAGGTCCGTCGTACTTAACAGGCGTTACTTTGTACTCATCGTATTGCTTCACTCCCATATACCAAACCGATTTAGAGGTATAATTGTAGGTAAAGTACCCATAAAAGTCAGCAGAAACATTGCAATAGGTTCCATTATTATAAATGCATTTTCCGTTAATTGTATAAGTACCTGATGTATTCGCAACAGAGACGTCTCCGCTATTGCTAAATCCTGCGCTAGTACTCGTTTTTATACCAGAAGAAAGTTTAACCGTAGAGCTTGTTGAATTCGTAATGGTTACTTTCTCATCGCTTCCAACGTTTACGGTTCCGATTTTAACTTCTTGGTTAGAATCTGTACTAGCGTTCGTACAAATGGTATACCCATTTCCACCACCAGATACGCAGTTAGGGCCAGTGCCCGGATAGTTGGCAAGTTGGGTTAGTGCTGAGACATTAGTTGCATCGACATAATTCTTTGGTTGCTTGCTTTTGTCGTTATTAAATTTACCTTTTAGCTTGATCTTTCTTTGTCCTTTTAGTTCCTCGAAATCTTTCTGAGAAACTTTAACGTTTTCCTTTAAGAATTGAACGGAAAAATTCATTGTTTCCATTTCATTATTAGTTGGATTTACATAGTAAATCTCGTAAACGCCAGTGGCAACAACACTCACTTGAGAAGCTTTACTTTCATTTGACAAACTAACTTTGAATGTAGCATTGCCATTTTCATCAGCCTTACCTTGATAAATAAGTTTATGGTCTTCCGAAATTGAAAGTACGGTAACGTCAGCATTCGGAACCAGTTGACCATTTTCATCTACGATATCCATCGATACCTCTGAATCTTCTTGTAGCGATTTTAACGAAGCAGAGTCAACAAAAGTGTTTTCGATTGCTTCTGTAGCAATTTCTTGTTCTGAAACGGGAATTACTGCAGAAAAAGCCATCATGCATAATGAAAGGGAAATCGCAAGTTTCCTCAGATTCATATCCATACTCGAATAGTAGTTTGAATAACATTTTATACCATCGAACAGGACATACGTTGATAACACACAAATACCTCCTTTTAATCTAATTTATGTATTATCCCTTTGCTATAATAGCATGAATATCCATGGTTGTATATGTCCTTTTTTGTAATATATTACCTAAAATAAATTAACCTGAATCACTAGCATTGCAAGTCATTGATGAAGCAAGAATAGATGAAGGAGTCAAACGTTTCTATTTAAACGACCCTTTTGGCAATCGACTGGAGTTTCTAGAATGGCTTTAAATATTTTAAAGATAACGTCTCTCTAACCAGTTATTCCTAAATACACAAAAGCCGTCCAATGGACGACTTTTGTATTGATTATCTCTTTGATAAGAGTTTCGACAGAGATAACTATTTTCCTTTATTTACTTGTTTCAACAATTTGCCTATATCATTTGTATATTTGGTGAGCTTTAACGTAACATCTGATCGAAGTGTTTCGCGAACAATACCAAACTTTTCTTCATATCCCCGACAATAATATCGGTAATAAAGTATCCCGTCATTTGTCTCTTCATCCGACACTTTAATATTACGCTGCTTAAGTTCTCTTTTTAGAACATAATAATCATCCGTTATCTTAAACATAATAACTTCAAGGCAACGAATGACAACTCCCTTTAATGTTATTTTAGAAAACGCCATATCTTCAAGCGACTTCTGGATCATCGTTATCAAATGGGGAAGCACAACCAAATCTCTTATCATATCGAGTTCTTCCGAAGTAGGTCTGCCCGCCGCAGACTTTATAACTTGTCGTTGATCATACTGTTCTTGATGCTCAGTCAGTAACATTTTCCCTTTCCAGCGTTCATTTCCGTCCAACTTTGTCATTTGTAGTGTCCTCCAATCTGTCCGGCTCTTTCGTGCGCCACTCCGGCATCCAATAAAGATGATGCTCGAAGTATGGCAGCCTCTCCATATCGCTCTCTGATCCGATCTGTCGCACACTCTAAATCATATATTTTGGCTCGATCCATAAAAAGATCAAGGTACTGCACCTCATCTCCTGCTAGTTGAGTTAACACGATTGTTATATAACTGACGGGCATCCCCTGCCAGTACTCGTTAAATAATTTAAGTATAGCCGCTTGTAGCTCTTGAGTAAGATTTGTTGGATAATCGAGAGTCGTTTGTCGACCAAATGAATTGACACGCTGACCATCAGTCTCGCCAATGCCCAATGATACTACGCGCCCCTGTACCCCAATTCTTCGAGCTCTCCGACACACTTCAGCGCAAAGCTCATGAATTACTACCTCAATATCCGCTTTACGAGAATAAAGGGACGCTCGCAGCGCCTTACCATGACTGACAGATTTGAGCGCTCCTCGTATTGCAGAAACTACCGGACTTGGATCAATACCGCGTGCTGTCTGCCAATAATATTCAGCCTGGATATCACTCTGTTTCCCCATTATCTTGCGCATCAACTGCTTGAACGCTGTAAGCTCCATTTGTGCAATGTCTCCAATAGTATTTATCCCCTGCATTACAAAACGCTTTGTCATCCGCGAGGCAACCATAAACATCTTATTGATTGGTAGTGGCCATAGTTCCTGCTCAATATTTGTCTGGTCTAGCCGATATATCCCTTCTGGATGTTTTTTTGCGAAATTATCTGTTGCCGTTTTTGCCAAAATTTTTGTCGGTCCAATACCTACTCGGGACCAAACACCAGTCGACAACTTGATCTTATGTTGTATTTGGCGTGCAATCTCTTCAGCTGAACCATATAAACCAACCGATCCAGTCACGTCGAGAAATTGCTCATCGATGGAATATGGCTCAACCAAATCGGTAAAAGATTCGAATATTTGTGTAATAAATAACGAAATTGTGATGTATCGTTGCATCCGTGGCTTAATAATGACGAGATCTGGACATAAAGTTAGAGCTTCCTCCACCCTACTCGCTGTTGTCACTCCCCGATCTTTTGCCATTGGACATGCAGCCAAAATAATACCGCTTTTGCGCGTTGGATCGCCAACCGCTACTGGCATATCTCGATATTCTGGATGTGCTGCCTTTTCAATCGATGCGTAAAAAGACTGTCCATCAACCAACAGTATTGTTCGTTCATTATGTTCTTTCATCATATGCGCCCCATTCGAACATTTGTTCTATATAATATATACCAAACAAACGTTCGATATGCAACATACAATAAATTCCTGTTGATTTTTAAAATAAACATTAACTACCTTAGATCAAACACGTAGCCACTCGTTACGACAAACTTACTTCCATATGGAAAGGAATGCCGGGTTTTGCTTCGCCTACGCACTATACTATTAATGGTTATTTCGCGTCATAACAGGTCATGTTCAAGATCAATGAATGGAGCGGTAAGCTTGTACGTTATTTCATACAAAGCGGCATTCCGATCAACCAAATTACGGTTGTTTGTTTGTTTTATCGTATAAACCCCCCTACGTTTAACCTACTATGGGCCGCATTTTATATGGTTTTTCGTATAAACTTGATCTCCTCCAGCACTTATTTGAATGTTTGTACGTTTTATCGTATAAACTCCCACTATAATCTCCTATTACAAATTTTCACAGTAGATTTTATGACCTCATGCGATACAAGCCAAGTCCGAACGACCTATGGTCAAATGCTACAACACTTGTAAATACAAAGAACCGACCTTAAGATCGAATTTTAATATTTATATACATATCTTCCATTTTTAAATCGACAACGACGAACGATTTCAATCCAGCACCTACATAAGGTGCGACGGGACAAGGAGATGGAAATAATTTTGATTGGACGGTAAGAGATCCAGAAAAAAAGCATTACGTAATGTGTTAGCTGCTTATGAAGCATTAGGTGGTAAAATACTTATAACCAATGCAACGTATCTACTTCATTTATTTCTTATACACTTCATTTTCTAAAATAATGATTTGTGCCTCATTAGAGGATCTTCCTACTTGTTTAGTATTCTCAACCAATCTATAAATATTGTCGCAGCATTGTTTAGCACCTAAAACCAATAAAGGAACGCCTATAAAATCAATTTTTAATCCCCTTGAAAAAAATCCGCCAATTGACATAACGAACGGTACAGTTGGGGAAGTATTAGAAAATACTATTTTTTCATGAAAGTGATGTTTATTCTGTAGTAACTGGCATAAATCTTTTAACGCTTGTACAACAAATTTTGCAGATTTCCTGCCTACTGTGTATACGGAATCTCCATTTTCATCTACCCCGTGAAATATAATTTTCCCGAAATCATCTTTAGTCAATTTGTTGAAGTAATTTACATTCAATATTTCTTCTTTCGTTAACTTTCGTTCTGACTGAGAAATTTGTTTTAAGTGATATGCAGCTGCAAGAGACGTTGTATGTGTCCCCCCATAGTCATTATAAATATAGATCATGGAATCATCCTTTAATATTTTATATCTAGTATGGTCAGTTCTGTTTGTCTTCAATCATGCGGCATACCCACATAGAGCAAGCCCCAATTCGACACATGGACAATACAGGGAGATAGTACGCAATTTCACTTATATCCAATAGAGTTGCTATGGTCTTGATGCTGTCTCTAAGTGCCTAAATTAGTCAAATTTTTCGGTATCGGGCTAATAAACAAACCCTTTCTTCTATTAGGAATATACTTCTATAAACAAAAAGAGTAATATTAGATGAAAAGGTTTCGAGCTTCCTTAAACGGAAGAAATGAAGTTCCACATGTAAATACGATTGCTACAGGAGATGCACTATTTAAACAAGGTAGAACTCGCAATTTACTACTATTTAAACTTTCCATCCGAAATATTAAAAAAGTAACTCAAGCTCATATCCATCTAGGGCGAAGAGGGGAGAACGGCCCCGTCGTGGCCTTTCTATTTGGTCCATCTAAATTTGGAATTTCTGTAAATCGAGGCGTTATTAGAGGTACGCTAAGAAGAAGTGATTTAGTAGGAGCGTTAAAAGGTAAGACTATTTGCAATTTAATTTGTGAGATTAAACGAGGTAATGCCTAGGTTAATGTGCACACAATACAGAACCCGGATGGAGAAATTCGCGGTCAAATTGTTCGTAAATAATATATAAAAATATTGCTTTTACACTCCTCGTTATCTTTATTCATATAAAAATCACACACAAAAGCGACTTACCACGGTCGCTTTTCTGGTTGTATTGGTGAAGGCGACCTTCCACTGTTAAAAACCCTGTCTGTGAAATAAAAAATAAAGATACATTTAAAGCCGTAGGATATTTTCCCATTGCCGCTTTTGTTATCTTAGATATTCAGGCTCTTCTGTTGGAGCAACTCGCAACTCTTCTTCCAGCTCATTGCCTAAACTCCTCATATCTTCACTACTTACTTTTAAATGGGGAAGGAAAAATCCATCATACACAAAAAACAGAACATACAAATCCGATCGATACTCATGCAACCATTTCAATTCAAAATTTTCGTCAGAATGATCAAACACTCTATCATACTTATCCCCTGGAAAATCTTTTAATAAAGCTATAAAATTATTAAGTGTAATATTCATCCAACCAAAAACTAGTTCTCGGCTTCCATTACTACTACTAATGTTAACTTCAAGTTTACTTCCTTCGAACTCTCCGGGGAAATGACGTACAAATTTGAATTCAAACACTGTTTCTCCGTTAATATCTTTTAATTTAGCCATACATCCTCCTAATCTTTCCAACTACTTATAAAATCATATATCCAGCTTGCCGTTTTCTTCTACTAATACCTAACTCTTTAGCGATTTCTCGTTGCGTTCGTTCTTCTCCTCCAGAAATTAATCCAAAACGATTGATTACAACTTCTTTTTCACGAAAACGAACATGTTTATTATTTTTTAGTTCTAAACTGTGGAGCTACCATTAGCTCCTCTCCCCACTTTTCTGCTTGCTTTTTTTGTAACTTGTAAACATCTTCCATTGATTCGCCACTTACGATGTAATATCGTGTTGTTTTTGGTTGCTCCACCCATTCTCCGTTTGCGATAATATTAAATGATTCAAAGTTATCCGAAAAATATATAACAGCACTTCCTAACAAAGGAAAAGGATACTCATCTGGTGTATAAAATAGACTACTCATCTCAACCCCATTTCGTTTCTTAATAACTGGTACGTGTAGATTTTCAAAATCATCGGTAAACTCATGTTGTTCTATTGCAATTTTCCCTTCAAAAAAATGGGCATCAAATACAGGACGATAAAAAACCCCTTTAATTCGTACTGTTGTGTTTTCTATTGGATAATCACTATCTCCCACAAAAGCTACTGCTGATTTTGTAATGTCTATTGAAGTTGGAAAATCATAACTCTTCAAAAATATTAGTACGATAACAGCGATTAATCCAAAAATAACTGCAGACAATATAAGTTTATTTTTCATATCTACACCTCCAGATTAAAACTAGAAGCATTGGAACCATAGGATTTAAAAAAACTCTTATTTAGAATCAGCTATGATAATCAAATGCAGGTATTTAACTGCTGGCTGTTTCACCAATTTACATAAATATAGTGATCAATAAAATCCATACTCAACACTGTAATACTATAATATGGAAATGTAAACACATATCCTTCTACAAAGGATCATCTTCATATTTTAAATTAGAAAGTCATAGTTAGTAGTAGTAATTATTGCAGTAATTACCCCGCCCCATCGACTACTCTATCAACGGTTGTTGTAATTGACTTTGTTCCAATTTCCTTGCTTGTCTCAAAATCTATGACCGTAACTTGATAGGTAACCTCATCGGAACTAGCATTTTCCTTTGCGAATACAGCGAAATTAAACGAGAAGAATAAAGATAGTGCCAAAATAACAACCACGATTTTGTTGTACGATTTTTTCACACTATCGCTCCTATTCTACTATGCGTTTAGTTATTAATAGGCTAGATATGCACCAAATAGTACCATGTATTAATCTTTTATGTCAATTATGTACCATGTTTTCCTATTATAATAGTAGCCACTGATTTGTCCCTTCTATAAAAAGTATTTTTAAAAAGAGTACTATAATTACATAACTTTACGAGATGCAACACAATCACTCTCATATAGCACCAACGTACCTGCAAAACCTCTTTGACCGTTGTAGCAAAATCGTTTCTGCTCTGAGAAAACATAGTCATGATGTGAGGACCGATGAGTTTTGGTAATAATATAGTCACTTTTGGGAATACGTGGTAATATGTAGATTTTTCTACCAATAAACATTGTTTTTAGGAAGGGGTAGTAAGTAAGTGAAATTATTGAAGAGTTTTGTATCGGCTTTTTTTATCATTCTTATCGTTGTAGGTTGTTCCTCAAATAGTGTAGAGAATCAAAAGTCTAATAATTCGCCAAGTCCAACTGCAAATGTTGAGAGTACACCAGATAAGGAAACTGCTGAGGAAAAGGCTAAAAAAGAAGAAGAAAGAAAAGCTAAAGAAGAAGCAGATGCGAAAGCTGCTGCTGAGCAGAAAGCTAAGGAAGATGCAGAAGTTAAAGCTGCTGCTGAAAAATTAGCTAAACAAGAAGCCGAAGCAAAGATTCCTCGGGAATATAAAGCAGCATTAAAATCGGCGGAATCATATGCTGAAATGATGCCTATGTCAAAGGCAGGCATTTATGAACAATTGACATCTGAATACGGAGAGCAATTCCCTAAAGAAGCTGCTCAATATGCAATAGATAACATTGTATTTGATTGGAAAGAAAATGCATTAAAATCGGCACAATTATATGCAGAGATGAATATGTCGGATAAGGAAATTTATAATCAATTGATTTCAGAGTATGGTGAAAAGTTCACTAAAGAAGAAGCACAATATGCGATAGATAATTTATAATAAGCTAAAATAGCCTGCTAACCAGTTACGGTTGACAGGCTTTGTCTTTTACTCTCTATTAATTGTTTGTTTAACAAGTTGATGCCCCAATACAGTAGCGCCAGTCACCAACACACCCTGTATGATGCCTTGCAGTATATCCCCCACTAAAGCAATACCACCTGCTACACCAACAACCAACAATATATTTTTTATTCCATTGATACTGCTCGAAGGATATCAAAGAATTTATGTTAGTAACATGGCTTTCAAATATGTTGTCAAATCTTTAAACGTGCTTTTATTTTTAATAGGATCTGGTATATTCCTATATAGTTTATCTTATTTCTTTAATAATTCAAAAAAAGATTAGAAAGATCAGACTAAGACAAGTAGAGAATCAAAAGGTAGAATTGAATCCATTATAACAATTAGTATTGGTATAATTTCAATTGTTACAGCAATTTTACAACTATCAATCGAAATAATAAAATTGAAATAACTAGAAGCTCTTTCTGTTCCTTTTTTAAAACATGAGTTAGTCCTAAAACAACTTAAGGACTTATAAATACGATAGTATTACAAACCAAGTAGTTTATTTGGCTAATTTAATTTCCATCCTGTATAATACATGTACAAACAAATAAAATTGAGGTGAATGATTATGGCCATTACGCGAGAAGAACTTCACCATCTTATAAACCAAATACCTGATGATAAGTTACCTGCAATTGGTGATTTATTATCTCGTATCTACGAAGAAGAAAACATTGACAAAGAAGAAGCGTTAGAAATTGACGCAGCCAAAAAACGAATTGCTAATGGAGAGTATGCAACATTCGATGATATATTTGGTGACTTAGATGTATAAGTTGATTTTTGACAAGAATGTTGAAAAGTTTCTGAAAAAGCAAGATAATACTGTTCGATTACGTATTCGAAACGCTTTATTAGAACTTGCCGAAAATCCTTATCGTGCATCTCAAGTTAAACGACTTGTAGGGCGTGAAAGACAGTTCCGAAAAAGAGTTGGTGAATACAGGATCATTTATGAAATTGTTGATCAACAATTAGTGATACTTGTATTGAAAGTTTCAAATCGAGGCAGCGCGTATCAAGATTAAACAACCTCCTGATTAACTAATCGGGAGGTTGTTTGACATTACTGTAGTTAATTACCTCTTTTTATAATGTTCATGATATAGCTTCATCAGTGCTCTTTTTTCTATTCGCGAAACATAACTTCTACTAATACCTAACTCTTTGGCGATTTCTCGTTGCGTTCGTTCTTCGCCTCCAGAAATCAATCCAAAACGATTGATTACAACTTCTTTTTCACGATCATCCAGTATACTTAAATTTTTATAAATTTTACTTTTCTCTATTTCCAGCTGCACTTTATCAGCCACTTCATCCGTATCCGTACCAAGTATATCTATTAAGGTGATATCATTAACATCGGCAGGATGGACGTATTTTAAGGACATACTATTGCTTCTCCTGTCTAATCTCTTGTTGCAATTGTAACACGATGAAAAAAAACATGTAATTACTTTACCCACAATATATTTGGCTAATATAAATCGAATCCTGTATACTATGTATATGAAGAAACTAAATGGGGTGAATATTTATGGCCTTAACTCGAGAAGAACTTCACCATCTTATAAACCAAATACCTGATGAAAAGTTACCTGCAATTGGTGATTTATTATCTCGTATCTACGAAGAAGAAAACATTGACAAAGAAGAAGCGTTAGAAATTGACGCAGCCAAAAAACGAATTGCTAATGGAGAGTATGCAACATTCGATGATGTATTTGGTGACTTAAATGTATAAGTTGATTTTTGATAAGAATGTTGAAAAGTTTCTGAAAAAGCAAGATAATACTGTTCGATTACGTATTCAAAACGCATTATTAGAACTTGCCGAAAATCCTTATCGTGCATCTCAAGTTAAACGACTTGTAGGTCGTGAAAGACAGTTTCGAAAAAGAGTTGGTGAATATAGGATCATTTATGAAATTGTTGATCAACAATTAGTGATACTTGTATTGAAAGTTTCAAGTCGAGGCAGCGCATATCAAGATTAAACAACCTTCTGATTAATCGGAAGGTTGTTTGGCATTACTACCGAATTTTATAATTTGAGTTGCAGTATTAGACTATTATTCCACTTTGCCAGAACATTAAAATAATTCCCCGCACCGCAGGGATGCTTTTATCGATCTTAATTATTCTGGCTCTTCTGTTGGAGCAACTCGCATCTCTTCTTCCAGCTCATTTCCTAAACTTCTCAAATCTTCTCTACTTACTTTTAAATGGGGAAGGAAAAACCCGTCATACACAAAAAACAGGACATACAAATCCGATCGATACTCATGCAACCATTTCAATTCAAAATTTTCGTCAGAATGATCAAACACTCTATCATACTTATCCCCTGGAAAATCTTTTAATAAAGCTATAAAATTATTAAGTGTAATATTCATCCAACCAAAAACTAACTCTCGACTTCCATTACTACTACTAATTTTAACTTTGAGTTTACTTCCTTCGAACTCTCCGGGGAAATGACGTACAAATTTGAATTCAAACACAGTTTCTCCGTTAATATCTTTTAATATAGCCATATATCTCCCTATTACTCCCAAATACTATTCATAAAATCATACACCCAGCTTGCATGATATTATAGTTTATTTTGTATATTCTTTAAACCAAACATAAGCGCCCTAGCAAACGTAAATAGGTTCTAATTAGTATGATAGCATAAATGTTTTATTATTTGCTATATATCGCCAAAATGCGACTTTTGGAGTATAATCGAATAGACTTGATGACCTAGGATACCCTTAGCTAATAAGGGAATTTAAAAGCTCAGGAGGCTAATTCTATGACTTTAAGTAGAAAACATTATGTTCCAGTGATTAAATGGAAACAGGGTGAACAAAAAGCTTTGGAGGCCTTATCTCCTGCTTTAAAAGAAAGTATTATTCCTGTTATCGAGATCCCACCTATTGATTGGGATTTTGAAAACGAGGTACCTAAGAAAACCATAGATGAGCATCTCCAAAATTTCGGAGATACTCTACTTCGTTGCTGGTCTCAAGGAGCTTTTATCGATTTACTTTACATTGACGCAAATGAAAGAATGATGACGGGGCAACATCCGCTCGCGTATATTCTTCGAGAAGCGAGATCTCGAAAAAATCCTCTCATCCCTATTACATGTTCTATTTATGACTCTCATTATAATACTGAAGTAGTAAGTGCCAATGTAGTTGATGAACTAGGTGCTGCAATACGCATAACTGAAAAGGACTTTGATTCTCTCCAACTGACAATCGACAATCTGCTAGAAGCAATCCAGTTGAATCCCGATCAAGTAGATTTAATTGTGGATTATGGCTACGCTGATCCCAATCATATAATTAGAACTAGTTTTTTTATTACAGGACTAATTAATTCTATCCCCTATCTAAATAAATGGAGAAACTTAATCTTATGCGGGACTGGATTTCCTAAAGATTTATCAGGAGTGCGAGCTGATACGATAGGACAGATTGAGCGATCAGAATGGATATTGTGGAAAAGAATGATGCAAGGTAAAACAGCTATAAGAGAACCGATTTTCGGGGACTACGGAATCTCTAACCCAGTACCTTTTGAAGGGGACCCACGAGTTATTAATATGAGTGCAAACATTAGATATACGGCTGAAGACAAATACATTATATTTAAGGGTAAAATTACTAAGCGCTTTGGCGCTTCCCAATACCACGACCTTGCAGATCAAGTCGTGCAACACCCTGAATATTCAGGTCGAAACTTTTCAGAAGGCGATCTTTATATTTATGAAGTATCACAAAGTAATGACGGTCCTGGCAATGCGACAAATTGGCGCAAGGCAGGAACCAATCATCATCTAACATATGTGGCTAGTGAACTCTCCACTTTGTTCTTGCCTTAAGTTTATTTCTTACTTCGTTCTTTAAGTCATTTAACTCAAGAGATTCTGCGATAACTTTCCATAAAACCTGTCGAGGCTTGCTAAGATACCCCTTATGCAAGTCTCGTTCTTTTAATATTGAGAGCGCTTCTTCTTTCCAAAGTAATTGCGTAATTGCAAAAGGATCAACGTTTGGATTTTGCTCAGGGATTCTATGTTGAAAGAAATGAACTATTCCTTCCTCTTCCATCTCAGCTTTAGTTATTCCCCACCAATTAGGAATAATATCTTCAATTTCTTCAATAAACCTAGAAGCAGTGAAAATAGTAACAGTATCGAAAACTCTATTATAGGTGTCACTTTGCTTTGGTAATCGTTCTAACGTATCACTTTCACTTTTAATTTCATACCCACTCATCGAGCCATTCACAACTGCAATATCAATCCTAGCGTCACCTTGACATAATGCAAGCTCATCTAGAATTAAAGTGTCATCTTCATTCTGGTGTTCCTTACGCAAAAGAACATGAAGAGAGGTGCGAATATCTATATCACGAGTTTTAATTATCGTCCCCTCCCTTCTAATATTCGTTAGTTATGATTTTAGCACAAGGTACTAAAATAGAAAAGGCTACTTAGGCTAACTAATTCACTTTAAAATTTATCCTATCATCAATAAATAAAACTATCTTAGTTGTTTGGTCAGAAATTTCCTTTATTTATCATTCCTGCTCGATCTAAAATAACTGCCAACTCTGCACGAGTAACGATGTTGTTCGGTTTGAATGTACCATCATCA
Organism: Paenibacillus yanchengensis; assembly: GCF_042684845.1. Taxonomy (NCBI): domain Bacteria; kingdom Bacillati; phylum Bacillota; class Bacilli; order Caryophanales; family Paenibacillaceae; genus Paenibacillus; species Paenibacillus yanchengensis. The sequence goes on along the minus strand of NZ_JBHUMH010000016.1, from coordinate 245,730 downwards.
TAACCCATTGATAACTTTGCTATCCATGGCTTTTTTGATGCTAGTAGCCGCCCAATGATTTTTGGGTACGTCCTTTGCCACGCTATCAACCTCCATATTATTGTTTGGGACTAAATATTTAACACCAATATAATGGCAATACGCTTTAACAATTGCTTCGGCATATACTTGCCAATTGGCTGCCCTATGACAATCTTAAAGTTGGTGTTGTTAGATATTTAATGTAGAGCGATTAGGATGCGTAATAGTGCATCGGAGTGAGCTTTGCTATCCGCCTTTACGAGATGCAACACAATCACTCTCATATAGCGCCAACGTACCTGCAAAACCTTTGACCGTTGTAGCAAAATCTTTTCTGCTCTGAGAAAACATAGTCATGATGTGAGGACCGATGAGTTTTGGTAATAATATAGTCGCTTTTGGGAATCCGTGGTAATATGTAGATTGTTCTACCAATAAACATTGTTTTTAGGAAGGGGTAGTAAGTAAGTGAAATTATTGAAGAGTTTTGTATCGGCTTTTTTTATCATTCTTATCGTTGTAGGTTGTTCCTCAAATAGTGTAGGGAATCAAAAGTCTAATAGTTCGCCAAGTCCAACTGCAAATGTTGAGAGTACACCAGATAAGGAAACTGCTGAGGAAAAGGCTAAAAAAGAAGAAGAAAAAAAAGCTAAACAAGAAGCAGATGCGAAAGCTGCTGCTGAGCAGAAAGCTAAGGAAGATGCAGAAGTTAAAGCTGCCGCTGAAAAATTAGCTAAACAAGAAGCCGAAGCAAAGATTCCTCGGGAATATAAAGCAGCATTACAATCGGCGGAATCATATGCTGAAATGATGCCTATGTCAAAGGCAGGCATTTATGAACAATTGACATCTGAATACGGAGAGCAATTCCCTAAAGAAGCCGCTCAATATGCAATAGATAACATTGTATTTGATTGGAAAGAAAATGCATTAAAATCGGCACAATTATATGCAGAGATGAATATGTCGGATAAGGAAATTTATAATCAATTGACTTCAGAGTATGGTGAAAAGTTCACTAAAGAAGAAGCACAATATGCGATAGATAATTTATAATAAATAAAGTAGCCTGCTAACCAGCTATGGTCGACAGGCTTTTACTTCACTTATTAATCCTACAGTCCTCGTCATGCTATCCCTTTTAACTAATGCTTTCACTATTGCACGAACTCGCGATTCCACCAAGAGATAATAGTTTATTTTATTAGCCGCAATCAGTGATTCGGAAAATACCAATCATTTTATAGTTGTACCAATTGTTGGAATCAGTTACAATTAAGTTGCTGGCCAGCATCTAATATAATCTAGCAGGAGGAACTTTTATGAAATTCAAAAAAATTTTTATTGTTGCAATTGCTCTCTTTATGTTGACATTTGCTCAATCCGCCTATGCGGAAAGTATCAAGCCATTTGCCGCTGGTATTGGTGATACAATAGATACAGCCATTCCAATTTCTCCAAATACAGGATTCATGTCTTTATTTCTATCAAATCAATTTGATGTGGATTTTTTCACTTGGAAAAATACAACTAATTCGCCACTTTTCGTTGATTTTTCTTTGAGGCCCCCTATCGGATCTAATTACAATTATGTTTATGATTTTGAATATTTCATTAGGTATCCTGATGGAATCTCTTCTACTTCAGCTCAAGCTGTTGATAAATTTCTCTCTACTAAGTTTGTCAGCAGGGTTTACTTACCAGCAAACTGTGAAATTTTCTTCATGGTTAAAGCGACGGTTTTTAACAATCCAACAGACTTCTATGAAGTTGCTATGGGTACTAGTAGTATTAACTATTAACAAAAGTAACAACTTCTAGATACACTACCCCTATAGTTTTAAAACAATGAGGCTATGATATTTCAAAGCCTCATTGTTTAAATTTTTATTTACTTATAAAAACCGTCTTTGTTACTTGTTCCCACTTAACACTAGCCCCTAACGCATCAGCCACAGCTCTAACAGGCACATACGTAACATTGTCTATAAGCACACCTTGTTGGTCTAGCAGCTTACCATTAACAACTACATCCACGCTGTCGCTTGCTGGTTTAATAGCTTTAGGCGCTACATACTTATGACCGATATACAAGCAGTAAGCTTTAACAATTGCTTCGGCATATGACTGCCAATTATCCTTTAGCCTTTTCGCATCCACGCTATTAGTCAAAAAACCATACTCCACAATTACCGTTTCCACATTACCAGTTTGGCGATGCATAAAATAATAGTCCTGTCCATTAGATGCTGTTTTTGAATAAGTTACTTTAGGACGTAATACTTGACCAGCAGCTGCTAGACTATCAGCCATCATCTTAGCCCATTTTCCATTGGAATGAACACTATGGATTAACTCTGCACCGCTGGCTGTTGTAGATGACGCTGCATTAATATGATTGCTGATGCAATGCTTTGCGCCGCTGTTTTTGACTATTGTTGTCCTTTGATTAGGTTGTAGTGTTTTATCATTATCACGAGTCAAGGCAACAGGCACGCCTAGCTCCTTAAATCGCTTGTACTGATAGAGCGATATATCCAGCACCATGTGCTTTTCGACAATACCATTTCCGCTGGCTCCAGGATCAGCTCCAGCATGACCAGCATCAATGATTAATTTTGGATTTGCATCCCCTATATGCTTACTCACTTTATCCTCTCCTTTCGTCACTGTAAGAGCGACCCCCATCTTACGACCCCACCCATTATCAGACGGCCATAAGTAAGCACTGCCGCCACCATCTCCATTGAGTGCATCAATACACCCTAGACTAGTCATGATGCTAGCTAATGCATTAAGCGATACGATTTGTTTAGTGCGTACAATTACAAGCTTATTATCAGCAGTAAGCCCTACAGCAAGTCGATATGCTTTTGACTGCCAAATGTCATTGCCTGTTTGGTCACGTTTGACAGTCTCGGCTATAATATTAATTTTGTTATGCAACAATCTAGGACTGCCTTGCACAGCCCATACCGCACCCATAGGAGCTTTGCCGATGTGTAACGTACCATTAGGCATAGCAAATAACTCATCACGTGCAGCGGTCTTGGCTATATTTCCTATAACCGTCTTACCGCCGTCTACTACCAAGCCTATTGGTGTGCCAGTCGCATTATCAGCATAATTAAAATTAGCAGCCACCGTAGCAGCTGCTTGTTGTCCTAACTCTTTGACCGTTGCACCGATCTTAAAACTAATTCCAATATCATTAATAGCAGGATCAGCAATAACATAATCAACGTCAATATTATTGATGCGTTTGGTCTGTATCAATTTTTTCACCCGACTTCCCACGCAATACTTCAACCGCCTTACTAACAACTGATGGTATTGGGATGCCTAACTGACCAGCGTTTTCGGTCAAACTCAACAATTCGCCCGCCAAATAAAAAAAGATAGCAGCATCCCTAATCAGGTGCGCATCTCCTAAAATCGTATCTAACATATGAGCCACTGCTACAATGGCTAGCGAACCTAACTTACGAGTCACGCCGAACCACATCTCTCGACTGGTTAACTTGCCGTTTTTACCTGCTAGGGTTACCCCTAGTGCAAAATCAATCAGTATAAACACCAGCAGCACCGTCATAAGATTAGTCCATCCTCCAAGCAAAAATGTTATTACTGCACCGCTACCAGCGATAATCGTTTTAAATAATGCGTCCACTTTATCAGCTCCTTTTTAGCCAAAAAAATAACACCTAGTCGGTGTATGGTTTACCTGTTATTTGAATTGTTACCTCGTCACGAATATTAGCTGGAACATCTTCTATTGTCTTGCGACCTGCTTTTACCAACGACACATACACATTGATAATCGGCTGTAAATTAACCATCGATACCACCGCCTAACATTAGTTCGTAAAGGTTTGCAATGGCTTCCTTGTTATCTAAATCAGTCTGTGTACGTTGTTCTTCTTCGGTTAATGGTCGGTCAACAGTTTCAAAAAACGATTCTCCCGTTTCAGGGTTTACGTACCATATATGCGCCTTGCCGAATTCTGGCGCTGGAAATTCTGGTTCATCCGCTACAACGACCCCTTGCGACAAATCTAATTCTGCATTTTCGGCTACCTCTAGATTGTATATGGTTTGTACTCGTAGTTTGTTAGGCGCTACGAGTTCGCCAATTAATAGTTTTGACATATTATCGACTCCTTTTTATTTTAATGCGAAGAGAGGACGTTGGAGCTTGCGAATTGGCTTACCACTGTTTGCACCATGAGCGCAATACACGAAACCTTGAGCATCGGCATAAATGCTTTGTCCAAACCTAACATCTTTTTTTGACCAAATCTCTGCTCCACCACTGTTTAGTTTGCGAATAGATTTTTGATCTGAAACTACAGCGTGAGCGCAATATACATTTCCTTGAGTATCGGCATAAACACTACGAGCATATGGAACATCTATTTTTGACCAAATCTCTACCCCGCTGCTATTTAATTTGCGAATGGATTTATAATTTTCAGCTATATCATGAGCGCAATACACGAAACCTTGAGCATCTGCGTAAACGCCACCCCCCGATGGAACATCTGTTTTTGACCAAATCTCATTTCCGTTACTATCCAACTTTCGAATGAATTTGCCGCTGCTCGTACCATGAGCACAATATACGTTTCCTTGAGCATCTGCATAAATGCTTTGACCAATTGGGACATCTGTTTTTGACCAAATCTCTACTCCACCACTGTTTAGTTTGCGAATAGATTTTCGACCTATATCCAATCTGTGGGCACAATATACATTTCCTTGAGCGTCGGCATAAACGCTTTGCCCTAATGGAACATCTGTTTTTGACCAAATCTCTGCTCCACCACTGTTTAGTTTGCGAATAGATTTTCGATTTGCATCTACACCATGAGCGCAATACACGAAACCTTGAGCATCTGCATAAACCCCATTACCATAATCAACATCCGATTTTGACCAAATCTCATTTCCATTTTTATTAAACTTTCGTATTGTTATGTCCATATATGCACTATGAGCACAATACACATTTCCTTGAGCATCTGCATAAACACTATGACTACCTCCGATATCACTCCTGGACCATAATTCATTAGGTTCTATATCCACAACCTCTACATCTCTCTCGACCATGCTACTATCGCCATAGTAACCGTTAGGTACTTTAATCTGTAATTTATCACCAACAACTTGAGCACTAGTCGCTTGTTGTGTCCCTATCCGATTAGGCATTGTACCAGTAATCTTTTGCTTTTTTGAATAAGCCGTTTTACCACTCAACAAGTCGGCAGCAGTTGCGGTTGCATCGCCTGATGGATCGGTTACGATAGAGTTAATGTTACCAACAAACGTCTGTTTATCTGCGTCTGGTGCTGTAGGTACTCCCTTGGCAGTGATAGCACCAGCGACATCACGTTTAAACTCACTGCCAGATTGCTTTACATTAGCCATCTCCGTATTTAAAGTATCCATCTGCGTATTTACCACATCTAACTCTACCTTACGCAATACATCGCTACTAGCCGATGGAGCTGCGCCACTCTTTAACCTACCGTTAACATCATACATAGCTATCCTATTAGCTGTAGGTGTTGCGGTTGCTCCTGTCAGCTGCTCGTCATGATTGGTGATGTTGGCAACCAATGCGGCGTAATCAACATCTGTAAAATTCCGCGCAATCCCAAGACCAGATTCCCACGCTCTTGCTACTCCTTGCAGACCTCTCGTGATTCCCGATAACGTATTACCGGACTTGTTGGTATAAAGAATTGTTTCTGCAAGTTCTCCTTCCCCGCCAATAACAGCTAAGTTCGGCGCATCAGGAAGTGCAGATCCATTAAGTACTGTGATCGTCGTCTGTGTTGCTGTGATCGCTGCTGCCAATTCTGTTGTTGGACTGTTGGGCATGCCCGGATACATGATTTTCATTATGCTCGTTTCCTCCCTTCTTCTCATACTTCTGAATGATTGTTTCAATCTCTTTTTGTACTGCTTTTAGAATAACCGTCTCGCTTCCCGGCCAAATTTGCAAGTACGCTGCAATAATACTAATGATCTCATCTTTCGGTCGATTTGGATCGGCTTCTATTACTAGTTTTTGAGCAACAACTGCCATATGAGGTTAACTCCTTTCTTAAAGAGGATACAAAAAAAGCCGTCCAACGGACGACTTTAATTTTTTATGTGTTCAGACATTTAAGTTCTACTTCTATATCATTAATTTTTTGTTTAAGTTCAAGTATTTCATCTTTTTCTTTTGCAAGTTTTTCCAAATATTTTTCTTTAGCAACTTCAGAAATCTCAACAATACCCCACATAGACGAAAATTTTTCTTGGGACATTTCATGGCCAAAAGCAGCTAATTCAAGTTTTGTTTTATTTATAGTTTGTTCTTCTAAATCAATCTTATTTTCGGTTTTATCTCTTCTTTCATAAGCACTTTCAAGTGACTTTTTTAAAGCTAATAACTCATCGTTAAGTTGTTCAATACGTAGAATTTTCTTATCATGTAATAATATTTTCTCGTCATTAAAATTGACATCAAAACCTGCTACATCAGCAATACTTTCTAGCGGAACGTAATTTACTCCATCAATGACAATTCCTCTACCAAAGCTTTCACCGTTCAGGATAACTCCCATTTCTTTCTCTACTTTTTCACCAAATATCGCAGTATCTTTAATTAGAAAAATACCCGAAAATATAAGTGCACCCGCGAGAAAACCCACAATGTACTTCTTCATTTAATTGACCTCTTTGTTCGCTTAGTTGTTTTTTAGCTCCGGATGCTTTTCAAGCAGTTCTGCTATTTGCTTTTCAGTATCTTTTAACTTTTTTTGATTATCCGATATCCTATCTTCTACTTTTTTTCTTGCTTCCTCAGAACTGTAAGATACTCTTTCTAGATCATATTTATCAGCCTTGATGGAAAAGTCTAAATTACTTAACTCGAATTCCAAATTGTACAGTAGTTCTTCCGGTGTTTTTTCTATATAAGGCTGCAAAACACCATCTACTTCCTCCATTTTCACTGTTAATTCATCTGCTTCTCCATCTTTTTTTACTACTTTTATTTTTATTTCCGTGTTTTTATCGATCGTTTTCGTTTTCAAGTTAATAGTTCCATTTTGAAATGTTACATCTTTTCCTAAAATAGATGCCACTTCCCTTACTGGCAAGTAAGAAGTATCATCGTAAATTAACACAGGTTTTTCTAAACTAATTTTTTTGTCTTCAACCATAACCTCGTAATCGCCCCTTATTTTGGCTTTTACTACTTCTGTTACCTCTTTGGCTACAGCAGGTATTCCGACAGTCAGTAAACTACCTATAATTATACCAACAATAAATTTTTTCATAGAATCCCCTCCTATAAGCATTATAGAAGGTATTTAATTTTATGCCAATATCTTCATACTTTTTAAAATAGCAGTTAGAACAATAAAGCTATTTAGCAAATCATCTTCTGAACTAACCGTTGGCGCTGGGATTGAACCTAACGATGTGCCTCCATTAATACTCATAGAACCTGCGATACTTACTCTAGGACCCGCAATTAATACACCATTATCGGAGTCTATTCTAAATAAACCTGGCAACTGCGCAAACCTAGTAGTATCGCCTAGAAAATTAAAATAGAGCAAAGGTGATCCAAACGTTCCTGGATTAGATACAAGATCTATCGAAATGTTTGCATTCCCTTGTAGTCTCAACATATCTTCTGTACTAGAGAACTCCACCCTCGGATACTGCCCTGGTGGTCTTGTCTGCATGGTGGTACCTTGAATTAATCCGCCTTGTATAAAGGTTCCGTTGATTGTACCACCACTTATCATTCCGGATCCAGATAAACTATTGCTGTTAATCGTCCAACCCCCAATTAAACCTGACTGTGCTATTATTTCACCTGTAAACTTTCCTTTTGCCGCTTGTAATGTCCCAGAAAAAACAGCATCTCCCGTTGCAGAATCTTGCCAAATCGTCCTCACACCAGCTTTATTAAACATAGCTAGTCCATATTCACCAGGAGCAGTCTGACCAATCCGAAGCATTGTTCGATTAAAGTCATCAGCAACTTTCATACCAAATCCATCGACTAAGGTTATGCTGTCATCATACTTCTGACCTTTTAGCACTGCATTTTTCGTTGTATAAGTTATTGCTTTCTTGCTGCCCACGGTAGCTTGGAAAATATAATCCGATGTTTTCATTTCTCGAAAGTTGGTCAGACTGGCGCGGCCAGACTTCTTCTCGAACGGATACCTGTCGTATGAATCAGCACGGGCATCAAATGAATAACCTAATACTTCATCGAAACATGTTACCGTATCGCCCGCCTCTTTCAATCGTTCATCCAAAAACTCTCGATCGATCTTTTCCATTTGGATAAAATCCACATCATAAGTTACGGATGGCAGTTCGTACTTGGACAGATGTTTCTGCATTTCCTCAAGCAGCCGAGCTTGCGTTTCAATCTCGGGAAATTCTACCTTACCCATAAACGGATATAGTGGATCAAAATACTGCGAATCAATAAATTTAACTGGATAACCTGATAAACCTTCAATGGTCAGACCATTTTTCCCATAACCATAGAGCCTTGTAATACGCTCCATATCATGACTCTTTCGCTTAATACCCTTCATATTGTGCCGGTATTCAACACGAGCGCCATAGTTACCGCCCTTGCGTGTAGTCAATGTAATTTCGTAATTATCAAAATACAGTTCTGCACTGTAGAGCTGACGCAGTTCCTGCAGCAATTCAAACTTCGTTTTTTCGCCCCAGTCGAAAATGTCTTGGACAAGGAAAGAACCTTCCACTACAAAGGAGAACGGCGTACCATATCCGAGTAGCGTCAACATCTCAGGAAGCGTCTTGGCAGCAGCGAAGTCTATATAATTATCCAAGAAGTAATTACCTAATGTAAAAGCGATATGATGTGCTTCTACGATCTTATAAATCTTTCGACCTTGCCGAATTTCCTCTACATTGCGAATACGGAATTTCTGTCCTCGTTCTACCCCATCAGGAAACTGAATATCATTTCCTTCTACCAATAAACCGTAACGCTCGGCATCGTTTGTTTGACAGGGATAAACAAATTGAACATAAAATTCGCCGTTAATCACTTCGCGAACTAAGACTTCTTTAGCATTTAGCAGAAATGCAAGTCGATCATCACCAGCATACAGCGCCAGTACTTCATCTACACTTTTTATAGTAATCACCTTCTTCTAAACATTGTTCTGTTGATAAATAATTTGAGCGAGTACAGTGCGAAGAGCTGCTGTGTCTGTATAAACTAACTCATTAAGCCCTAACGAAAACGAACCAAACTTCCCCTTCATTGATCGCAATGCATTCTGTCCATTTAATAGTAACGTCAGTTCTTTATGATTAATGATAATGACTTGCCCTGGAAGCCACGTGCCATTGAAAACAATCTCACGACGCTGCCACTTAGATGCACGAGCTACCAGTTCAGCTTCAGCTGATAGGGCTATTTGTACCGGCATAACAAGCCCTGCTGAAGCTTTAAGGTTACTATCCGCAGATAGATGTGCAGACATATATGTTAGCTGCCGCAAATCACTATCGGCTATCAAATGTGCGGATGTGGTCAGTATAACGCGTTCGTTTGCTTGTATAGCTGCAGATGTACTTAACTCTGCCGATAATGTTTTATGGTCTTTAGAACGATTAAATTTTAGTCTATTGAATGCAGAGCGGTTGAACATAACGCTACCCCCCTGCTATATTAAGCGATCACGGTGAGTAATGCGCTGCTTAATCATTCGCTGCATCCCCGTGTCGCTGTATTGTATTTGATTTTCACCAGGTAGTAATATCATCCAATCTCCCTCTAACATATGACGCACATTCTCGCCATTTTTAGTAATGCGTCTATACTGTGGGATGATAAATATTTCATCACCTGGAGCAAACGAATCGTTAACATTTAATCGTTGAATCTTGTATTTACTCGCATCTGTTTGTATTCCAGCAGCAGCTGACAAGTACGCTCGATATCTAATAATGCGCATTATTTTAGCCGCAGTTTTAGACTCCGCACCCATATGAGCATCGTAGCTTAGTATTCGTAATGGATTCGCTTTTAATAAAGCTTCTGCTGATACTAGTGCTTGTCCACTCCATAGCACAGCACTATCTGCCATTACTTTCCCTTCAGCATTTAGCTTGCTCTCAAGAGATATAATTCTCAAAACCTCTGCAAACATATTAGCTTCAGTTGACGTTGCAGATTGATAACCAATTGCCCTAGTTACATTCGTCTCAATATCACTGTTAACACTAAATGCAGCTGTATGCGGTACAACTCGTGTTATCGTTATATCAATACCTGTCTCAGCGGTAGCAATAATACCAGTTGAAATAACTCGCTTGTAGTCTGCTGTAATGCCACTATCAGCTTGTAGCGATGCTGATAAATTAACAACCGATACAGTCGCTCGGTTAAAACGTAGCCTATTAAATCCGGCTCTATTAAACATATTTCATCGACCTCCTATTAATCGAGGTCTAAGATAAGCTCCCCGGCGAGAAATTTAAGCTGATCGTTAACAAGTATCGATCGCGCGTTATTTACTGGTCCATAATAAAGCAAATTGCCACCTGTAGCAGCAGTACGTAATCCAACATGTGTCACAGTACCCCATGCTGCAGTTGCAACGGCAAATGATGCATCGGCAGAATTAGATATCGTTGCCTTGCTTCCAACTTGTGTAGGGGCTGAAAAGGTTACTGCTTGCCTTGCATATGCTCCCCCGGATACTTCCGTGCCTGTGTCTGCTTCTGTTGGATCACTCGTATACAGAGCTAGATACACAGTTGTAGGTGAAGTGAAAGGCGTGTTACGAAATACTGCATTTAACAATGCTACCTCTAAATAATTACTCATTGCTCCCATAGCGTTGCCTCCTCGGTCATTCGACCTCTGATATAATAGTTAAACTAAAGCCGTTGATCGTGTTGTTGCCTGCATTCTGTAACCGAATAACAGGGTAAGTTGGCTCAGTTCCAGCCGATACAACAAAGATGCTTTCTGGATTACTAGTGATGGTATTCTCCACTATTTGTTCAGGACCATAAATAAATGGATCTGTGCATTTCATAGCAAACTCAAACGTACCGTAGGTTCCAAATTGTTGAATGCCTAGATTTCCGGTAAATTTGGCATAATAAAACCGGTCTGGTATCTCGTCAAAGACTAAGATTCCAGCCGGCAATGTAGGTTTGAACCAGTTTAATATTTTGGATTGCTGCACTTTAAACGGTTTAGCCGTTGGTGTAATGTCAATTTGCATGTCGATACTGCGCTTGCTCCATTCTGTACCGTAATCTACGATACCAGGAAGCCCCGGTACTTCCTCTTCATATTCTCTCAATTCAGGTGAGTTAATAGTATATGATAGTAGATCAACACCAAATTCGGAAGAATGACGACCCCGATAACGAAATCCGTACAAATCACGCACCCCCTGTTAACTGCTTACGAAGTATTTCGGCAGCTTCGTTGCCAGTATCCCTACCAAAAGAACGAAGATCAATGCCATCTTCAAACACCGGTTCGTTTACTTCCATAAACTTTTCAATATGAATGCTAGCCCCACCATTACCAGCAGAAGCAGAAACCAAACTACCAATCTGCTGTGGTGTGAGTACCGGCTCTCCACGTTTTAAAATGGCCGTTATTTCATCTGGCATCAGCTGATCAGCAGAACGGAAGTTCATTTCACCGGCAATGCCGCCCGAATGGTAGAGCGGTGTACCATCTGGCTTATACCAACGTCCTTGCATCTCATTTTTAACTGCTCCAATTGATGCACCAAGTCTGTCATTCTCTTCACTCAATCGCGCTCTTTCTGCAGGATTGGCAGAAGCCCATGCAGCGCTATTCGCAATCATTTGAGCAACAACTTTCGTATCTTGCGCAGATACGCCCGTCATAATCGTTTTCAATTTTTCCATTTCTTCTTTAATTTTTTCATTCGTATCGATAAATGATTTTAGTCGTTCATCATCTGCGAGTTTGTAAAGCTTAGTCAGATCACCTGTTAGTTCATCCGTTGCTTCTCGCAACTCATCATACCAGGCTTCAATATCTTTCTTTTCATCATCTATTGCTTCCAGCTTCTGATCTCGTTCCTCCTGTAAATCACGCTTCTGTTGATCGATGTCCATCTTACGTAACTTTTCTTGTAGCTCTTGAAAATGTTTCTGCCCTTTTTCACTTGTTGCAAAACGATACTTTTCCATCTCAGCAAGCAATTCATTTCGTTCTTTTAAACGTTCTGAATCATCAATGTTCTCATTTTGTTCTTCATAAAACTTTTGAATCGCTTTGCGACGTTCATTCAAAGCATCTAGTTCAGATTTCTTCGCTTTATTGATAGCGTCTAGTGTACGTTTCAAATCATCCTTACGTTGCTTTTCCTTTTCTTTGGCGGCTTCTGCTTCTTGTTTGGCCACTTCTTTTAATTGATTGATTTTTAAATTCGTTATTTGCTCATCAGCTTCTTTATAGAAGTCCATATCCTTCGCATAACGATTTCGAACACGAGTCCACGCCGACATTTTCATTTTGGCGATAGCTTCTTCAGTTGCGCCGGCTAGAATCATTCGCTTTTCTTCCTTGGCAATCCACTCTTTGCTATGCTGAAAATCTTGCTCCTTCATTTGTTCTTTCAACTGATAAATCTCAACTTCTAGTTGCATTCGTAGTTCTGTGTTATCTTTGTACTTCCTTAACATTTTTTCTAGTCGAGCAAGCTCTTCTTTCTCAGACAGTTGTCCTAAATCCTGTTTATAGTTCATTAGTTTCTTTTCGTCATTATATTCTTTTTTGTACATCTCATCTTTAAGCTTATAAATACGAACCTCTGCGTCCTTACGAATATCACTGTACTGTTTATAGCGATTCTCCAGCTTTTCTAACATCGCTAGTTCTTGTTTTTCTGACAACTGGTTCAAATCTTTCTTATATTGAATATAAGCTAGAGACTTCTGATATTCTTCTTCCGCTAGTTCAGCAGCTGTCTTCTGTTTTTTCTCTTTCTCTTTCTTTTTCTTTTCCTTTTTCCCTTTTTTCTTATTATCTTCTGGAACTTCAGGATTTGTTTTTCGTCGAAACGGATCATAACCAATTGTTAAATCATCCAACAGCTTGTTAGCTTCATTAACGCTATAATTCCCTTTATTAATATCATTCACAAGCTGCTTTTTAGTTTGATTCAACACCCATTCATTGTTTCTATCAAAAATACCAGCTGTTGCATCGCTTAAAAATGGCATCGATGTTTTCGATGATGTAAGTCCTTTTGCTTCGATGCGTTCTATTTCCGCCATGCTTTCTCGCGCTAGTCGCACACGCTCTTCCGCTTCTATTTTAGCAGCTTCAATTACCTGTTTAGCAGTAGCGATGGCAGCATTTAAACGATTTTCTTCTCCAGTGATATAATCGTCTAAGGCATTCTTATTTTCAATATGCCATTGATTTTCTTCATCTAACAACACTATTAAATCAGGATACTCAGCTTTCAATTTCTTGACAATAGTTTCTAACCGCGCTTTCTGCTGTTCGGTTAAGTTAGCTTGTTTGTTCAGCTCATCATATTCTTCTGACATAGCTTTCATCTCGGATATATTGTCCACAAGCGCAATGTTCTCTTGCATCTGCTGCCTAGTCAGCTGCACAAGCGCTCCTAATGATTCATCAGAAGCTTTTTTCATGTTCCTTAGGGCAAATTCAGCTTCTTCTACACTGCTGAAGTCGAGTGCCTTTAATTCTTTATCTACTGCTTTGATGGCATCTGCTAGTTCAAACATTTTGTGGGTATTTTCAATTGATCCCTCACCACGTTCAGCTGCTGACGTAAGTTCGTTATATTCTTTTTCTAATTCATTTCGTCTCGCCAACACTTCACTTAATGTTTCCATGTTGGATTGCAACATTTCATATTGATTAGCGTTCAAACTATTAGATGTATCGCTAAGTGCTTTGTTTAGCTGCTCTTGATTGGCTGTGAATTCTTTTACAGATTCAGACGCTTGATTGGTAACTGCAGTATATGCACCAACACCTGCAACTAGAGTACCTATGGCTACTATAGTCCAACCAATTGGTCCCATTAGAGTATTTATTGCAAGCAGAGCAGCAGACAGTGTTGCAAGCACTGCAATAAGCCCTGCTACAGCAATTGCAGCAGCTGTCAATCCAGCAGCAACTTCTTGATTTTCGCTTGTCCATTCCGCTGTTCTTCCTAATAATGGTGTTATTAACTCCAATACTCGTTCCAAGTAAGGAATATAAGCTTCGCCTAGCTCTGTTCTAACATTTGCTAAAGTGGATTGGAAAGTGGCTTGCGTACCTGTATAACCAGTCATCGCGTCATCAGCATTGCCAGCAAATATAGCTCCTTCGTCAAGCATTCCGTTATATGCCGCTTGTATCTTCTGAGACTCAGTAAGCTTAGCTGCAGTCGTACCGATAGATTTCGCATAGCGATCTTGCATCACCGATAAATTCGTTGTAATACCTGCTGCATCGGTTAAGTTAGAATTACCAGATTTAATCCCTTGCGATACTTGTTTGATTGCTTCTTCCCATGACAGGTGCGCTTCACGATTGTAAACCGCAGCATCTGCAGTTGCTGTAATGATCTCTTCTGCTTCTTCTAGAGACAAGTTTAACGACAGATATGTCTTTACTGTATCTGCCATGACAGTTTTACTTAATCCCCAGCGATCAGCAAGTGTATCTGCTAAATCAGCTGCTTTTTCTGTATCTACATTGAACGATTTTGCTACCACGTTTAGTCCTTGATAAGAACTTGCTAACTGATGCGCCTCACCTGCTAGTGTTTTTACGCCATCTATCAGTTTAGATAACACCGCACTTGCTCCAAGAGATGCAAGCCCTGATGCTATACCACTGATACCTTGTTTCGCTCTATTTGATTCTTGCTCCGTTTGTCGTAGTTCTTGGTTGATTTTATCAATGCTCTGGCTATCTACACCAAGTTTTTTCAACGTTACACTTAATTTTTCTAATTGACGGTCTGCTTTCGTCGGGTCAAGATTATCCAAATGCCGTTTTACTACATTAATTTGTTCCCCGTTGAGACCGATCTCTTTCAATGCATTGTCAAGAGTATTAAACTCACTAGCAGCTTGTTGACTTACAACACCCGCTTGATTAATGCTATCTTCTAAATCCCATATTTTCTGTGCTGTGCTGTCCGAAGTCTGGATCAATCTAAGAAGTGATGATTCAGTATTTAAAATTTGATCTTGCAGCTTAGATTTAGCAGACTCGTTAAATGTGTTATCATAAGACGCTTTCAATTCAGCCAATTTTTTACGTTGCTGTTCTATTCGAGCGTTCACGTTATCTAATGTAGCAGTTAATATAGCAAGTTTGTCCTTTGATGCTCCGACCAGAGCAATAGCTGTTTCCACCGTTTTCAAGTCAGAAGCTGACTTTTTCCCTTGTTCCCCAAGATCAATGAAGTCTTTTTTCACAGCTTGGACCTCTTGACGCATTTGCCGAGATTCAGCAGTTAATCGAGCTCGCAACTCTCCTATCTCAACTGTCAATGTTTTACCCTCCTTTCATCCGTAGTTTTAATGCTTCGTACTGTTCTTGAGCTGATTTTGGTGTTTCAGGTGGCGGTTTAGGTAACTTATCACGATGCTGCTTCAGTATAGCTTCTCTAATCTTCGAGTCGGTAATATGAGGAAATGTAGCAACCTCGATATTTTCTAACAGCTCTATCGCCCTTCGTTCGCCTTGTAGTTCAATTAGTCGTGGCAAGTCAATCCATGCATAACCATTCTCAATTTCATTTTGCGTCTTGCCTAATATCAAACAGCAGCGTAGTACAAATTCATCTTGGGTTATTCTTTGGCCTGCATCCGGCCGACTATGCTTTGTACGAATTGTTGTGCCATCGGTGGAATTAGGCCGTTCAGGTTTCCCAGGGCTGCGTTAATATCATTTATCTCCCATGTTAAACGGAGAAACTCCGTGCATTCAGCGAATGATGCATGCTCATCTAAATAATCAATTGGAAGATCACTCAAAATGGATGTAAGTTCATATATTTCATCGATCGCGACGTCAGCTGCAGCAACAATAAACACCGCGCGGTCATTTTCAGGAGTCAAAAACAGCTTCACGAGATAATCGCCGATCGTGCCAATATGATCGGTTAATTTTTTTAGTCTTGTTCGGGTTAACTTTGGAATTTCAATTTGTTTGTTACCAAGTTGAACACGATCTTTCTTTATGAATGGGAACAATGTCATTCCTCCAATCTTGTTATTCATTTTTGTCTATGTGAAATTTACTGGCATTTATTTTTATAATCAATTAGATTATGATGATTACAGGTGATGATACAATGAATTTGAATTTTAATGGTAACTTAATAAGTTGGTCAGAAATTGCAGCTTGGAGTGCGCTATTAATCAGTGTCGTTAATTTGTTCATAAATTTAATCAAACACAAAAGTGAAAAAGCTCGTTTTATAATGACTTCTTTTGAAACAAAGCCTTCTGTTGTAATTAAACGTGACAAGGATTATATAGATAGTTGGGGACGTAATGTCTATCAATCGGATACTAAAGTGTATACAACAATAATTTATTTATCTGTTACAAATAACTCATCTTTGCCAAATGAATTAAAACAGATATACGTACTTCACAAGAAGGAAAAGCTTACTTTACTCTCGGACGAACTATACGTGCCAAGTAAAGAAATACATATTATAGAGAACGAACTACTAACGACGGGTATACTAAAACCTTTCAGTTCGGTTGAAGGCTACATATTGATAGATCTCCCATTTGAACCGTCTCAAAAAACTGAACTTACCATTACTCTGGTTTCTGCAAGGAAAACTTTTCACAAAAAGCTTCTAATTCATCTTCACTCAGATATAAACGCATAGCATTCAAGCGAATGTAAAGCTCATCTATTTCATTTTTCAGCTTGTTTGTTTCAGTCTGATGTTGTTTTATTGAATCACAATAAATAGACAGTACTTCTTCATATTTTTTACGACTCATAAAATAGCTACTGAACGTCAATGAACTTGATATTAGCGCAAAAACAAGAGCTAGATAAGACACGATCATCTGCATTTTTACCGTTCTCCCTTATCGCAAATTTATTCAAACGAAACATCTTCACGAGCATATTGATCAGCTAAAGAAACTGCTTCGACTAATGTACTTGCACTTGCTATAACCTTATTCCATCGTTCTTTACTATGAGTATTATCAATAAATGCATGTGCTTTCGCTGTAGGTAACAATTTTTCTGCATCCAAAAGTCCTGATGTTATAAGTTCATTGAGATCAGTAAAGTGTAGGCTAAGCATTTCAAGAGCACATAAGTATTTACGAATAGCTTCTAGTCTCTTTTCAATCATTCTTTATCACTCCTCGCATAAAAAGCGCCCATAATAGGCGCTTTCTCTAATCGTTAAGCAATCGCTGTAATATCTCCCCACGTATAGAGCAATCCTTTCGGTGTTGCACTTAAGCTAGGATATGCCATTGCTGAGATAGTTAAGCGACGGTTGTTGTCTAACACGTATGCAGCATTCATATCAAACTTGATACCTACAGATTCGATATAAATAAACTGATCAGGATCCGTAACACCTTGTGGTTTAATAACAGCTCGCTTTCGAGGCAGTTCCTTTCCAGCCAAGCCAGTTACATGATATTTCACTTTTTTCGGATCTGTCCCATCTTCAACCTTGGAAGCGTTCGGATTATATTTTAAAACTTTTTCAAAGTCCATATCTGGCGTTTCAAAATCAATGGATCCTGTGGTTCCAGTTGCAATTGATTTAACCGGTGCCGTTCCGGTTTGATCTATTGTCGGTTCAAAGTATGTTGTCGTAGTCGTAAAATTAATTCCACCTTGAGTCAGATCGATAATAAGTCCATCTGCCTCCAGTTCACCATCCTCATCTACGCCCCATTCAAAAATACCAGGTCCAGCATAGATTTTATCTACATCACTCATGTTCATGCTCCTTTCACACTAAAAATAAAGTTAGTTGAATACATTGGTCGATCCTTTTCATCTAATCCCAACGCGATAGGATTAGACTGCATCGCCCTGCTCGACCATACATAGGCAGTGCCAGCTGTGTAATTGTGCTTACGGTGCAGTAAGTCTATCAAGTGCTTTGCTTCCTCCTCTGCAGCAGCCTTGTTCGCAGGATTGGCCTTGTACGACTTACCCATGACGATAACTTGATATGTCGGACTGTCACGCGGAATATAGTCATGTGGTGCATAGCCACCGCTGGCAAATACAAAAAGACATGGTAGCTTCGTTTCTGGTAGATCAGCTGGGATAAAGCCTTCATCTGGGTATACATTAAAGCCCGATAAGGCCAGGTAATTAATCAAATCCTCCGACAACACGCTTCATCCCTCCAATACTTTAGATAGCTCTTCAATAATCAGCATCTCGTTCATCTTAATTGCATTTTCGAGATATTTTTTTCCTGGCAAATATCCGTTGTATGCTCCCTTACTAACTGTTTTTTCACCAGGCGTTAGCTGTACAATCTTTCCTGATGCTGTCTTCCGGAAGCCTTCGTGTTGTACTACAGCATAATCATTTACTTCCGGACTAGTACCAAAATCGATATACGATACTCCTATAAGCTTTTTAACTTTACCAACATTAAACGGGGCTGAAGTATCGTTACCAATGTGAAACGCCGCTTCAAGATCTCCAGATAGGTTAGGGGCCAATCTTTTAGCGTCATGGATGATTTGAAGAGCCAGCTTTTCCAGAGTCTCATCGATTCGTTCGTCAATCTTCTTTGCCATGTCATCTAATTCGCCAATCATGGCTTCAAGTCCAACAATACCAAAATTAAATCCGTATCCCTTAGCCATAGACGACCACCTTCTTTACATCGTCTGTTCCGATATATTTTCGGATTTCGTAATGGGCAACGTCGTAACGGATTTCTCTGCCCAGAGCATCAATGTAAATAAAGTAATCATCGAAGCTGACAGCAATCGCGCCTTCGATATGGATTTCACCGGTAACCAGAACCTCCTCTCCACGAGCGTTCTTAATGAGTTTTTGTTCCTCCACAACTTTTGCAGCTCGTTCTGTTTCGACAGGCGGTAATGGTCGCCCCCACTCATCCGTTTCCGAATGAAAATGAGTAACTGTAGCTGGATAACCAAATAAACTCATATCAAAGCACCACCATATTGCCGTTGTTCTACTTCTTCAGCTTCCAATTCTGCAAGTTCATCAGCTGTTGCACCTAGCAAAGCACGCACATCAGGAGCGACAACAGGACGTTCAACATCTTTATAGCTAACAGTTTCGCCATTGTCGGTCACCTGCTTAACATTGTGCTTCTGGTATTTGAGCGCTGGATCAATGCTCTGTAACTCCCAGATCGCTTGATATGCAACGATTTCTGTGTACAATTCAATATCTGGATACCATCGGGCAAGGTTACGATCTGCCTGGACAACTGCGACCGTTTGTCGTTGATCGGATGCACGGAGCCATGCTTCAGTGTCGAGCATGTTAGTTATGATCCAACTTCCTACTTCCAAAGGATCCATAACTATCACCTACTCTTTCGCTGCAGTCTTGGACTTATCGGCTACGTCTTTCTTTGTTATAGCTTCAGCGGACTTACGCTCAGCTTCTTCCTTAGCAGCAAGGGCCTTTGCTTCATCTTCAGCTTTTACTTTCTCTTGCGCTGCTTTCAACGCAAGTTCCTCTGCATCAATCTCCGCTTGCGACTTAGGGACGAGCTTTCCGCAGTCCTTTGAAATCAGCTCATTACCCAGTTCGTCCAAAACAATTACTTCGTCACCTGGTCCACGCCACGAACCCTGTACTTTTACAGTGCGATTAAGTTTGACCTTCACTACATTCACCCTTTCTTATGATTTTAAGGCAGCCAGAAGTGTGTTAAACGCTGCTGCGACATCCTTCGATGTTGCCGTCTCTGGATCAGCAATAGGGAGTACTGCCGTTAAGTCATATGATCCCGGAGGACCTTGATCACCTTTGTCTCCCTTTGCGCCATTGGTACCATTAGTCCCGGCAGTACCCGGTGTTCCTTGTTCTCCCTTCTCACCTTTTAACGAAGTAAGCCATTCCATTTCCGTTCCTCTATAACCATTTTCAACTGCAATCTCATAAGCGGATGCTCCTGCAGGACCTTGCATGCCTCCACCTCCCGCAAAACTAACTTTCAGGTTTCCATCATCATCAAACAGTTCAATAATGGTCCCATCCTCTCGCATGATACGACCATTAGAAAGAGGTACTTGTATTCGTTTTTTCAAAGTCACCACTCCTCAAAAAAAGGAGCACCCGTAGGCACTCCTTAGATAACCGTTGCTGATACCACACTGTCAGCCCAAGCAAACGCCGGGAAGTTCAATGCAACACCTGCTGTACGCAAACGAATCGGATTCTTAGTCACATCTCGGAATACGAAAATTCCCATATCACCTGTTTGCTCAGCTTCTATCTCAGCCATCATTTCCTCCGTTGTCTTAGCCCATAAATAATTACCTAGTGTTCCTTCAGGTAATAAAATAAATCTGTTTTCCGGTACCATACGTAGGGTTGTAAATGACAGTTTACCTCCAGTCAGTGCACGATCTTCAGTACGAGCCTGTGTGTCATAAGCAACCAATACAGGGAATTCCATCTCACTAAATACGGAATCGAGTTGCCCTTTCGTAAGTGCTGGTGGTTGTGCTGAGCCACTTGGATCTCCATGATAATGTTTCCTAATGGAGAGATTACGACGCAACAACGTAATAATCTTCTGAGACGTCATAGCACGGCGTAAACGAATACCTTTCGCTCTCCAAGCATCTACCCAACCTTGAATATCATCCAATGGATTAGAGTTAACGAAATCATCCCACTTGTCCGTTCCCGTAAGAACAGGCTTTTGCTCTGGAGTGTATCCAAAGTCCACCTGAACGTTGACATTACCTTCAATGTAATTAACTCCACCGCTCCAAACACTCGTCATAGCAATCCATTCACGACGAGCATGAATCGAATCCACTGCAAACTGTGCGTCATTGAGTTGTCTGTTTCTTAGTTGATTAACTTCTTCACTCCGCAAACCATAGCTTTGAGATGCTTGTAAAGCAAGACGCACTAGGCGCTCGTCCATATAACGACCTAGTTGAATTTTCGGAATTTCAATGCGTGTTCCGCTCATTCCCTCACGAGAGGCATATTCAACTTCAGTTCCTAGTTCCGCAATTTTCGCCATAACCGGCAAGCTTTGAGATGCTTCTTTAATAACATCAACTGTTAGTTCAGAGGTTTCTTTTGGTGGGAACAATACAGGGTGCAGGTACTCGTTTGACACCTCTAAGTTTCGAGAATAAACGAGTAGATCATCACCAGATAGTGCTTCTTCTAAAGTTAAATCAAGCGGATCAGATGCTGCGAAAAGCTGTAAGTTCATCGTAAACATACTTTTATTCTTCATACTTTCTTCAATCCTTTCTGTTCTAATTAGGAAAAAACAATATGAGGCATCTTAGCGATAAGTGCAGCATCCACGGTAACAGGAATACGTTCTTTAATAAATTTGCCTACCTCATATCCACCGACAACATGGTCGCCATCCTTGACGTTGACTGTACGTTTCAAAATAACTGTTGGGTTTTCACTACCATCTTCACCGTCAGGATTGTAAGGCACCCATTTGCCTGATGTGGCGATCTTAGCCATCGGCATACCCTTCTTGATGAACTTGTCACCATTACTGTCTGCTCCAACACCTGTAGAATCAATTGTAATTCCATTTGTTACTTCGCGAATAACTTCAAACGATGCAAGAATTTCATATTCATCTTGTACTTCGAAACGTTTTGTTGGTTGTAAACGCATATCTCAAGACCTCCTTATTTATTTGCCCATGGATCATGAGCAGATTGACCGCCTGCTACTCCACGACTCTTTGCTAAATTAATCAATGCTTCCTGTGATTTCTTACGCTGTTCCTGGGAGTTAGGAACGGTAGCACCAAAAGAACCAGCACCAGGCTTTTGCTTACCTAAATGTGGCTTTTTCTTGAGCAAATCATCCATTGCTTCCTTGACGCCTATAAGATTGCCTTTGTCGTCCTCTGTCACTTTTGACATATCAGCTAGTGCAAGAGCATCCTCCCAATCGGCAAACCCGAGTTCGTTCGCCAAAACCTTTACCTCGGCAGTAAGCAGGCGCTTGAACGTGCGATCGTCCTGCTCCTTTTGTTTCGCTTTCAACTTCTCTTCAACCAACGCTTCAACATCTATAGGTTTTTCATCCTTCTTGTCAGTTTTTTTCGTTGGTTCCTGCTTCTTTAAGGCAGCTTGCATAGCTTCAACTGAATCAAAGCCAAGCTCCTTTGCGAGAGCTGTCTTCGCTGTTTTCTCTGCTCTTGATACGCGTGCTTGAACAGCCGTATCTAATTCAGCTTGTGTAAAAGTCTTCTCACCGTTTCCTCCGCCAGCGGTGCCACCATCGCCGCCTTCTCCACCAGTACCACCTTCGCCGCCACTTTCACCAGCGAATAGTTGCAGATTCATAGGGATAAACGGTTTTGCTATCATTTCGTGCATATAAATAACCTCCTAATTAAAGTCCGGGTGGACTATCCTGCCGCAGCTTTTAAAGTCATCACGGTGTTTTGGACAAAATAAAAAGCCGCCTATTCAGCGACCTCATCGTCGTACCTATTGGATATCATTAATTTTACAAATTCCATTGCCCCAAGCACTTCGAAATAACTTAGTTCATCTGGATTCTGGTAATCAACCGTGCCCTCGACAACATCGACCTCAATAATGAACTGCTTTTTCAATTCATCACTCCTCTAGTATTGGCCATCAAGCAAAATGGTTGCTTTGGGAAAAGAACTGTCTATCTCTTGTAGTGTAAAGTATTTATCATCAAGTCCGTTCTGGACTAACTCATCGCTAAGTAATAAACGAGCTTGTTGTTCATCCTCTGCAATAATGACCGATGCTGCTCCAACAGGATAATGACCACGATGATCATTACAAGTAAAGACCTTCATACAAACCAACTCCGTTCAGACAAAACAAAAACACCCCCGAACTCGAGAGTGCTTTATTGTGGAATTACTTTTTCAATTTCATCTCGCCTAACCTCAATCGTTTCCCAATCTTCTGGCGAAGAGCCGATATCGATAATAAATACATCTTGCTCACCTAAAATTTCAACAACACAACCTTTTCGATCATCCCTGAGTATGATTACATCATATTGCTTAATTACCTCCACCACTCTTCACCTCCTTGATATATGCAGTAGTCATCTTAGTTTCATTATTAGCAACATTCCAGCCAACTACAACGTTTGTCGGCTTCCCAGTTACGCCATATAAAATCATTTTCTGCTCATAGCGTGAGCCGTGTTGATCCGTTAGTTTCAACGTTGACGGATATAAGCTAGACCTTTCAATGATTTCACTTTGGAGCTTCTTCCAGTTATCTGAATTATACCCTAGTCTACTTGTAAATGCAGCACCCTTAGCGTATCCGACAGGATTGTCCGGATTGAATAAATACTTGCTAAACTTCGCATCCGCAGCGCTGGCCTTACCCGCGTTTGGCAGAGCAAGTTCCGGATTGGCCGTAAGTCGCCTTTGGCGGCGGTAATCTAATTGAGTAAGCTGCCATTGTTCTGCATTACTGTTCTTCATTCGTCGAAATGCCGAGAACGTCTTCGGCGTCTCCTGAACTACCTCCCGATATCGCTCCCATTGCTTGCGATCTGCATTGAGCTGTGCCTTTTGCGCTTGTATCTCCTTATAGCGATTAATATGTTGCTCTGATCGAGTCTCTTCACCGAGCTTATTAGATATATCTAATAGCCGTTCTACTTCCTCCGGTGATTGATACTCCTCAACCCAGATAGAAATGCTATGCACGCAATGTGAATGATAAGGCGGCTTGTACTCGTCTGTCATATGTGGCCAACGCTTGTCATTGCCGCTAAGAGAGTAAACACGCCCTTGCTTTCGAGCGCAATGCTCGCAGGTAATGCCTACATAGTTGACATATACGAGATCATAACCGTTCTGTGTGGCCATGTTTTCTGTTCCGGTGACGTGGGCTTTCCGCTGATGATAGTGGACCACACCAGCCACATACTTATCTGCGGGTATTTCAGCACCATTTTTTGCAACGATGCCAGTAATTCCCTTGGTATTAAGTTCGGCAACTGCCTGCTTGGTCGATTCTTTACGGCTCATACCAAGCGTTAGGGATTTCTCGTTTGCCAACTGCACTGCCTTTTTAATCCGCTCTTTTGTGTCCATAGCCATATTATCCGTGGATTCAAGGATCGAATAAAACGCTTCGTCTGATATCGCCTGTACAGCGCGCTGGTGCTGTAGAGACTTAACGGATACGTCTATGCTCTCCTTGGCTCTCCCTGCAGCAATCATCTGATTAACTGCAATAGCTACACCAGTTCGATATTCATTACCGATCAATGTAGCTACATTTAGTCCAGCTCGTTCCGCTAGCTCTGCTACAATCTGTTCTATCTCACGATTCAGCTGCTCAACTCGTCTAGTGCTCAAATTCCCGTTTTCAAGCTGTTGAACAAGTGATCGCAGTCGCTCATCCGTCTCCGCATACAGCCTAACAATATCTTCGTAAGTCATACTATAACGTCACTTTCGGCGGCTGGCTATATGTCGGATTCATACGAGTAGCAGTCTGCTCATCTTCTATCTTAGTCATCTCTTCCTCAATTGCTTCCTCAGACCAGTCAGGATGCATACGTCTAACGGTCGTCTCAAGCGCTTGTACACCTGCTTCGTATTTCGCAATTTCCTCTGTGTCCCTTTCGCTATCAGCTTTTGGTAGCATGTCGCCCCATTCAACCACAGGGGATTTAACTTCTAATTGAGAGGAGCCAAGCACATTTTCAAGTATCATGCATTTGCGAATAGCATCCTTAAGCGCAGTATCAAACTTGGCTTGAATAGCTTCAGCTTTAATAACCGATACCATCCATTCATAAAGCATAGCAACAGCTGCCTTTGCCCCACTGCCTTCTTCAAGTCCTGCAGCCTGTGGCGAAGTCTTAGACACAGCGAGCATATACTTGATCAACCTCTCAACGTGCGAAAAGGAATGTTCTGTCTTAGCATCCCATGTTATATACAGTGGTACAGCACCATTCTTTTCGTCATAACTGACAACCTCAAGATCAGCATTACGAACGAATCGTGCACCATAATGCTTTTGATTCGTATTGGCCACTGTATCCCAAAGCGCACGGGGAATAGCAAGTTTCGGCTTTCCATGCTTTTCGAAAACGATGCTGTCTCGAGTAATGGTCCAATTGATTTCTTCTTGCAGCACATCGATATTCCGAAGCGATGAACGACCTCTAGGGTTACAAAGTGTATCATCGTTAGGTACGTAGCCACAGAGCAGCTCAGTTACACCTGGTAAGTCAATATCTTCTGGAACCGATGCTTCATACTCCTGCGCATACTGCTTAATATCCAATTCTTCTGTGACATTATCACTATCCATCTTATAAACCAACTGCTGAACCGACAAACCAGCATTAGTAAGTAGCTGCCGTTCTACTCGTAAGAAACGCTTCTTGTTCGATTCGTCGCCCCATTCTTCAATCCATGCGATGTCGGCGCCTTGATCGTCATCATGCGGCAAATAACGATCGCCAAGCAGCCATTCAAACCAAACCTTGCCCTGGTCATTACGACGAATTCTGTAGGCGATAAAACCGTCCACCTGCTGTTGCGTAACAGCTGCCCATATCTTATCGTTAATCTTGGATACACTAACTACATTTGAAACAAATTCAAGCTCGGGACCTTCCTCAGTATCAGCTGAAATATTACCTAACGCACGGTTTACTAAGTCGGCAGGCACCTCTGCGACAAGGCAACTAAAGTTAGCAACGATGTACGGATGATTACTCTGTATTGTCTCGTGAGTCTGTTCCCATTCTTTATAACTCTTACGTCGCCACTTCATGCGCCTATCAGCTCCAACCGTCTTTGCACGTGGGAAGATCTCATCATGATCGCCATCGTATAGCGCGCGATAGTAGCGCATTAGCTCGACATCCTTGTCGAACGGTGGCGGCGGAAACTTCTTATTTGTATAAACGATCGTCATGATACTCTCCTTTCTACCAACCATTTGGACGCTGGTCGCTATACTGCATTGTTCTTTCTTCTACAAACGCTAATACGACTGCATCCGCCCTATCCGGGGAATCCAGTCCTCGTTTCTTCATATCTTTTTTACTTTCTATCGCTAATTTCCCTTTGCTTGTCATTCGATATTTGCGCTGTGTAAGTTGAGTTATTAACCGTTCATCCTCAGGCAACTCAACCTCAGCCGGCAAACCTTGCATGTGCTTCGAAAATGACTCTTGCAGTAAAGTTCGAACGGTAGCCCATGTCTCAGTACCACGATTCTCGTAATGCTCCACTTCATCATCAGTAGCCTTACTGCCATTGTTAATAGGAACAACTGTCCAATTGTATAAACCATCTTCCAGGATGACTTCATTTAAACGATCAGTCACACCACCACCAACACCGCTGTCATCCACTTTTATTGAAACTTGCATTAGTCTCGGATATAAGCCTAGTATTTCTCTACCAATTGCAATTACCCAACCTGCCGTCACCATCGTATCCTGCTTGTTATAACAACGAAGGTCAAATACCTTTGTGCCAATACGTGGGGCTATAACCGTTTCATCATCACCAAAGCGAGCTACGTCAACTCCCAAATGAAGCGTATCTCCGATAGGCTGCACAGTAGCATTTGCAGCGAGTTCTGTAAGTTCCAACGCAATAAAAGCATCAGCTTCAGCCTTGGGAAAATCACCGTAGACGCGAACGCGAACAACATCACTTTCAGCTCCATACTTATCGATGAGCATCTGAATGTTTTCTTTACTAGTCCGGTTACTGTCACGGCTATCTACTTTATGAGTGCGAAATAGCTTTCGGTCCCGGTTATGCGAGTCATAAAAATAGCCACTCGTTCGCGTGGGATTACCACACATGAGCAGCTTGTTGTCTTCACCAGATAACGTACCTTGAATAGCTTCCATGATCGCATCAGATACCCCAGATGCTTCGTCAACGATAAATAACATATGATCTTCGTGGAACCCTTGCATATTCTCGGGCTTGTTGGCCGTCCTAGCAGTTGCAAACCATCGTTCCTCATGACCGATCATGTAAACCTTTGTCTTGGTCCATTTGAGTAAATTCTTGACCATAGATGATTCTAACCACTTGGCTACTTCCGCCCATAATACATCATGCAGCTGCTGCTTTGTTGGAGCTGTACAAACCACCTTTGGATTAGGTCTGCAACAAAGAAACCATATAACAAGCACTGCTTCGAAACCTGTCTTGCCGACACCCTGCCCTGATCGGACACTAGTACGTGGATGATTAGCCACATCCATCATGGCAGCCTTTTGCCATTCATCAGCTTCAAAGCCAAGCATATCTTCACCAAATGCCACCGGATCGTCCCAGTAAAGATCAAGCAGCTGCACGAGATCCGCTACAACGTTGTACGGCTTACTCATTTGTAGTCACCTCAGCACGCTTTGCTTTTCGTCGTTCAGCAATATCTTTAAGTGCTTCGGTCCAGCTCTGTGTTGCGCCAGCGCCGCCCTGAAGCTTCTGTAATTCAATTTGAAGTATCGCAGTTCGGACTTGCTTTTCTTCATCAACTGCGATCAATCTGTTCTTGAGCTCGATTGCTTTTAACTTTTTGTCTTGAACGCGAGTCAGCGCTTCTTCAAGCTTCAGTATGTCGTCCAGCTTGCGAAACGTGCTTATCTCCACTTTTGACTTAACTAGTTCATCACGTGATACAGGGACCTTCTTTGTCTGACCTGATTTCTCATCGTGTACAATGGCGACATCCTTCGTTGTCTTAAGCTCGTATAGAACGCTGCGTTCCTTTTCGGTAAGACCATCATTCAACTTCTTTATCCGCTGGAGCATCCTAAACTGCCTTATTGACCAAAGTTGAATCTCTTCTTCTGCCTGTTGAATCGGATCAGTATCAATTGTGTCGAGCAACTCTTTTTCTTCATCTGTCAATGTGTCAAACCAAATAGATTCATACTCTCCAGTGGTGACCGCCTTCTTGTTACCGTATGGACCACCTGTTCCGCCTCGATTACCTACCGCATTATTATTTCCTTTCGGTGCACCGCCTATGTTGCCAACAGCATTCTTATTACCCTTTGGCGCTCCTACTCGTTTAGTAACGTTACTATTGCTTTCATTGGTAACGTTACTATTCAAAGAAGCTTCCCAAGTATCTTGATTCTTCCATTTTCGTATTTGCGAATCACTAACTCCAAGCTCAGCGGCAATATCTTTCAGTAGCATTTCTCCATTGCTATCAAGCCACATCTGTTTCGCTTTGCCACGGTTTGGACTACGTTGCCTCGCCATTACATGATCACCACCTCCGACACAAATAGGTTAAATCTATTTCAGCTCGTCCTTCTGTAGCTCTATGTCCAGTTCGATCAGCTTCCTCAAATCGTCAACGGTACTAATCTCAATGCGATTATCCTGGAAGTCTTTCACCCAACGAGCGATAGCAGCCTTAATTATCTTGCGGTACTGCTCCTTACTCTCCATGATCCCAAGCATGATCTCAGCTTCATGCTGCTGAAGTAAATCATCTGAATTAGGCATTGGTAATCACCCCATTTGTCCATTATTATGGATATGAGATCATGCGTTCGCAAATCGTGGCCACGACTGTGCATGATCTCTTGCTGGGGTGTTACCCTGGTTGGTTGAGAGGTGTTTCCGCACCTCTCTTTTTATTATTTAGATTGCTGTAATAGAACTGGCTCAATACCTGTCGATACACGGAATCGCTCCTTAATCACATCACAAAACAATGGATCTAGCTCAAGTGTACGGCATTCCCTTCCCATCTGCTCACAGGTCATAAGCGTGGATCCACTACCACCAAAGAAATCAACCACAATATCATCTCGCTTACTACTATTGCTGATAGGTATCTCTAATAACGGCAGTGGCTTTTGTGTGGGATGTACATACTTGTTCACATCACCTCGAGACACTTCCCAGACTGTTGAAGGTTCTGGCTCGTCTAATCCTGATCGCCATACGGTTGATTGCTTACGATCGCCGTACCAGGCAGGCGCTTTACCTTTCATATGAGCGTAGAAAATCGGCTCATGCTGCCAGCGATACTGCGACCAGCCAAACGAAGCTGCATTCTTCACCCATACACATTGGCTGCGAATAGCAATTCCCGTAGCCTCCATCGCATCCTGGAACTCTCGCTGATATGATGACGGATGAAATATATATATTGCAGACGTAGAAGCCATGATTGAAGCGTACTGCTCAAAAACGGCATACAAAAAGCCCGCAAATTCTTCTGCAGGCATATCATCGTTCATTATTCTATCTCGGCCATCAGCAGCAAGACGCTCAGAGTCGCTTTCTACTGCAACATTGTATGGAGGGTCTGTTACGACCAGTGAAGCCTTAGCACCATCCATTAATAGCGCTACATCATCGCAATACGTAGCATCTCCACACACTAGCCGATGCCTACCTAATTGCCACACATCGCCGCATCGTGTTTCAGGCTCTTTAATATTCTCCAGCGCTCTTCCAACGTCAAAGTCATCATCAATAACAGGATCCTGTACTTCGATATTATGCGGTAATATAGCAATTAGTTCGCCAATCTCCTCCGCATCGAATCCCGTCAAATCAAGCTCTACTCCAGTAGCTTGCAACTCGTCTAGTAGTCTAGCAAGTGCCTCATCATCCCAACGGCCGGATACTTTATTAAGTGCTAGATTCAGCAGCCGTTCTTGCTGATCGTCAAGATTAACTACGGAGACAGTCACTGCCGTGTCGCCACGTTCCTTCAATATTTTGAACCGCTGATGTCCGCCGACCATGTTACCGGTGCGCTCGTTCCACACGATCGGCTCGACGTAGCCAAAGGTTTCTATGCTACGCTTTAGTTTTTCATATTCCGGATCTCCTGGCTGAAGATCGATGCGCGGATTGTAGACTGCTGCGTTAATACGATCAATTGAAATCGTTTGTATGTTCATATAAATACTCCTTCCCAATAGAAAAAGCATCTCATTACTTCGAGATGCTAATATAAAATCTGATATTGTATTATAATGAAAACATTTTTATAGATGAAATAATAGACATCAACTTATACACATCAACTTTTGACCAAGATTCAGGATCATCTCTTCCATGTAAAACCCTATTTCTATTCAATAGTGGTTGTCTATATTGCGTAAAATCATCACCTTTAAAAACCCCATTTTCAAGTAATGAAATTACTGATGCACCCATAATATAAGCTATACCCTGTGGCCCATACTTTTCTTTAATAGACTGATCTGCTACTTTTATTAGTCGTCCACCTATTGCATTACTTTCGAAGTTAATGGAAATTTCATGTTCTATTGAGGATACTAGCGCTGGAATGATTGGTTTATATAGTCCATTTTCAAAAGATTGAAAACATTCTTCATAAAATCCCTTCCAGTTATCAGAACTTTGGGTAATTATAAATATCTTTTCGGCTATATATAATTCCGAATCTTTGTTCTCGAACAACTCTGCAAATAGAGCATCCCTTACCTCTTGTCTGTCTTCAGTTCGTGCTATCTCCCTGTACATACTAAACGACATTTTAGATGAAAGACACCAACCATACTTTGCGTTACTTTTACATTCATCGGCAAACCGTTCGTAAAAATCGGACCAGTCAATATTCGGAAGTATAGGTTGTGGAAATTGAATTTGTGACAATGCTATTTTGGGTGTAGCTATTCGCATTAATTCTGTCGCTGATCTGAACACATTTTGTAAAGAAGGCATTTGCATCTGATAGGATTCACTGATTAGCTCAAAAGTTCTAGTAATACTCTCGGTATTACTTTTCGATTCATCCAGACTTGGTTGTTCCAAATCCAAACTCCCCCCTCTCGACACAATCATTTCTCTATTCAGTATCGTACAGGTCGTTCTAGTGGTCAAGGAAGAAATTGTAGAAGGAGCAGTCCTCGCCGCTTGCTTCGTCCGATTTTACGAAAACCTGCGGACAAAAAACAAAAGCCAGGGTTCGATCTCCTGACTTTCGATTGATTAACTCCTTATTTATTATTGTTCGAAACATTAATTGCAATATATAATAACAGTCCAAAAGCTGCTCCACCAAGTAATACTAAACCAAACTCACCTAAGAGCAATGACAAATATGCTATGGCCATCCCCAAAATCATGAAGCCTATTATTTTCATGAATTCCCTCCTTGATATCATAATTCGACGATAAATGGGAAATCCCTTGTGTTGAGTTGGTTTTCAAACTACATTCCTTTAATTTAATCCACTTTTCAATATATATTTATTTAACACTTCACCTGGTTTTGTGATCTTAAAGTTTTCTTCAACCTCGGCAGAGCTACTAAATGAAGGATGATCATCGTCTATGCTCAACTCTACATCATTGATTTTACTCAATAGCTGATTCGAAACAGATTTTTCTATTGTTAACATTACACTTTCCTCTTCAAGTCCTTCATTATTCAACGCTTGAATAAACTTACTTCCCCATAAAACAGTATACTTATTTTCGCCTTTCATTTGTATATATCGACAAATAAAAACATAATTAACTATATCGTCATCAAAGAATTGTGATAATGCCTGCAGGCCAATTAAATCAATATGACTTATATTAGCTTTATCGTCAATCAAAGAACTAAACAATGTTCCCATAATTACACACGCTTTCGTTGAACGCGCAAGCATAATTTTAGACAGAGTATCAGATAGAAACTCTGCTTTCCGTTCATTGTTAACGTATTTAATAAGTCGTTCAATTTGGTCAACGTTTGGATCTTCATTATCGAATCCTTTTAAAAAGGATTCGAATCTTTTTTGCATTATTAAAGAAGAGATCTTTTTTACAGCCCCTATAAACTGAACAGTATCCCCTGCGATTTCAAGATACTCATTATCAAAAATCCCTTCTTTTAAATTCAAATATCGTTTTATCTGATTTTCTAGCAGATCTATTTTGTCAGTTACAAGTTCAACACTCTTACCATTTGACATTTACTACTCCCCCTTTGACAATAACTAAAGTTTACTTTCGACATCAATCTTCCAAATCCTTCAAATGTCAAAATTAAAGACCACCTCTTTCAGAGCGGTCAAGGAGGGTTGAGGCGGTTAACCTCATTTGGCACAATACCAATATAGCACGGTAATAGTTGCAATAGAGTTGCATCTTGTAGGCAATGTGGAGGCACTTCATAGGCAAATTTAGAACTTGTCGTCATGCTCAAAGAATCCGAGCAGCTTAAGCGTATTGGCCATGCTTTCAATGCCCTTGTTGATTTTGCGCCTTACTGTACTTGCATCACCTATTGAACGTCTGAGATAGAGTGCCGTTTCTTTGAAGCTATGCCCTTCCATATATCTATAATCTATCGCTACTCGCTCATCTATATCTTGTATCAATGCTGCCGCCCTCTGGAGATGACGAGTATAGTAACTATATTGTTCGTACACCCAGCGTTGCTTTTCAAGCAGTACAGCAGCATTGGCCGTCTTATCCGCATGTAAATCTTCCTGATCGATGCGACGAGCAACTTCTCCGTCGATGGCCACTTGCTGCATTGCTTTTTCATTCTGTTCAAAGTCGGACATTAAACTAACCATATGTGTATATTTCTCAAGCCAAAACCTCGTCCGCTCAATCTCTTGTTTATTTGCAATAGGAAATAATTCTGATTGTACCATAGCCATCCCCTCACCATTCCCCATTTATGCTATACTGATGGTGAGAATTAACGTCAGATCCCCCACGCCGCCGGCAAGCTAACGTGAGGGGTCATTTTATTTTTTATTGGACTTACTTACTGCGCTATCTATCTTCAGCCCAAGTCCCCAAGCTGCTTGATGCTTTGCGAAATCACACGTACTTATTTCAAGAATGTTCCGCAAAGCTGCTTCCATCTGCCTGATTTTCTCTTGCTTACTCATCTATTTGCTCAATGTCCGTCAATTTCCATGCGTAACGACCTGAACTATATTCGCCGAAATAATACTCGTTATCCAACGTATTGAAATGAGTATTACGTTTATCTGATTCCAACAGGACCACGCCACCTATAACATCATGCTTAACCAAAAAGCATTCATTTAATTCGGCTGTAGCAACAACTGCTCCAGTAGGCAGGTTGTCCACCGTATACCCATACTTAGCTAGCACTGACTTAATTGGTTCCCGTTCGCAAGCTTCTCGATCAATCTTCTTCGCTGCATGTATAGCTAATGCCCCTCGATACTTTGTCGACCAGCTGCGCGTTTCAAATCGCTTCGCTCCGATCGCAATTAGCGTAGCCCACGGCTGATGTATCGTAATTGCTTTCATTTCTCATTCTTCCTTTCGCGCTTTTTCTCTCCGATCTTCTTGTAGATGTCCGCCAGTAAGATTCCCGTTCGAGTCAGTTCAGCATCTTTCTGAATAAGTCCTCTTCTATTCATGATCGCGAGTTGTCCCCTCGTCACCAAAATTAAATTATCTGGATTAAAGTTACGACGGTTACCATCACCAAAAATAACAACGTATCCTGTTGGAACAGCTCTTTCATTATGTTTTTCCCAGATAACTAAGTGCTTCCCGCGCCATTTATTAGGATCAGCAATCTTGATGTCTACATAATCGTCTGTGTTAACTCTTTCAGTACCCACAGGCATATAATTTTTGGGTATATGTCCTTTCTTAAATTGCGTATCTTCTCCACCAATCCAGTATTTCTTTATACCTTTATTGAATGGAACTCGTCCAGGTTCAAATCTCCCAGTCAACCCACTGCTCAATCTGTTGTTTTTCTTAAATGATTTAATTTGAGACACTTTTATAGATAAACCAAAATGACTATTAAATAAGTCTGTCAGTTCTACGTTACTTCTCCCTTCAACGTGTTTAACGATGAAGTCTTTCTGTTTTTTAGTGAATAAAATTTCTCGGCCAGTTGCCCGGCCGCTTGGAACGTGGCTTTTTATCTTGTGATTCGATTTGAAATTCTTTATCTGATTTTCTGTGAGATTAGTTCCAAACCGTGCGTTAAATAAATTGGTAATCTCATCGTTATATCTGCCTGGTGCAAATTTCTGGATAAAATCCTTATGTTCTGACGTATACCGAAACATTGACTAACCCTCCAGCATCTTAGGGAGTTTTGCATCAGCATTAATGCTACCATCAACAATTTTTCTCGCTTTCAACACAAGAGAACCATTTGATATGATCTGTGAGGCCACGCTTGTAACTGCCTTAGCGCGGTTAATTTCCTCGTTTAGCTTCTCTCCAGTAAGTTCCTCTTCGGACAAACGCTCCAATTGAGCGAACAAATGATTATTCAAATCGCCTAATGTATTACGCATTCTCTCACCCCACCTCACGAAGATCTGATAGTGCTTCTGATGCTGATTGGATATGCTGATCATTGTAAAATCCGAAAAATCGATGAATGAATGCTGTAGCATCTTGTCCAGGATGAAGCTCTGTCAGATCAGCTGTAACGAAGTTAACAATGCGTTGCAACAACTCGAACAATTCTAGGGCTACTCGCTGCCTGTCAATCTCA
The DNA here is from genome assembly GCF_042684845.1 of Paenibacillus yanchengensis. Taxonomy (NCBI): domain Bacteria; kingdom Bacillati; phylum Bacillota; class Bacilli; order Caryophanales; family Paenibacillaceae; genus Paenibacillus; species Paenibacillus yanchengensis. Next base: position 210,924 of record NZ_JBHUMH010000016.1, on the reverse strand, counting down.
GCTCCCTCAATACCGTGTCCGAGAGACTCCAAAGCATCGTATATTCGAGTACGTTCGATTATTGCTACTTGAACTGGCAATATCGGAATATGAAATGTGATCATGCCTGTATCTGTGCTGGCCGCTTGCCCAATCGTTTTTAGTAAGTCATTACGATTTCCTTTCAGTTGAGCTATTTCAGCTTGTAGATTTGCGATCTCTTGTTCCTGTGCCTCTGAACGTTGTTCTATTCGCTTTAAGATTTCCTCGCCTGCATCGGTTCGTTCCAACTCATTCACAACTTCGGCATGCCATTGTTGATCAGATCGTGCTTCCACCTTTTGTTCAATCTGCTCTGAAACTCGCTTGTCAACTTCTTTCGCTTCTCTCGCTGGTGCTAATAGCTCCAATTCACATTCCTCAGCATCAAGCTCACGAATACCCCATTCTTTAAGCAGTTCATACGCACGCGGTTTCGCAATGCCAAGTGAGTTGATAATCTGCGTTCTCTTCTCTCCGTTTAATCTACGCTGCAGGTACTGCTCTTTCGTCAAATCAATCGGCTTAGCCACCTTAGCCAATTCCATCGCCTCCTCCTCAGTCATCTCCCAATCCTTGAGTTGTTTTCTGAACTCTCTTGGATCGTTATTAAAATGTTTCAGAATAATATCTCCCCTGCTGCGGCCCTCCGCCACAGCTTGCAAATACTGTTCCTTTGTCATCGTGCGTTCCCACTTCCAAGTTCTTGGTCCTTCATTCTTTTCTCGTGCCTTACGGTCCATCTCAGCGATCTGTTCTGGCGTCATGAAATATGATTTAACTTGGCCAAAACCATTCTCCCTTTTTTCCACTACCCACACCTCCTACGATCAGCGCAGATGCATACTCCGAAGAGTACACATCCGCTGAATAATGTTATGCAGCTCCACCGTATTGCTCTTTAACCCGAGTCTTATACTTAGAGAACGCAGCACTTAGAACAGAACTTCTAGTACCAATGGAATTTGCGATATCCATCCACGTTTCCCCGTCCTTTTTACGTTGTAACAGTGTCGGAAAATCGAACGGAATATCTTCAAACTGCGGTTTTTCTTGTAGAATGAAAGTGTCCAAATCATCAATAACAGGTACAGGCCCACTGTCGTTCGACGATTCACCCATGACTTCCTTTTCCCAATCGCTAAGCTCATCTTCTGTACTCTGAACTTCTTCCTGCTGCTCCCCATCTTCAAAAACAATGTCGTCACCAACATCATTTTCAATTTGTTCCTTTTTGTCGCTGTCCGTTTGTTCTTGGATTTCTTCCGACTCTTCCGCTTGTTCGACAACCTCAGCTGCAACACCGCCATCTTGGCGCCATTCATCCCATTTGGCGGCCAATGGAGCAACAGATTCACGATATTCGTCTATTAGATCAACGATTTTTCCGCTACTAATGCCATACTCGTTTGCTAGTCTAAGATAGGTCTCTCCGTTATCTATGCGCTCGATCCAATCGTGAATTGGGTAAAATTCTTTCGGACGAGGAGCAAGACCTGACAATATAAATTCATCTACTACTTCACGGCTGATCTCCTCTGGAATATTTTCGATAGGATCTGCTTTTTTAGGTACACCTAAATCCAGTTCCAATTGCTCGCCTTCTGGCTTGATTTCTGATACGACACCATGTTCGTCAACTTTATAGGATTTAATCGGTTTTTCTGTACGTGCATTAATCTCGACATTGTAACGAACTACTTCTGACTCAATCGCAATTAACACACGCTTACCGCTCATCCGTTTCAGCATATCTAGCTTACCTGCGATAGCATCTCCCTCTGCTACAATTGTAAAAACGACATCATCAACTGCAACAAATTTTTTCAACACTGCTTCAAACTCTGTATATGCCATCTCATTCACGCTCCCAGCTTTCTAATTTTCACTTCAATTCGTGGTCTACTGCTATATCTTTTTCGAGCGTAAGCATCAACTACTTGACTATCGTCTTTCCACATAACACCTTTAAGTGCATCCTTGACGCCCTTCAGATAATTATCTGCATCAGGCTTTGTTGTCGGATAAATTTCCCCTGCTTCTGCAGCTGCTGTTTTGCGCTTACTGAAGCTTTTTGGAATAGAACGATAAGCGATAATCATAACGGCCAATGGACCTTCTAGCAGTTCGCTTGGCGCATACTCCGCTGCAGCTATCTTCACATAGTCTTTATAATCACGAGATTTCTTAGGATCATAAGCTCTCGCAAAACCTCCAGCAGTTGTGAACTTAGGACGTCCTTGTGCGACCGGTTCTCCGTAAACTGTGAACTGTATCATGCTCCCTGCTGCCCCCTATACATGTCCGGATTCTGCCAACCTTTATTTTTCGGCTCAGGCGGTTCTGGAGTAGTGCTATAGCTTTGTTCAAGGTTGACGAATTTGTTGAACTGTTTCAGGAATGCCAGCTCAACCGTACCTACCGGACCATTACGCTGCTTCGCAATAATGATTTCGATGATGTTCTTCTTGTCCGATTCTTTGTCGTAGTAATCATCCCGGTAGAGAAACGCTACGATATCCGCATCTTGTTCAATCGCCCCCGATTCACGAAGGTCTGACATCATTGGACGCTTGTCTGTTCGTTGTTCTACGCCACGGCTGAGCTGAGATAGTGCAATAACCGGTACTTCAAGTTCCCTAGCAATTTGCTTCAGCGTACGAGAAATCTGCGAGACTTCTTCCTGTCGGTTGCTTCCACGGCTCCCGCGACCTTGGATAAGCTGCAGATAATCGATTACAATCATACCTAATCCTCGCTCTTTTTTTAACTTGCGACACTTTGTGCGAATCTCGTTTACCGTAATTCCTGGTGTGTCATCGATGTGAATATTTGCGTTTGATAGCAGCCCAACTGCAGTAGACATCCGCTCCCAATCATCACCTTCAAAACGACCTGTACGCATTCGTGTTGCGTCAATCTGTCCTTCAGCACACAGCATACGCTGTACTAGCTGACCTGCAGACATCTCTAGGCTAAATATAGCCACCGTTTCATTTGCTCTGACGCCAACATTCTGCGCTACATTGAGTGCAAAAGCTGTTTTACCTACCGACGGTCGTGCCGCAACGATGATGAGATCATTACGCTGAAATCCTGCGGTCATACGGTCCAAGTCAATGAAGCCGGAAGGGATACCGGTTACGCCCCGATTGATATCCTTGGTGTTGTAACGTTCTTCCGCCTCTTCCCAAACTTGTATAAGTACCTGCTTAATTTCAGTAAATTCTCGAACAGGTGTCGTTTGATCATTCAGCTGTGCAAGTGCCGCTTCCGCCATCGCAACAAACCCACTAACATCTTGTTTTTGTGCGGCTTCTTTTAGCAACGACAATGCCGTATCAATGTTTTGTCTGCGGAGAAACATTTCTTTCACTCGTTCAGCGTAATCTCCGAAGTTTGCTGCTGTCGGAACAGAACTTGCTAGATTTGACAAATACGATACGCCACCAATGGAATCAAGCTCTTCTGAATCTTGTAAGTATCCAGTAAGCGTGATAATATCAATCGCTTTTTCTTCTGCAGTAATGCGACTCATCGCTCGATAGATTCGTCCGTGAGCTTTATCGAAAAATTCACCACCATGTATTGTCTCTTGCGTCAAATCAAATATTTCTGGTTTAAGCAATATAGCACCAAGTAACGATTGTTCTGCTGGAATATCACAAGGTGTTTCAATGCCTAAAAACTCGTCGAATGTGCTCAATCTGCTTCACCTCTTAACAACCGACGTCCATGTTCCCAATACCCTTCTGGCGGCGGTGTTCCGTCTGCTCCCCATGCATCGAGATTAGCAAAGTGTGCAGCTGTAGCATCCTTACTCCGCTGGCCATCCATCTGATCGCCCAGTCTGCCCCGTATATCTGCAATCAAAGGTGGAAAACGATTAGTTTTGATGTGCTCTTGCACATTTTGCATAGCAGCTTCAAACGGAAAATCTGAAAGATATTTATAATGCCGATCTATATTTTCATCACCGGAATCAAAATTCGGATAGTTTTCGACAAGCTCTGCAATAATCAAAATAACTTCGTTTTTAGTCATGTTGTCCCTCCCTCTGCTAGTCGTCTTAATTCGGCAGCTCTACTGCTACGCTGTTGTTGTTTCGTCTTCTGATCAGGAGCCCTTGCATTCTCAGTTCCTTTCTTCTCCGTCTGAATATCAGGACCACCTCGTTCTTTATATCCCTTTAACACACCATGCACATAAGCCATGTTACGCTTGTCCGGTCCTTGACGATATGCTTCTCGCATTGCCTGCAGTAACCAGTCTCCACCATAATCGTCGAACAATATGGAAAACTCATCAACATCGAACTGCGTGACCTTGCCACCAACAACGAAGTTCTGCTGATAAGCTCTCCATACATTTCCGTAAGAATAATCATGCTTCGATTTCGGTTGTGTTGTTGTAGTTGTAGTAGTTCTTTTTTTAATAATAGCTTTAATAATTGTTTTAGAGAGCTGAAATCGCTTGATATAACAAGGATATTCGCGTGTCAGAGTTACCTTTTTAGTAACCGACGAGTTCCCTTTTCGGTAACTGCTTAGTTCCCTTTTTAGTAACCAAGTTACTTTTTTAGTAACTTTTTTCGGTTCCTCTTTTGGTAACTCAGTACCCTTTTCAGTAACTTTTTTTAATAGATTTTGAGTCTTGTTTTCAAGGTTAAGTGCGATCAAATTGTTCATATTACTCGGTTCGAATTTGTCAACATGTTCCACTTTCCACTTGTCATAATGCTTATTGATCTGAAATATATTTAACGATTCATCCCATAACAGCACATTCGCTTCAACGAGCGCTGTAAGCTCTTTACGAATATGACCTTTACGAATACCACATAGCTCAAAATGCTTTAACATAGGAATGATTGCCGATGGCTTTCCGCATCCCCAACTCAACGTGAGGATGAAATCTATGATGACCCGTTGTCTTTGTGTAAATTTCCTCCGGATCAAATTCCGATGAAAATCATGCGATATTCGAATATGTGCGTCTGTTGGCTGAGGGTTTACACTGGAATCCACCGGCTTTCACCTTCCTAAATTACAATGATCTTCGTTGTTGTCGTATAACGATGAACTAAGTGCAAATGTGTTGGTAAACTTTTAACTACTAACCAGTTTTCTGCGTTTAAACCTGCCATATGAATCAATTGTTTTTGACGGCGTGTTGGTCGTTTTCCTTTCTTCATCCTTTGACCTGCATCATATGGATGTCCATTACGCCATGCCTGCCGTGATACATGAGCATGCCGGCAGTAATTCCTTTAGATGCTTGTTCTAGAATATCTCTAAGCATAGTTGGTACTTCTTCCGGGGATTTAGCTTGCTGTGCTGCGTGAGCCCCGAGAATTCTAGTAACTTCTTGAATGACTTGCTTTGATGCACCATCTGCTGCAGCCTGGTCCATCAACCGTTTAATTTCGATACTGTATTTATTCAAATTGATCGCTCCCTCATAATTTGATCTTGCCATTCTTTTGGCCATTTCGGTGGTCTACACCGACTGGCCAATATTTCAAAATACCTTTTCCCGTTTGCAAAGGAGACGAACCGCTTGGTCAGCTCCTCGTAATAAAAGCCTCTTAACTCAGTCTGATTATGCACTTGAACAGACTCGTCCAAATTAAATAAGTCTAGCTGCTCCACGCTCAAACGCTTCGCCTCCGATCATCACGCAACCAAATGATACGATGCTTGTAATTGACTCTTACTACCGTCCAGCCAGGATAACCCCGCTCGAAGTATTTCCTTACCTCTTGTTTGAATAACTCCAAATCTTGATGATATAGTCCCCATATCCGTTCTGAAACACCTGATCGACATAGTGGCACGCCATAATCATCGTAGATAGGATCAAGCAACTAATATCTCAACTCCACCATCGTCATTATCAAAACGAATTACCTGGTCAAATGCAGCTTGTGCATCCTCAATGTGGGTTATGACAAGCACTCTCTTAAACCTACTAGCAACTGATTTGATAGATTCCAAAACGAGGGCACGATGTTCAGCATCTTGACTGCCTAATCCTTCGTCGATCGTTAGCCACTCAACCTTACTGCCAGCACGCTGAGCTAGAAGCTCTGCTAGTGCAAAACGAATTGCATAGTCAATACGAAGTTGTTCGCCACCGCTGAAGGTCTCGTATGGTCTCTCACTTGTCCAGTCGCCAATTAGAATATCAAGTGTTTCTGTCACACCAGCACGACTCTTAAGTTCGCGTTGCGTTTCGAATCGCACATAGTGCTTGCCTTTACTCATCTGACCAAGGATTTCATTGGCAATGCGCTCGAGCTGTGGAACAGCATTTTCTATAATTAAAGCTGGAATACCGTCTCGCCCGAATGCTTTTATGAGCGTCTGATACCTTGTCCAGCGAAGTGCTTTTGGCTCTAATTCACTAACTAAATGATTGTGTTCTTGCTGGTCCAGCTCAATCGCCTGAAGAATTACCTTTATGCCGCCGATCTGCTCAGCTAAAGATGTTAGTTGCTCACGTTGTTCTTGTAACAGACTTTTGGCATGAATGAGTGACGTTCCGATACGCTCATAATCAAGTGTGTCGATCATCAAACGATCTCGTTCCTGCAATGCATCGAATTGTTTGCTTTCTATCGCAGATATTGCTTTAGCAATGGAAGCAAGTCGCTCTGTAGCAGTTACCTTGATTTCACGAGCGACAGCAATTTGATCTTTAAGCTTTGCCCATCGTTCCAATTCAGTTACTTTTGCATGTAACTCTACTAAAGGCGCTAGCGATTGTTCCAGTTCTAATAGCTGTTCTTGTAAGGTATCTAATCGCTTCGTTTCCATAAGTTTTCTATTCTGTTTTTCATGTTGTTGTTGTTTAAGTTGCTGCAGAAGTTCTTCCTTGCTTGACAACTGCGCATATGCAGCAACTGCTTCTACAAGTAGATCCACTTGTACTTTGCATGCTCGATGTGCAGCATAATCATATCCGAGTGCTTCTTGTTCCATTTGCTTATTAGCTATCAAAACTGCTAGCTGATCTATTTCTGTTCTATCAAGTGCAGCCAATATCTGTTGTAGTTTAGGAAGTTCTTCTAAAGCTAATGCAGCAGCTTGTTGATATTTACATGTAGGTAAACATCCGCTATCGTGTAAATGTGTTGCTTGTTCTTCAAGTGCAGCAATTCTATCGGTTAATCGTTGCTTTTTTAGCTTATACTGTGACTCTTCTCGCTCTTTCTTACTTGATATATCCGATAGTTCAGCACTTAATAAATTCCATGTATCTGCTTTAACTTCCCAATCACGTAACTTTACAATTTCTTTTTCGTAGCATTCATATTGTTCACGCAATGCTTCTCTCCCAGCTAGTTCTTGCTGTAATTTCGTAATACGATCATCCAATTGAACCAAGTTATCGTCCAGTTGCTGTAGTTCTGTTTGTGACGTAAGAAAATCAGTTTGTATTCGAGTTAGTTCTGATTTCCGAGTTTCCAAGGACAATATCTGTTGCTGGATTTTTTCCAACTCTGCTGATTTCTCTAAAATGTTTTCTTCATTCTCAAGTATTTTTTTCGCACGTTCTAATCGTTCCGACTGCACTACTTTTTCTTTCTGCAAACTATCTTGTTCCTCATCTAGCGTAAACAGTTCTTTATTAATTTGTTCAATTCGATTCTTTTTGGTATCCAGCATAGCTAGCTCAGTTTCTGCTAATTTGATGGTGGTTTCCTCTTGTTTGATGTTTTCCAATACACTAATATGTTGTGCTTCAAGCAACAATAGTTCTTGTTCTTTTATAGGTTTTATAGCAATCCGTTCTTCTAGCAGTAGCATTTTGTCTTTCATTTTTTCGATATCTATATGCAATGAACTCGCTTGCTGACGAGCGCATTCCTGTAATTTTTCGTAAATATGAAGTCCAAGAATCTGTGATAAAATCTCCTTACGCTTACCAGCAGTTGCCCCTGTAAATGCGTTGGCTTGTCCTTGCAGTATCATAGAGCTAGCTGTGAATGTCTCATCGTCCAAATTGAGCAAGTTACGAATGACTGCCTCAGTATCGACAATTTTTTCAGCAGAACGACTTTCCCACTGACCGTTGACACGCTTCTGTAATTCGAGCGTTGACTTGCCTTTTCCCTTGGTGCTACGTGTTCGAATTGCTCTGTACACATTGCCCTGGTGCTCAAACTCAAACGTTACTGACATATCTGACGCACCTCGTCGTACAAGATCGTCCAGGCTAACACCACTGATTACATCGCCAAACAGTGCATATCGTGGAGCAATCGTAAAGGCTGATGATTTGCCAGCCCCGTTACGGCCTGCAATAGCAGCTAAGGAGACAGCCGACAAATCGATGTCGGCATGTTCAATTGCTCTAAAATTATGAATAATAAGTCGTATAGGAATCATCCTGCAGCATCCTCCTTATTGAACTGCTTCCACTCTTCAGGCCAAACGTATTGGCCATCAATCATCTGAACAACAATATGATCGCCACTATCCGTTATACGTACTTCACGAAACATTCCCGTTCTACCGTGTAGTTGCGTGTAATGAAAAACTTCTTCAGCCGAATTAAGCGTTACAGAAGGAGTGTGCCAACCATCAGGCTCAGGGTAACAGTAGCCATAAAACTGTTCATTCCGTTGAATTTCCTCTACACATATAGGAGAATCGCAGAGCGTTCGAGTGTCATCGTACCATCCACAAGCTCCCCACTCATGTACACATGCATTGTTCTCAGTACAGCCGCAGACCCTACATATTCTTGGATTCAAGCCACTCATATACTTCCCTCCAATAACTCAGTAGTCAAAGCTTGAAGCTCAACGATCTCTGCTTCTTTAATTTCCTGATTAGTTCCCCATACTCCTAACGCTGTTAACGGGTTTAGACCCTCAGTAACTTCTGCATCGCGAATGCGTTCCGATCTCTCAACCTCAGCACGTATCTCAGCTACAAAGAATGCACCAGCATCATACAGAGCCTTTTCCAGCGATCGCCGATCAAATTGCTTTTGTAACTCTTCACTGCAAGAATAGCGAACACGGATGATTGCGTCTTGAATATCAGCAAAATCATCTACTTGACCATCCAGCCAAGCCGCAATATCCATGTCGCACCAATCAATCGTCTTGAACTGTCGTGCTGGTGTTGGGATAAATGTAGAAGCTACAATCAGCTTAGGAGCCGGTGGTATTTCGTGAATCCAGAATCCTGGTGTCGTGTGCTCGTCTCCAAAGTTATGCCTTTCTGGTGCACCGCTATAAAATACATTAGTACCAGCTCGTTGCGGTCGATGTATGTGACCAAGACAGACAAGGTTAAACATTTGAGCTGCTTCATCCGTTAGAATAGGCTCATTCTGTAGTAGAGCATCTTCGAACCCGGTATCAGCTAAATCATAGGTAAGGTGGGATAGAAGAATAGCCGATTGACCTTCTACTTCCTCACGCATATATGCACATTCTGCAGTAATATCTGCCGTCATCTTTGTATGAAATTCATGTGGTGGTAACCCTGTATAACGTGAATTTGTTGCAAAAGACGATCTGTTCATACCGGGAAGACAGCAGATCGCTATATCTCCGTAATTCGTAGTAGCAGGCTCTGTAAACACTTCCACACCAGGTATCTGCATCTCTGCAATCAATAGATAAGCACTTATTGCATCGTGCGAAGGTGTACCGCTAATGACAATTACCTCGAGACCAGCAGCGGATAGCTTGCGGAGCCAAGCAACAAATGCTTGAATCTCCGCAGTAGCTCTATCAATAAACACACGTGCATCCTTAAATGCATCGCCAGCAAACAATACCAAATCACAGCCCTCTCCAATAATCTGATCAGCTACCCAATCCATTGTTTGAGTAATATCTTCAAAGCGCGATTCTGGATTCGGACCAGGATAGCCAAAACCCCAGTGACTATCTGCAACGTGGGCTATTTTCATCGGAGGTCCTCCGGCAGATCGTCGAAACTGATATCATTTTGACTGTCATCAGCTTCAAGATAATCGCCAACTGTTTTCCAATCAGCTTCTGCAGTGATATCAGCAATAACTTTTTTAATAGGCCTTTGAAGTGCTTCACTCGCTGCGTCCGCCAGTCCGTTCCAATCTAGCCCCTGCTGTTTCATCAGATTCAAAACTCGATTCTTCTGGGCAGTTCCGCCAGTAGATCGGTTGCCACCTTGGTAACGACCGCTATTAGCATTGGCTGTGCGACCTTGCGCACCTTGTTTCCTTTCTTCTTTTGGAACGTCAGCATATTCGTCCATTTCCGATTCTTCTTGTGTAAATATTCCACTTGAACGGGTACATTGAAGGGTAACGCCCACAAAAGCACGTTTGTAAGCCATTTTCAAAACTGTATTCCATTGCGAAAACATATCTTCGTTGGGAATACGATACTGCTTATATGGACCATAAGAACCATCTTTTTCTTCAAACAACAAATCTTCTTTAGCTAGGTGAACCGGTACTTTATTTTCATTAACCCAACGCCAGCGATACTTCGATTCATATGTGCTACACTCACCAACACCCTCTCCAACAACTATTCCTGATGCTCGATGGACTAATTGAAGTGTGTAGCATACCCGATAGTACCCCGTATCAAAGTCGCGCTCTTCTTCCTTGCTTTTGACAATAGCGGCAAAACCATAGAGCTCACACAACTTCTCAGCTCCAGGCTTGTACAGGCTTGGCTTTTTAGTACCAGGAACAACACCGAAATCTTCGTCCTTAACCATAATTTTTTGGAAAAACTCTTGCAGAAAATTGTACTTTTGCTCCATATCAACCAGCCTTTTACGAAAATCAGCCACGCTACCGAACTCAAGATCAATAATTGCCCCTCCCCCGGTGTTTCCACCGGAGGATTGGGGCAGTACCTGAAGATTTGCTTCAGACAATTAAGCCGCCCCCTTTAAAAGATCCGCTACTGTTTGTAGTGCTCTGAACTCGTTGTACAGTAAAGCCAAGTGATTCTTAATTCGGACAAGATTATATTCCGCTTGGGTAACTGCTTCATGTTGCTCTGATGTAAATGAACGCAACTGAGCCGAACGGATTTCCGCATTCTTACCGTCAATCGCTCCGGAAGTAAGGAGTACATACTCATGTCCCTGCAAAGCATTTTTCGCGTCCTGTACAGCTTTGTTTGCTGAAATTACTGCTTCCTCAGCTGCAGCGATCTCTTTCGGCAGCGCTAAAAGTCTTTCAATAATTGATTGTTTGTTCATTATTGTTGCCTCCTCACAGCCCCCATGTTAAAATGAGAGCAATTAATTTGTTTTGTGATAGTCCGTTACCGCGGGCTATTTTTTTGTTGCTCTGCAAAATTAAACACTTCAACTTCTCTACCGTCAGGTGCTACAACAACCCTTCCTTGTCCAAGCGTTCCAAGCAATCCATAGGCCACCCAGTCACAACCCTTTCCTGTAACCTTGCGACCAATACATTGCTGGTAAGACATATTAGCTGCTTCTTGCTGAGCAATACCGGCATCTACAAAATCCTGCGGAGACTGGCTGTTTTGACAACGTGGACATGTGAATTTCCACTGTGAAGTTTTTTCTCCGAATCGTTCCATTGCTTCGTTACGCCATTCATCAAGTGTTTGTTTGATCATGTCTATGCCTCCTCGCAATCTTCACAGCTTCGCGGATAACCCGGCTCCTCGCCATCGATATAACTCCCACAAACTTTACATAACAAACCTTCAAAAACCATTTCAGCAGCTTCGCCCATCGTAATCCTCCTTTTTTTTATTGATGCGTCAACCGCATCTCAGAACACCGAACTTGGGGGTGTAAGTTTGATGCTCTGAGACAAGGTTGAACCTTGTCCGATAACTAGATACCTGCTTTCCTTGCCATACGCCTGATGATTTCTTTACTATATTGCTTGCCTTGAAATTCAACCAAATCTTCTAAAGTGCCACTAATCACGCAACCAGGTTGATATTTTCGTAGAATAATATCCTGATCTCTTACGTAAAACTCAATCGGTTCACCTTCATTCATTCCGAATGACTTTCTCATTTCTTTCGGAATAACCACCCGTCCTAATTCGTCTACACGTCTTACAATTCCAGTTGCTTTCATTTATATCGCTCCTCTTTATAATTACTTAAGCAATCTGCTCAGTTTCTATTAGTTTCCCTGGTGGATAATGCTCGTCTAATATACTATCTAGTACTTCAGCTGCCTCCAACATTTGATATGGGTACAATTGCAACCAACTATTTAATTTGATTAAGTCGATGCCACCGCCAACTGATTGGCATTCTATTAATTCGTCAATTGCTTTACGTATAGTATTAATTTCACCTGGCTTATCAGGATGTGGAACGTATGTCATGTCGATCACCTTTTTCTTTTCCTGTATTGCTTGCTTTAGTTTCGAATGCTACAATAGATTTCAAGAGATTTTTCAAATTGTTTCGAAGTGATGCTCGCCCTGCCCGGCGGGCATTTTTCATTTCTATTTCTGAAAACCGAATCATATTATTCAAATACACTTCCATACCATCACGCTTATTTTGATTTACTCGTTCTGGATGCTTGTCCATCCAGCGAAGATTATGTTTCGCTGCTTGACCTGCAGCCAATGCATCCGCAGCTAATTGTTCTCTCGACATTTCAATCACCCTCCTATAAAACTCATAAACTGCTGTAATAGTGTAATCCCATCCATACCCAACATAATTGATACTGCAATGGCTGGCTCCCCAGTAACACTGACCAACCGCATTAGCGTCGGCACATCCAACGTTTGCTGATCATTCTCCAGCTTTCCGATTGCGCTGCGAGACATATGTAACTGATCCGCAAGCTCCTCTTGGGTCCAACCTTTTCTAACTCTGATAGCTTTTACGATCACACCAAAGTTCAAGTTGATTCCTCCCTTCTCTAAATTCGAGAGGACTTGCAGGTGTTTCTTGCTGTAAAATTAAGTTATATTGTTCCCCTACAATCCCCATCGCCGCCGGAACGGCTAGCAGATCGGCGGCTTACCCTCAAACACGTACCAATAAAAATAGATATTTAAGATTTCCACGAGTAGCATCAAGCAAAATCCAGCCATCTTCTAACATTTCATTTACTTGCTCTTCATCAGAAGTTTGAAGTATTTCCTTTACATCCGAAAATCCGATTTCCAATTTGCTCACCTCATTTCATATGTCCTCACCTCTTTCACGCATCGACTTTACAACCTGCCAAGCAACGTGCCAGTGATGAGCAATGGCTTCCTCAATTTCTTCTGGGGTTTTATCGCTGTATGAATTGTCTGCGAAGTGTATAACTGTATCTCCGTTATGAATGGTCTTTACAATATTTGCATCTCCATTGGCAAGACGAACTATTTCTTCCCGTTTAGTCTCACGTTTCTTTTTTGCCATAGTTACATCCCTCCCATTGGGATGTATATGCTGCATATTCGAGTGGACTACCCTATTCAATTTCTCACCTCCCTTCTGTGCTTATTACTCCTTCTCTGTTAAAATGAGATTGTCCAGATCACATATTCATAGAAAGGATGATAGACTAATGGCTGGATTTACTTGCCCATTTTGTAGGCGTATTATGAGCGAGAACTCAAGCACGCTTAGGATTTATCAAAGCTCTTTTTATTTAGAGAACACTAAACACCAGCAAGACGTAAACATTACTTTGGTATATCATAAATGTCCGGGTTGCGATAAAACATGTGTGTATTCAATAGGCTCTGGAGTAGAAAATATCGATATCGTTACTCCTTTATTTCCACAATCTTTTGCTATACAATTTCCTGATTATATTCCTAAACCTATTCGCAGTGATTATGAAGAAGCTTGTGCAATTGTGAATCTTAGTCCTAAAGCTTCAGCAACACTCTCACGCCGCTGTCTTCAAGGTATGATTCGTGATTTTTGGAATATTTCCAAAAAAAGACTCGTAGATGAAATGGATGAATTAAAGAACTTAGTCCCTGCTGCACAATGGCGAGTAATTGACGGAATTCGTCGCATAGGTAACATTGGCGCTCACATGGAAAAAGATGTTAACTTAATTATTGATATTCAGCCAGAAGAAGCCACCAAACTTATTAAATTAATTGAATTGTTAATCGAGCAATGGTACATACAACGTCACGAACAAGTACAACTTTATGCTGAAATAATTCAAATTGACGAAAGCAAACGGGTACAACGTAATAAAACATAACAATCATTTAGAATCATTTTCAGCCAACAGTCTTCCGTCAAAGCTCCAATACTGAATGACGACCCTCATAGGGTCTTCTTCAGTACCCAAACCTCGAGCGGCTTTAGTTTCTATCACTCGAATAACCCGTGCACTATCTGTTCCTCTCCGCGGATATTTTTGAGTATCCACCTACCCCACCTCCCTCCTGAGACGTTGTTTGTCTGGTCTATTTCTTTAGTTGTAACACTTACTAGCCCTCCGAATTAACCTGTAGTTAAATTATTGTTCAAAAAAATATTGTCAGGTGTGGTTTCTAGAATATTCGCTATTTTTATTGCCATTTCATAAGACATCCCTCTCTTACCATTTTCAATCATCCAATAAGATTGAAAAGTAATTCCTAATTCTTGAGCCATTTTCTGATAAGATATACCCTTACTTTGACGAAATTTTTGTAAGTTATCTAAGTTCACTTTATCAACCTCCTTAACTTAACTTGGTGTTAAATAAAATATAACTTAACAACAAGTTAAAGTCAACAACAAATTTTCTATTTAGTTAAATCTTCTTTCTACAACTCATTTTTCATTTGATTTAACACTTCGTTAAATTATAATGATACTAAGGAGTGGTTTATATGCTAGGTTCTCGTTTAAAGAATTTAAGAACTTCACATAAATTAACGCAAAAACAACTTGCCGAGAAAGTAAATGTGACACACGTCTCTATATCAGGTTACGAAAGTGGTAATCGTTCTCCAGATACGGAAACATTACAAAGCCTAGCTGATTTTTTCGATGTTTCAGTTGATTACCTTTTAGGTAGAACCGATGATTCATCAACAAGCGCAAATAGTGATAAACCATCTAATTCTGGTCGTGCCTATTTAGACGGTGGTAAGGACTGGACTGAGGAAGAAATTCAAGCAGCAGATGATTTTATTAAATTATTGAGGAAGAAAAGAAAACAATAATGTTATAGCAAGTACCTCAGCCGATGGGGAATTTTATCAGGTGAAATCTCAGTGTATAAAAAATTAGGTTTACTTTTCATCGTATTATCTATTTTATTAACTGCATGCTCAAATGAAAAAGAGGCTAACAATTTAAAAATACAAGCAGATGAACTGTATGATAATCATCAGCTTGAAAGTTCGATCGAGGTATATGAAAAGGCATTATCTCTTCATGAAAATACAGAAGTCAGAACACAAATGCAAAAAGCAAAAAAAGAACTAATTGCTGTTAATGAAGCGCAATCTATTATAAAGGATCTAGAAAATCACTTAGCTAAGCTGTTACAGGCTGGTAATGATACAAAACTACTTGAACATGTTAAAGATATCCAACTATCGTTTAATGAACTAATAAAAATAAATTCACCTAAAGGAACTACGATCTCTAATTTTGTTTCAGCACTTAATAACAATAATGATTATAAGAATTTTGAGTTCAGAACAACTATTGTAATGACAAGTCTACAATTTGGAAAAGGAGACGTTGATATCTACGAATACAGCGAACTCATAAAAGAAATTCTCAAGAAAACTTCTTTCTTAGATGTTTATCAGTAAACAAACTGTTAAAGCTGATCTAAACTTCTGGTTTAGTTCTTTCAGATTTAATTTCAACTCCTGTAACAGACTTAGAAAAATGATAAACAATAAGCCCTTTGGGCTTTTCTTTTAATGTTTGAAGCAACTCCCCCAGCCGATGGGGAATTTATTAGGTGATAATTATGCCAATGATTTTAAGGATTATCGGGGTGTTAACAATTATTGGTGGAGCTATTAATGGATATACAAGTGCAAAAAGCTATAGTGGTGTTGAAAAAATACTAGGTAGAAGTATTGAAATCCCTTTTCAGTGGTCAGTTGCTCTAACGTGGTGGATAATTGGTATCATATCGGGTGTTTTATTCTTTACGTTCGCATTAATACTGGAAAAGCTGATTTATATAGAAGAAGACATGAATGATCTTAAGTACAGCCTAGCATCCTCCACAGATTCGGACAATAAACCAAATTACGCAGCTAAAAGGCCTAGCTCAAGTAATTCAAAGATGAATCTAGATGCTGCAAAAGGATACAAAATGAAATCACTGGACTAATCTTTCAAGCAAGTACCTCAGCCGATGGGGATCCAACAGGAATGATCACATTTGAAATATAAAATTCTAATCGCTCTAATATTGTTATCAGTTATAACAGGATGTACTGCTATTTCTAATACCTCAGAGCTTTCACAAGTAAAAGAAGAACAAATAGTGCTCACGACGGAAAGTAAACCGGAGGACTTGCAGAATGGTCCTAATGTCTTACATGCAAAAGCACAACAATTTTTTTATAAAAAAGACTTGGATGGGATTAAAGATACATTAACTGTACTAACTGATAAATATCCGACATCCGTAGAGCAGATTAATGCTATAGAAAAACTAATTACTACATTGTCCGAAAAATTAGAACAGGAAAAAGAACAGGAAAAAAAAGAAGCTGCTAAAAAACAAGCCGCTGAGGAGAAGCGATTAGAAGAAAAAATAGAAAAAATGCGTACTAATTATGATCTTGTTAAAGATATAACTTGGTATCACGACAAAACAACAACTGAGGGTGTAGATAGAAGTAGCTTTGCTTTGTATTTTGGTGAACAAACAACTGGATATCCTTGGCTTAGAATTCGTTTGCAATATTCGGGATATGAGTGGGTATTTGTAGATTCCTATATTATTAAAGTAGATGACACTACATTCAACATCAATCCATCGAACGGAAAAATAAAAAGAGATAATAAAGATGGTAAAGTTTGGGAATATTATGATGCTCTTGTAACGAATGAAATCTATAACATAATTACTGCTATTATCGATTCTGAAACAACAATTATTAGACATCAAGGTGATCAATACTATTTTGATTGGTTTGTTATAGAAGCAGAAAAGAAAGCTTTACGTAATGTGTTAGATGCTTATGAAGCATTAGGTGGCAAAGAACCGGAATAATAGTATTCAGTGTATCATTCAAAAATTCAACAGATGCATTTTCCCATCACCCATTGTATACTTAATTTAAGTTATAGGAGGCTGGCTAATGATGAGTGAAAAAATATTAAAGCAAATTCTCGAAAAACTTAATCATCTTGATGATCGAATAAGTAGCATTGAAGAAACAATGAATTCGATCAAAGCCGACACCTCCGACATCCCATTGATTCGCCGTGCTACTCTTGAATCTTTGGAGTTAATAAAAGAATCCGATAAGAAAACAGCGTCTACCTTGAACACACATGAGTTTGGTATTGATATTCTAAATCGTGAACAGTTGAAGCTCAAGACAGATATAGAAATGTTAAAAAACAGATAATACCCAGCCCTTCAGGGCTTTTCTTTTAACCTCAAAATAGAACATATGTTTCTTTTTTGTTTTATAATACTTACTAGCGGAGGTACTCATATGGCAATAGATATGAATCTCTACAGACCAGCCCATTTAGAATTGAAGATAGAACAGTGTTACAAACAACACGGTATACACACACCTGATGATTTGACGATTGATAACGTTTCAGCTGCTTTCAATATAGAATTAGGTTATTATGATGGCAAACCGTTTGCTGATTGGGATGATGATATCGGTATCGTTGTATTAAACCAACAGGATCCCTACATACAACAAAAAGTAATCTTTTATCACGAAGCAGCGCATTGTGTTCTTCATGCTGGCGATCAGCATCAAATGCATGAACTATTTAAAAACTTGCAAGAAGCTCAAAGTGCTAGATTCCAATATTATGCTGCTATTCCCTACTACATGATTCCGAACGTTATTTACGGTTCCTATGACGACTACGTTCTTTGTTTAGTAGATATATTTCAATTACCTTATAGTTTCGTACGAAAACGAGTTGTGCAAATATTAAATCGCATCCAGCAAGAACAACAAGATAGAGACTACATAAATCAAACTAAACCTAAACCAGCTACATACGAGTACAGCAGCGAAACTAAACGAATTTTGAATCAATTACATCAGCAAGTAGCAGAAAGGAATGCACCTTATCATGTACAACATTAACGTCTTATATGAATATACAGGCGAAGCTTATTGTAAAAATCCAGTATGGGTGTTAGTGGAATCGGCAGATTTTTGTTGGAATAGTATGTTACATATTGATATTATCGCTCCCTTTGCATACATATCATATGGGGAACTATTCGATTTTCCAGCTATAAATATACCTGCACATGCACTCGTAAGGACACAAGTAACAAACCAAATCGGAATTAACTTACCTTATATAAAAGAGGAACTTCACAAGACACAAAGTAATTTTGCACACCACGTGCTTGATATTACACGCTTAATTTTACGAATAGCAGATATAGAAGATACACTTGAATATATCATCGATTGGAGGAAGCAACATGAATTTGCCGCAAGGTGAATATTGGATGTATTTACGGAAAAGCCGTGCTGATCTGGAAGCAGAAGCCCGCGGCGAAGGGGAAACGTTAGCGAAACATCGGAAAGCATTGTTGCAACTTGCCAAAGATCGTAACTTAACGATTACTCAAATTTATGCAGAAACCGCTAGCGGGGAAAGCATATTACATCGTCCCGAAATGCTACGTATGCTCAAAGATTTGGAAGCCAAACCTCCTGCTGGTGTGCTGGTCATGGATATTGATCGGTTCGGACGTGGGGATAAAATTGATCAAGGGATTATAGAACGAACGTTCAAAGAAAGCGAAACACTCATCGTTACACCAGTAGATGTATTTGATATGAATAACGAAGCAGGAGAATTCAATGTTGAAGTTAGGTCCTTCCTGGCTCGGATGGAGCTCAAACAAATTACAAAACGAATGCAAGGCGGACGCAGACGCTCCGTACAAGAAGGAAATTACTTAGGTACTCGTCCCCCATTCGGTTATGACTTACACCAAGATACGATTGGCCGGACATTGGTCCCCCATCCCGATCAAGCGGGTATTGTCACATTGATATTCTCACTGTACACACACGATGATCCGGCTAAGCGAGCTGGTTCAAGTAAAATTGCGACCAAACTTAATCAAATGAAAGTAGAAACCTATAGTGGAAAAGCATGGGAAGCAAGCACCGTACTTAATATATTAAAAAACGAAGTATACATTGGCAGAATACAGTGGGGAAAGAAACGTAGCTCCAAATCGAAAGTACCTGGTAAGCGTAGAGAAGTCGCTTTGCAACCACGGGAGAACTGGATTGATATTCAAGGTAGGCATGAACCTCTAATTGAAGAAGAAGTCTTTGCTAAAGCACAGCGCATATTAGGGAAAAAATATCATGTCCCCTACCAGTTAGTTAACGGTATAACTAACCCACTTGCTGGATTAATCCGATGCGGTAATTGTGGATCGTCAATGGTCTATCGTCCTTACGTGAATGCGGATGCTCATATTATGTGTACATACAAAAGTTGCGATAATAAAAGCAGTAAGTACATATATGTGGAATCCAAATTAATCGAAGGGCTAGAAAGTTGGATGGAAGATTATCGAAACAAATGGCTCAATTATAAACCAGAAGATGATCACAATCCTGATCACGATATTCGTAGAATGAAAACAAAGCTGCTAAAAGAAAAGCAAAAAGAACTTGATGATCTGTCCGTGCAAAAAAACAATCTATTTGATTTACTGGAAAGAGGTATTTATAACGAAGAATTGTTTCTCGCTCGTTCCAAAGAAATTGCAGAACGGATTCATGTTGCAGAACAATCGATTACTGATTTAACAGCAGCACTTGAATTAGATGAAAAACGTAATAAAGCTCGACATGACATTATTCCGAAAATCGAATCCGCTATTATTCTGTATCATAACTCTAACGAACCTTCCGAAAAAAACTTCATTTTAAAATCCGTTGTTGATTATTGCATCTATAAAAAAGAAAAAAACCAGCGAAATGATGATTTCTCGCTAGTTGTGTTCCCGCAGTTTCCTGATTGAAGCTGCGGTTTCATATGTCTATAGACTAAGGGTTATTTCATTACCTTCCTTATCCGTTCCGATCGGATCATGCAACGAAACATCTTTACGCACTTTTTTTAACGATCGAAGGTGCATCAGTATTTCATTTTCTATACATCTGGCTGCAAATGTAGCTAGTTTCGTACCTTTTCCAGTTTGGAAGCTTTCAATTGCTTTGATCAATCCGATTGTTCCAATACTGATCAGATCTTCTTGGTCTTCTCCTGTGTTGTCGAATTTTTTAACTATGTGTGCAACAAGGCGTAAATTATGTTCGATAAGAATATTTCTTGATTCAGCATTACCTTCCGCCATAAGTGCTAAATGTTTCGCTTCTTGATCTTCTTTTAGCGGCTGTGGAAATGCATTGTTTTTCACATAAGAAACTAACAATGATATTTGTTTTATAAACAACGCAATTGACGCAAGTAATCCAGCCATACACTGCTACACCTCCATGATGTTATGTTACGAATAAGCTGTTTCTTGTTAGTCAGCTATTGGATTCGTATCATCTGAATGTTGTTATTCAGTATATGTAGGTATATGCCCAAAGGTGCCCGTACTATGCTTATAATACTATGTTATGCGTGATGATTAGACTCTTATCAAAAATAAATTATCGTTATTTAGTAAAGTTAAAGATAAGCCTACATATAATGTATGGATAGCTACTACTAGCGGAAGGATTTGATGAGTATGTCAATGCCTAATATTCCAGACATTACACCTGATATCATTCTTGACAGAGAAGATGTCGTCCATTTACTATTAACTTCCATCGCTATGGAAGAAATTAGTTTCTCACACATTCTTAATGCAGAAGCCGAAAAGATTCAACACTTCCTGAAGGATGAACATTTGTCACTCTGTGATGCCCTTACTATCAATAATAGTGTGGAGCAAATGATGAGAGGAGTAATGACAAATCAAATATTGTTATTACATAAATTAGGTGACGTGATGAAGTTAGCAAATAATGTCGATCCAAGAAACTCAATGGCCAATTGTTGTGATGATCCGGCTTGTCAAGGGCGGAGCAATAAGAAATGTACGAATCGACCATGCAGTTGTAATGAGCATTATGAAGAAGGAGAATAATGTTCCCCTATCTGTTACACAGCAAAACGCATGGACTCACTCCTTGAACAGTTTGGACAATGAAGCAACTATATTATTAATAATTAATTCAATAAACGTACAGTTTCAATCTCTGTCTCGATTGTTAGAGGCTCATATTTTACAAAACAGCTCCTCTTCTAAACAATCGTTAAATAAATCTGATAACTCTAACTTTATTATGTCTGTACAATCTCAGCTCAATATGGGTGAACGAATTAATACACTGCAAATGATTTCTTTTCAAAAAACTAACCTATATCTTGACGTTTTACATACACAATATGGAAACGCTCTGGATAAAGAATTGGATAAACATTTAGACATTTCACAATTACGAGCACTTCTATTATTAAAAAGTGATTGGATTTTATCTCTAGCAGAGATGACCAAGGTGTTACAGGAGGTAAACCAACACCACATCAACCTCGTTAAGTATGAAACAACACTTGTAAAATTAGCTTTAATGATATCTACCATAATGACATCATTTCCTGACGAGATTAGTTTTTATCCTATTTCTTGTTACTCATCTCATGGTGATGCTGACACTCAATTACAACAAAATAATTATCGTTTGCATGAAGCAAGTACATTACTCGTTCAAGTGTCACATACCTTTCCGTTTTCAAGTAAGAAAAACAAATATATTATTTACAAAACAATTGATCTACTCCAACGTGAGTATACTAATTATGTTCCTGCTGTGAAAAAAATAAAACCAAAACAACAAGAACCAATTTACTCTATACGAACGAATACAACGAAACCATTGGTCCATTACTCTGCCAAACCAGTCTCCATTATTAAACATAAGAAAAAGAAAACTTAAACAGGCCTTTCATTTATTGTATGTAGAGGCCTGTTTATTGTTTAAGATGAGATTTTAATGAAATGAACGACCGGTTAAATATCATAAAAAAAACTGAGCATAGATCGTGTGCAAAAAAATATAAATTAATGCACCAGCAGCCGAACCGATTAATGCACCATTCAGCCTAATTCGTTGTAAATCAACCTCAACTTTGCTCTCTATAAAATTAACTAGTTTGTCTTCTGTAAATTCATCTAACGTACTGCGGACTATTTGTCCAATTTGTGCATGTTCTGATTCAACAACTGTAACAAGTAATTGTTGAATATATTGTTGCAGTTGTTGCTGTAATGGTTTATTACTGCGAAAATGACGCCAACTAATTGTAATCCATTGTTGTAGCCATCTACGCATCGATTCGGAATTAGAACCCATGGCCGTTCTTATATCTGTTAATAACGCAAGTATAATAGGCTCAAAAGATAGTTGCTGCATCAGTTGCGTTAACCATTTACGAATCGTTTGCTCCATATTAGTACTAGTTTGTAATTGTTCCGCAAGATTATGCAGCATTTGGTTA
This sequence comes from Paenibacillus yanchengensis, assembly GCF_042684845.1. Lineage (NCBI taxonomy): Bacteria > Bacillati > Bacillota > Bacilli > Caryophanales > Paenibacillaceae > Paenibacillus > Paenibacillus yanchengensis. The sequence goes on along the minus strand of NZ_JBHUMH010000016.1, from coordinate 188,204 downwards.
AGCATTTGCCTAATCTCATGATCTTCTTCTTGTAATCGATGAACGAATTGTATTAAATCACGGTGTAATACAGAAGCTGCTACTTGCAAGTTGACCGCATCAGTCTCTTCGGCAAATCGAATCATTTGTTGTTTAAACCACCGTTTTAATCCGCTGCCTTCATCACTAATTTTTTGTTTTTCACGATCGAGCATCTTAAAAATTTCTAGACGCACCTCAGGTTGGTTCATCTTGTTGGCAATAATCGGTACCACTATTTGAATAACACGATCGATCATTCCTTGTTCTAAAGCATACTGTAGTGCTTTTCCTAATAGAGGAGCTGCATCTGTTTCTCGTAATTTTTGTTTCGCTATATTATCTGCCCGTTTCGAAAACAACGTTAATCGCTCAGCAGTACTGAATTGTAACACCCATTCCCAAAGCTTATCCCCCCATTTATACCTTGTAGTCGCCTGATCACCTATTTGCAAAATTAATTTAATAAAATCGACTTGTTCCAATTTACTGTACAGTAAATCTTTACTCAATAGCTGCTTTTCGACTAGCATGACAATGCCATCTACTAGTTTGTTTCGGTTACGTGGAATAATGGCTGTATGAGGAAACCAAGTTAATCCAAATGGATGGCGAAACAGTACAGTGACAGCAAACCAATCCGCTAAAGCTCCAATTAATCCCGCTTCTGTCGTATACAATAAAAATCCTGTCCACCACACATCTTCAAAACGATAGTTACACCAGACCATAATCAAAAACAATATCGCTAATAATAGAACACTAAGGTTAGCTTTTTTACGCATAGTCATTCGGCTACACTCCTTTTAGCCAAAATGTGCCGAGATAGATGAAACATCCGATCAGACCTCCAACGATAATGCCATTGAGTCTAATAAATTGCAAATCTTTTCCTGCTTTATCTTGGACTAACTCATTCAACTGTTGTTCATCAAATTGATTAAGCCCATCCTCCACCATCTTCCCGATAGTATGATGGTATTGCTCTATAAATTGAATAATCCATCGTTTCAAATTGTCGTCTACACGGAGCTGTAGCTCTTCATTTGATTGCCACTTTATAATAAGCTGTTCCAATTTTTGTTGCACAACCATTTCTTGCTCATTTCCGAACCGCTGTAGTATCATTTCTCGCAGCTTTTCGATCAACGGAACAATCATACTATTCCATTGCTTGCTTTCTGTCACCGCCGATATTAATTTATGTTGCTGCTGCTCTAAGCCTGAACGCCAATCTTCGTTTACTTTCCACTTCTCCACCAAGTTTTTCACTTCAACAGCTATTTTGGAATTGACCTCAGACTCACTATCTTCTGCCCGTTGCAAGTAACCAACTAACCAGTGCTGCACATGTTTCGTAATCGTCTCACTATTCAATCCAGCAACTTGATCCACTAATCGACGACTTACTTTATCTCCTTCATACGTCCGAAGAGAAGTAGCTATAAATTGATTGATCATATAATAAAACGTAGGAGCTTGAACGATCGTATTTAATTGAGAAGCAAGAAATGCAACACATTTACGTTCATACTTATGTTCTAGCACCCAATCCAGCAACACATCAACAAGTTCAACAATTGGAATGGCAGTGCCGTGCTTCTGGACTAATATTTTTAAGTCTGTCGCTAATTTTTCACTATTCGTATTTTCAAGCATTTCTTTTAAAAACAACGTAATAAGTTGTTGCAAAAAAGATACAGTGCCTGGTTTCGTTACATATTGATTAATCATATTGGAAAAAGATAACGATGATAGTTGTCTATTAATTTGTTCCACAGAAAGTAATTCATGTTGAACCATATCAACTAATTCTTTTACTAAGCGATCTCTATTTTTGGCAATAATATTAGTTCCCATCCAATTAGGCCAACGAATTCGGAGTGGTTGTCCAAATAGTGCAGAAACAGCAAATGAATCTGCTAAACCGCCAATGACGGCAGCACTACAAATGGCAAACAACCAGCCTCCAATAAATGTATGCTGTAATGGAAAGGTAATTAAGATGCCTATGGCAGAAACTATAATGACCATATTGGCGATTATACGAATTCTTTTTTTTGACATGCTGCTTCTCCATTCGAGTTTTCAAACTAACATACCGATGTTATGTAGCTAGTTTAACCTTTTTTGCTGATTACATCCAGCTTACTAAATAAAAAACTGCGCATAAAGCGCAGCTTCGACCATCATCTTATGTTGTTTTTAACGACTATCTTGCTGCAATGTAGGTTGTTTTCGTTGTTTGTGTTGTATACAAAATAATATCATGAACTGCGATACAGCAGTTGCAAATAATATAATAGCGATAGCAATCGATTCTGTATTGCGAGCAAATAAAATCAATAAGCCAATAGATACTATTCTGCCCAAGTTAATAAACACTTCTCGCATCACAACTGCCTCTACTCGTAATTGACCACGCAATGGAAGCCCGGCAATAAGCTTGTAATAATAAGTAGATAAAGTGTTCAGAGCTAACGGATTACAGATTGAAAATAATATCATAAATATAACAACTGTCCACAGCGAAACATCCCATAATAATAATGAGGAACCAAAAGTTACACCTGCCGCAGAGAGAAACATATACCGCCTACTCTGTTCAGCGGAACCTTTACGTGATATGACATAACCGATTAATACAGTGACAGTAGCAAATAACATTCCCAAGTAGCCTACCCAGTCTTCACGACCAACGGCACGAAATAACAGTATGTTAGGTAAAAACAACATCGTTCCTTGAAATAAACCGACGAAAAAAAATCCGTATAAGCTTTTTAACCATAACTTATCTCTGCGCATTAAAATACCGGCAAACTTTAAATAATAAGTTTTTGACGTACTCACTATTTTCGGAATTTTAAAGCTAACGATAGCTGCAATAACAAACATAACAAAGGCTATGGAGAAAATAATAATATAGCCTGTTAATCCGTTACTACGTTGAATAATATAACCAGCTAGAGCCGGTCCTGCTAAACCAGCCGTATTGAACACAACTAAATTAATTGCTAAAAAACGAATCCGATTTTGTTCAGTAGAAACATCATATTGCAGAATCAAATATCCTGTCCAATAAAAGCCTGCGGCAATGCCATTGCATATCGCAAATAAAATATAATAATTGACTACTTGTTCTTTGGCAATGACTACACATAAATAAAATATGGCGATCATTACTATCCCAAACCGATAAGTAACCATCCGATCCGTTTTTTTCGCTAAGTACCCACCAACAGCAAATGCTAGCGGGGTAACCCCATGCATAATAATATTATAAAGTCCATTGATGACAAGATCTTCTGTCAATCGCCACAAATATAAATTAAGAAATAACCCTGACATAGAGGCGCCGATTTGAAAACAACAATGTATAATTAAAGTAATTACCGCGTCTCGACTTAACTTTTTTTCGGGAGGAATAACTTGCGCATGTCTACTAAACCTATCGATCAACCATTTCCCACGCTTAGCCCAAAGTACCATCTTCAGCTGCCTCCAGCGCCAGTCTATATTTCTTGTAGCACATTCTGATCACGCAATCATTATGCAGTAGTGGTAGCTGACAGTAATACTAACGCATCTAATGCAGCAATTATTTCTCGCTCTACAGCATCACTAACAGCATTCGTATGGGGGTTATATTCCGCTGCCAAATCGCTATCTGCATATCCATCAATCGCTATTATCGCTCCAGCCTTAACTCCGCGTAATGAAGCAATAACATACAATGCGGCTATTTCCATTTCTACAGCGAGAACACCTGCTGCTTTGTATAACTTGTGTGGAAATTCCACAACACCATTAAAAAACACATCCAGCGTTAATGTTATTCCTTTCGCCACGACACCGCCACCAAGTGCTGTAGCAGCTTCATATAATGCATTAGTCACTGCACCATCCGCAACTGCTGGGAATCCGTCTGGCACTAGCTGTTTCGTCAGCCCTTCTGCACGAACAGAAGCGGTACTTACGACAAGACTACCCGCAGGTATGTCCGCTGTATATGAACCAGCCGTCCCCACTCGAATAATTGTCTCTATACCACCTTTAATTAATTCTTCGAAGCAAACAGCAGCTCCAGCCGATCCTACTCCATGACTTACAACAGCAACCGCTACTCCTTCGTATGTTCCTACAAATGTACGATACTCTCTAGCAAACGCCAGCTCTTTGGCATCGGTTAATTTTGTAGCTATTAATGCCGCTCTTCTTGGATCACCACAAACAAGAGCTAATTTTGGCAATTGTTCTGCCCCTACTTCTAATACGGATAAATACATTTCTCTACACTCCCTATATTTAACGTTTCAAACCAATCATTATAACATATCCATTTTCAAATATTTGCATGGCAATCGCCAATGTTCATCATTTGGTCACATATATCATAAGTCTAACTTTCATTTCTAGTCATCACTATCATGACATAATCTAACTAAACAGTAATAGGTAAATAAATAGTAAACACTGTCTTTTCGTCCGCACTATTTACTTCTATTTGCCCGTTATGTTTTTCAACAATACTTTTACAAATAGCAAGTCCTAATCCAGAGCCACCTTTCCAATGTGTTCTAGAGCGATCGACGCGGTAAAAACGATCAAAAATATGTGGCAAATCCATAACAGAAATTGGCTCACCGTAATTAATAACATGGACTGCGGCTTTTTCCCCTCTGCGTTCCACATGAATATCTAAATATTTACCTTCTTTTCCATAGTGTAGTGCGTTGGCAATTAAATTTTCAAATACGCGAGCGAGCATAGTAGGATCGGCTTCCAACATAATTGATTTACTACTGCTCATCATTTTCCCTTCCATACCTTCTTCCTGTAGTGTTACATGATACTGAGCTAATAGTTGACCTAACAATTCAACCAAATTAAGTTGTTCCTTATGAAGGACAACAGAATCATGTCTCATTCTCGTATACTCGAATAATTCATCAATTAACGTGTGCAAACGAAGCGATTTTTCATAAGCAATTTGTACATAGTACCGCAATTCTATTTCATCCCGATAACGATCTTGTTCGATTAACCCTAAATAACCGATAACGGAAGTTAGTGGCGTCCGCAAATCATGCGAAACATTTGTAACTAACTCATTTTTCGCTTGTTCTGCTTTCCTTTCTTCTTCCAATGCAGCAGCCAAACGAAATGAAAGCTGATTCACATTAAACGCCAACATCCCAAACGGATTAGACTTCCGAATCGGAATTTGGTAATTCAAATGAAGTTCTCCGTCAGCAATTTTTTTCACGGTTGTATTTAATTTAATAAAATATTTAAACAATGTCCATTGCAACAATATAAAATAAACAAAAAATAAACCGATCAGCATTAATGTATACGTAATAAATAACACCGTATCACTAGATAATACGGTTCTAATCGAGTGTGCAATATTAGAGACAAACGGAAAATAATCCGATGCGACTGCAATTAAAAAGATAGTAGCTGTAAGTGTAATAAATGCCAAAATCGCACTTAAAACAACGTTTAAAGTGCTACGCATAAGAAGGCGGAACATAATATTATCCTTCAATTTTATAGCCTACCCCCCAGACGGTAACGATAAGTTTCTCTCCTAGTTCTTTCTCCAACTTATCACGCAGTTTACTAATATGAACCATTACCGTATTGTTAGAATCAAAATACTTTTCTTTCCAAACTTGCTGAAATATATCTTCCGCACTGAATACTCGACCTGGTTGACTGGCAAGCAAATATAAAATTCCGAATTCCGTAGACGTCAAATGTAATGCTTGTCCATTTACTTCTGCTGTGTGACTTAACCGATTTATTTTCAGCTGTCCAATATGCAGCTCCATCTCGTCTTGTTCCTGTTGAACTTCTTCTTTTACTGCACTATATTGATACGATCTCCGCAGTAAGGAACGAACTCTTGCTAACAATTCTAATGGATTAAATGGTTTTGTCATATAATCATCTGCGCCAGTCATTAACCCTAATATTTTATCCATATCCTGTGTTTTAGCACTTAGCATCAAAATAGGAACATGCTGATCACGACGTAATGTACGACAAACTTCCAGCCCATCTAATTTCGGCATCATTATATCTAATATAACCAGTTGAAAAGACTGCTCTGCATATCGTTGCAATGCTTCTTCACCGTCATATGCTTTTTCAGTTAAAAATCCTTCGTTACGCAAATATATTTCGATTAAATCAGCAATTTCTTTTTCATCATCTACAATTAAAATCCGTTTATCCAAAGCGACATTCGCCTCCGTTAATAAATTAAAAAATCAGATCTAGTCCTACTTTACTTACTATACATGAAATCCAGTTTTCCTGGCATAGTTCTTATTAAATATTTACAATGTTTAAGTTTTTATTAATAATTAACTGTTCTGTTCCTTGCCACAACATTGTAATGTAAATCACTGTCGAAAGGAGCCAACCAATATAGCCAATGCATCGCCAATATGATAAACTAAACAGGACTAATGTTATGACAATGAGCAGAATTAATTTGATTCTATTTGTTGTTCTATATAAACGAGGAGGTTCTTTAACTAATGGCATCCAAAAGAATGCGTTCAGATATGATCAAGAAAGGGTTCGACCGTGCTCCACACCGTAGTTTACTACGTGCAGCTGGTGTAAAAGAAGAAGATTTCGACAAACCGTTTATTGCTGTTTGTAACTCTTACATTGATATTGTACCCGGGCATGTCCACTTACAAGAATTCGGTAAGCTAGTAAAAGAAGCCATTCGCGAAGCTGGTGGCGTTCCATTCGAATTTAACACAATCGGTGTAGATGATGGTATTGCGATGGGTCATATCGGTATGCGCTACTCGCTAGCTAGTCGCGAAATTATCGCTGACTCTGTAGAAACCGTTGTTAATGCACACTGGTTTGATGGGATGATCTGTATCCCTAACTGCGACAAAATTACACCAGGTATGATTTTGGGAGCATTACGCGTTAACATTCCAACGATGCTTGTTAGTGGTGGACCGATGAAAGCTGGAAAAACATCGGATGGTCGTTCAATCTCTCTATCCAGTGTTTTCGAAGGAGTAGGCGCGCATCAAGCAGGCATGATTGGCGACGATGAGTTGTTAGAGCTTGAGCAGTATGGTTGCCCTACATGTGGTTCTTGTTCTGGTATGTTTACAGCTAACTCCATGAACTGTCTAGCTGAAGGACTTGGACTAGCTATGCCAGGTAATGGAACAATTCTTGCTGTTGCACCTGAGCGAAAAGAATTTGTAAAGCAATGTGCTCGTCAATTAATGGAACTTATTAAACAAGACATCAAACCTCGCGATATTGTAACGATTGAAGCTATCGACAATGCTTTCGCATTGGATATGGCAATGGGTGGTTCTACGAACACTGTATTGCATACACTTGCTATTGCTCATGAAGCAGGCATCGAATATCCAATCGAACGTATTAACGAAGTTGCAGAACGTGTACCGCATCTTGCAAAAATTGCTCCTGCGTCAGACTATCACATTGAAGATGTACACAATGCAGGTGGTGTAAGTGCAATTATTCATGAGCTTCTAAAAAAAGAAGATGCATTTGATGGTAGTCGTATTACCGTTACTGGCAAAACACTACGTGAAAATGTAGCAGGCTGTGAAATTCAAAATACAGACGTTATTCGTCCTATCGATAACCCACATACCGAGCGTGGTGGACTAGCAGTATTGTTTGGTAACTTGGCTCCTCATGGCGCTATCATCAAAACAGGAGCTGTTGATGCATCTGTTGGTGGCTACCACAAAGGACCTGCTGTTTGTTTCGACTCACAAGATGAATGTCTTGCAGGTATCGTAAATGGTAAAATCAAAGAAGGCGATGTTGTGATTATCCGTTATGAAGGCCCACGTGGTGGTCCAGGTATGCCAGAAATGCTAGCTCCAACTTCCCAAATCGTTGGTATGGGACTAGGTGCAAAAGTTGCTCTCGTTACCGATGGTCGCTTCTCAGGCGCTTCCCGTGGTATTAGTATTGGTCATACTTCCCCAGAAGCTGCGGAAGGCGGACCAATCGCATTCGTTAATGATGGCGATATTGTAGAAATCGATATGAACAATAGAACGATGAATGTTCTTATTAGCGACGAAGAATTCGAACAACGTCGTGCTGCATGGCCAGGCTTTGAATTGAAAATTAAACGTGGTTACCTTGCACGCTACGCTCATCTTGTTACTTCAGCAAGTACTGGCGGCGTAATGAAAATGTAATCGAGCTTGTAACTATTGATACAATAACAAAAAAACCTTTGTGCCAACAAGATGGTATATAACCTATCATCTTAACTGGTGCAAAGGCTTTTCTATATAATACAGCACTATATTCGATGTCGCCATAATGCAGGCTGCATACCAACTAAGCGACGAAACGTTCGAATAAAATAACTTTTACTATCAAACCCCAGCCGCTCTGCAATTTGGTCAATACTGAGATCACTATGATCCAAATAATCGCAGGCTTTCTCCATCTTAACTCGTAACACATAATCAACGAAATTTTCATTCGTTTCTTTTTTAAATAGTCTACTAAAATAAGCTGCATTCAAATGTAGTTTTTGGGCTACGTCAGCCATCGAAATTTTTTCATGCAAATGCTGTACAACATAATTTTGTGCTTCAATGATTTCTTTCCGCTTGGAACCTTTGTGTACATAGTGGATAATACTTAACAGTTCATTCATATAAAACCACATTACATCATACATATGATCCAATGATTCTACTCGAAACAAATTTTGATGAACAATTTCTTCAGAAAACTTGGTTTCAAAAAACTGCAAAGATTGTATTTTCAATCGTAAATCCAATAATATTTTTATTCCCCACTCACGTACCATATGTGGTTGAAATCGTCCACTTCGCAATTTCTCAATCCATTCAGACAATGCAGTTCGTAAACCTTCACTATCTTCGTTCATGATTAACTGTTGGAACTGTTGTTTCGCCTCCAGATGATAACTCAACAAATCTGTATAAATATAAGAAGCATTGATTTGTTCTAGTTTAATCGTTAAGCCCTCTTCATAATAAAAACATAATTCTTTGCCCTTCAACAATTGTTTCATATTTTCTTTCAAAATCAACTTTTCTTCTGTTAATTGTCCAATAATAAACGTTACAGTTAATTTTAAATAAGCTAATAATGATTCTCTAATTGCCTCTAGTACTTGTTCCGTCTGTGTATATACATTTTCTTTCACAAAATCACGATATTGAAATAAAAGTACCGTTTCTTGACCGTTATAAGCAAGATGGAATACCGATTTCTTTTGGTCACCTGTAATACTTTCTTCCATCACGTTTTGCATAGCAAACATTAACAGTTTTTGAGAAGAGTAACGTTCTTCGGCTACTAACGGGCGATTAATGAAGCATAGAACAGGAATATAGCCATATAAACTGAAATCTAATCCAATCTGCTCTACTTGTGTTGACCAACTAGCTTCATTCATTAAAGGATCATCGGTCAAAGAATTCAGTAATTGGCTACTTACTTCTAATTTCTTTGTCTGTTTTTCAGAATCAAGCTGTAATTTTATTTTTTTCAACAATTCAATTAATGTTTCCGGCTCCAAACTTTCTTTCAAAATGTAATCTGCAACATTTAACTGAATCGCTTGCTTAGCAAAGGAAAACTCATCATGACAAGATAAAATAACAGTATGCACATCATCTTTGTGTTCTAATAAAGCCGCTATTAATTCTAAACCATTCATCAACGGCATGCCAATATCTGTTATTACTATGTCTGGTATATGCAGCTTAGCATATTCGTAAGCCTTTTTTCCATTATCGAACACACCCGTTACTTCCATATTCAAAGACTTCCAAGGAATAACTTGTCGCAAGTAGTCCACTACTGGAACATCATCATCAACTAATATGACTTTATACATAACGGGCCTCCCCGGCAATAATTGGTATAAATAGACTTACTTCTGTTCCTACTCCTAGCTCGCTTTCTAGCTGTAGTTTGACGGTGGGACCATAAATCAATTGTAATCTTTCATAAACATTTTTCATGCCAATACCAGAAAATATATTATATTTCTCTTCTGCTTCCGATTCTTCACCACTGTTGTGTAAGTGGGTAAGCAATTTGTTCACTTGCTCTTCACTCATTCCATTGCCATTATCGACAATTGTGATGACAAGCTGCTGTTGTTGAATTGATGCTTTAATACAAATCTTACCGCCACTTTCATTAAACCCATGAATATACGCATTTTCAATTAATGGTTGAATAAACAATCGTGGTACTTCCACCATACTGGCTTGTTCTGTTAATTCAACTATAAATTCAATCGGTTTGTGCTGCCGCATGTTCATTAACTTGATGTAATGGTTCACTACTTCGATTTCTTGGTATAGCATAATAAACTCATTATTACGATTAATCGTCATTCTTAACAAATGTGATAATGATTGAATCAATGCTGCGTTTTCATGATCATTTTTCATCAATATTTTCAATCGAATCGAATTCAATATATTAAACAAAAAATGTGGATGTATTTGCGCTTGTAGCGTTTCCAGCTCGAGCATTCTTCTTTTCGCTTGATCTTGTACAATTTGGTTAAGCATAGTTTCAATTCTATCAAGCATTTTATCAAAGGAATGACCAACTTTACTTATTTCATTATTTCCTTCAATGTGCGCTCGTACTGACAAGTTACCTGTTTCAAACTCACTCGCAACCCGACCTAACTTGGCTAATGGTTTTGTAGACCGTCGAATGAAAAAGATTAAAATAATAAGGAAAATAGAAAAAAACGAAACTTGAATAAACAAATTCGCTCGTTGAATGGAGTTCAATTTTTCATTTGCATCTTTGTAACGCGTCAAGCTAACTAACGACCAATCGGAATAGGTCAGTTTATGACTAGCAAGTAAATACTTTTCGCCAGCGATTGAAGTGACTAACGCATCATTTTGATCATAACGAATACTATCTCTATAAGCAAACTTCTGTCCAATCTTCGACGTATCTGGATGAGATAGTACAGTGCCTTCCGAATCTACTAGCATCAGTTCTTGACTACCTGTTAATTGTGCGAAAGACTTACTAAAATCAGATTCTTTCAAACTAATAATAATGTACCCTAACGGTGTTGTAGACGGCTGTATCTTTCGAGCAATAGTTATTAAATAAGGATTATCTTGCTGAGAGGACAACATATAATTAGGTTGTCCTCCAAGCCATAATGTTTCAAAAGCACTTTGTTTTTGCAATTGTGCAAACCAAGGTTCTTTGAAAAACAATTCAAAATTATGATTATAGGTTGAATAGTTTGTATATCCACCAGCAGAGTCCGTCAAAATAGTAATATAAATATCGTTTAGTAAATTTGTAACACTATTTAATCGCGACGTTATCTTTGCATAATTCAACACGTTTTGAGCGGACGCATCATTCGTCTGTCCTTCACGAAGGAGAGCATTCATTTCGCTGTCAAATTGAATATAGTTAGTAATATACAAAATGTTATTCATTAAACCAGCCAAGTTGAGTTCAACAATTTTCATTGCGTCCTGTGCATTATTCACAGCATTCTCCATTAAAACATCTTTAGACAAATAGTTGGAAACTGCTGTTGAGATGAGCAATGGCACTAATAAACAAATGACAGATGTACTTACAATTTTTTGTCGTAATGAAAATGTGTCCCATTTATTAACTCGTCTCTTCATTCCTATCGCACAATCCTTTAATAAATATAGTTTTCATCCAGCTTATCCTTTTACACCGCCGACTGCAATACCTTCAATAACGTTCTTCTGAGCTATAATAAACACAATTAGCAATGGAACAATAGCGGATACAGCGCCTGTCATCGTTAGAGCATAAAATTGACCTTCACTATCGGCAAACTGCTGCATTCCCATTTGAATCGTGTACAACGCTCTATCACGTAGAAATATTAACGGTGTTTGGTAATCATTCCACGTCCAAATAAATCGTAATATCGCATATGTCGCTATCGCCGGTCTTACTAATGGCAGCGCAATCCGAGTAAATATTTTAAAATATCCTGCACCATCCATCTTAGCAGACTCTAGAAACTCCGGATGAATACCGATGAAAAACTGCCGTAACATAAATGTACCGAAAACACTAAAGCTATGCAATACTATCATACCTAGATGTGTATCGTAAAGGTTTGCCCATTTCATAATTAAAAATTGTGGTACTAATATTGCTTGTACGGGAACCATATACAACATTAAAATAAGTATAAACAAAAAGTCTTTTCCGAAAAACTGCAGCTTTCCAAAAGCAAATGCTGCCAAGCTAGATACAATAACTGAAATAGCTGTAGTTAACAATGCAACTTTTATCGAGTTCAAATAATATAGTGTAAATGGATATGCCCCTAACCAAACTTCTTTATAGTTTTCAATTGCATTCCATCGCGTTGGTAACCATTGAATAGGATAATTAAATACATCGTCTTCAAATTTGAATGAAGTAACTAACATCCATACAAACGGTAATAAAAATACTAAACCGACAATTAACATCACTACGGTAATTAAAACTCTTTTAAGACTTAATTGATTTAAGCTTTTCGATTGCATGTTATTTCCTCCTATTCATTCACCCATTTTTTTTGCCCTATCCATTGGATGAGGGTAATAATGAAAACGAATAACAGCAATACTAATGCAATCGCCGAAGCGTAGCCTGACTTCAAATTAAGGAATGCTGTTTCATATAAGTAGTAAACCGTAACTGAGGTCGAGTTAGATGGACCACCAGCTGTTAATACTGCAATAAGGTCAAACACCTTGAATGTACCGATAACCCCAACGATTAATAAGAAAAAACTAGTCGATGTAAGCATCGGGAATGTAATATTGCGGAACTTTTGCCATCCGTTTGCTCCATCAATATCAGCTGCTTCGTACAAATCTCGAGGAATATTTTGCAATCCAGCCATATAAATAATTAACTGAAAACCGATCTGTATCCAAATCATAATGAACATAACAGAAGGAAGTGCAAAGGTAATATCAGAAAGCCATTTAGGTGGATTATCTATTCCAATTGCCATTAAAAATTGATTGATTGGACCAAAGCTAGGATGGAACAATACTTGGAACACAACCGCTACTGCTACAGTACTTGATATATAAGGCATGAAATAAATTACTTTCATCAAATCTTTCAAGTAAACAAAATTATTAATAACAACTGCCAATAGTAATGCAAATGCCATCCCAATCGGAACTACAAATAATAATAATACATTATTTTTCATCGATACTAAAAAGATATCATCATCCAACAATGCTTTGAAGTTATCTAGCCCAATAAACTTTGCTTGCTCAAATCCTGCTACGAAATTCCAATTTGTAAATCCTAATATGATTGTTGCTAAAACAGGTATTAGAACTAATACTACAACACCAATCAACATCGGAGAAATAAATAGATAACTAGCTATCGTTTCTTTACGAGCTGACTTACTTATTTTATAACTAGCTGTTTTCATCGGTCTCACCCTCTTCTCGCTGTTCTATTACTCCATCAGTTAATGTAAATGTGAATGTGTAAACTCCACGCTCAACATGAGATAACTTCCATCTAAGCGGTACACTCTCGAGCGCTGGAAATAAGCTTATAACTTTCTCTGCTGTAGTCGGCTGTTTCTCAAAATGTTCCCCACTACCTTCAATATGAAGTTTTATTGATTGTTTTGTTAGTTGCAAACCAGTTGTAAGCCCTTTCACTTCTACATCATCCGTAACAATAATCGGCTCCGTAATATAGAGTTCCTCACATGCTACTTGTACATCGATATAGTACACTTTTTTAATTTGTTTATCCGACCACTCATAATCGATGGTGTAGAACAATTGACTCTCTACTTGCGTTTCCAATGGTACTGATTTTAATTTCCCTTCTACCCGAACTTTACCCAATGTGTTGGTCTTTTCATCCTGTAAAATCGCTGGCTGATGTTCATATAAACTACTCACTCGGTTTCCAGCTATAATAGCTTCTATTCTTGGCGTAAGCGGTCCTACATATCGTCCTGGATATTCTGGCATATTCGCGATTTCCGTACGTTTGTATACCGTTGCAGAACTTGCTTGTACAGCTCCATACTGCTCTTGCCACAAATAAGATAACATACCACCTGTAGCGGCATTTAAACTACCATACCCACTAATCGTTCCCATCCATGACTGACTGCGTATTTGTGCTGTATTTAATGAACGGTAATATTTAAAGCCGAAGTTAATATCTGCTGGAATTGTTGCTTTGTTAGCCGTTTTTACATCCCATTTCCCATAAACTAATGCAACCGCTAAACTATCCGCTCGATTTAGTGTACTATGAATACAAGTGTCCAGCTTCAGCTGTTCATGGGCAGGCCCATAACCAACCATGCCATTCGATGTTATACAACTAGTTAAAAAGGTAAGGTTACGACTCGCTGCTTCGATAAATGCTGGATTTTCATCAGCCAAAATCATATATGCCATCTGGCAACCATGTGCTGTTTTACTTCCATACATCGTCCACTTATAGCTCCGACTACCAAATGAGTTATCGATAGAACCATCTGGATACATCATTTCCATATGGGCTTGCAATGCTCGAACCGCTTGCTCTCGTACCGCCTCATCATTCGTTAACATCGCATATTCTGCCATGACACCGATGGACATATCAATATTGTAACCAATATCAATCTGATCACCTGCTAGATGGGGATACTTAGATTCGCCTACTAAAAAGCCGTCACGATTGACTTGAACTAAAGACTGCCTCATTAACTCTTCCGCATCAGTTGCATAGCAGCTATCGTCCAATATTTTTGCACACCATTGCAATGCAGCTGCCGCTGAAACCAAATAATTTATATTGTTTTTAGGAATGCCTCCCTGACAAAACGCCCAGACAAGCCATCCCGCTGCTTTCTGTATGAGAGGAAGCAAATTTTCTGCTTCTTGTTGTTCACCAGCACGACTTAAATAATCATATGCATGGCTCAATGATAACACTTGAAAAACGGTCGTACCTTTCCAATCCGACGGTTCATCGTTTAGCCAGGAACCATCGTATAGCTGTCTTCGTTGCATATATGCAACGAGTTTTCTTGCAGCTTCTTTATATTGCACTTGCCCTGTTTCTATCGCGGTATAGTACAACGGGAATATCGCATCACCACTGCGACCGTGTATATTCTTACATGATGGACAAGCAATTCCGCCTTCCCATTCTGGTAAAAAGCCCGTTACCTGATGGTTCAATATTGCATTGCACAATTGTTCCACAAGTTGTTTCGTCTTCATATATTCCATAAGTATCCTCCTCCTTTCCTTATTTCAAACGGAAGAGTATGCTACTTATTACCCTTCCGTTTGAAAGATACATACTATTTATAGGAATGATCTAACTGCACTCTTATTTATTAGTTGTAATTACTTTTTCAACTTTAGTTTTCATGTTTTTCATCGTTGTATCAATATCTTGTGTACCTAGCAAATAAAGTTGTGATTCATCAACAAACACTTTTTCTGCTTCAGCAAGGTAAACAGGAGGTACTATTGTTTTAGCAGGTGTTGCTTTTTGAAGCGCGTTAACCAATGAAACTTTGTCGATTGCTTCTGGCTTTTTCGTGCTGGCCACAATGTTATCCACTACAGTAGCTAACGGTGCTTCTTTCCAGCTTGGTAAAGCTGCTGCTTGAATTTCAATACCTTTCGTTGTATACCAACGAATAAACGTATAGGCTGCTTCTTTGTTAGCAGATTTTTTAGTAATACCAACTACATCACCTTGTGGCTTAATAAATAATTCTGTAGCATCAGCAGTGTTTCTTGGTAGTGGTGCCCATGCAATAGTAAAGTCTGGTGTAAAGTTACCCCACTCCGAAATCAACCAGCTACCTGCTAACATCATACTTACTTTTCCAGTAAAAAATTGTTGACGGTAATCTAGTTTTTGAGAAATAGCATCTGATAAAGGTACTGCTGTTTTATCGATGTTTTCCATTTGGTTACGTAGTACTAATGAATTACGATAAATAGGATTATCACCGTTATATACATGATCATCATTTACAATGAAGTTTTTATCAGACAATCCGCTTTCCTGTATAGCATAGTGAGCATATCCATCACGGAAGTAAGTACCATAACGTTTGCTTGCTCCTTCACCTTCCGTTAATTTCTTTGCATATTCAGCAAATTCATCCCAAGTCCAATCTGTAGGAACTGGTAAATTAGCGGCATCCAATTGCTCTTTATTAAGCAAGATCATTGGTACAACATTTTTTGCAGGTAAGCCATAATATTTGCCGTCAATTTTCGGATCTGTCGTATATTCCTCCGTTACATTGACACCATCTTTTGTTAAAAATTCATCGATTGGTTCCATCATGCCAATTTCAACACGTTTTGCATATTCTCCAATAGTGTGAAAAGCAACAACGTCCATCTCATCACCAGCAGCTGTCATCAAATCAAGTTTTTTCAAATATTCAACTGCGTTCACGTTATCTACTAATGGCATAGATTCTATTTTGATATTTTTATGTTCTGCTTCAAATTGCTTGATCATTTCGTCCCATTGTCCAGTTGATTCATCATACCAGTGTAAAAACTTAACTGTAACTACTTCCTCTTTACTTGCTCCCCCGTTTTCACCACCATTTTTCTCCGGCTCTGCTGGTGTTTTCGAACATGCTGCTACTAGCATCGTCGTTGCTATTAACAATGTCAGCATGCTTAGTAATTTCTTTCTTTTGTTCATTGTAGTGACCTCCCAGTTTCTCTTGTTTGTAGTTGTTACTAATTTCTTATGACTTAATTGTAGAATACCATGTGAGCAATCTCACGAGATAGAGCACTTCTTTTACTTAGTTGAGATTATTTTGACATTTACACTTTTTTTCTTTTTTCCATCAATTCTAAAATTTTCTCCCTTGGCTTTACGTCACAACGGGTCGACCATTTTTCATATTCTGCCTTTAACCAAGCGACTTTTTCCGAATGGTTTTCTGCCAAATTACAAGTTTCAGAACGATCTTTTGCCATATTATACAATTCCCAATCGCCAGGGTAATTACCTACCAGCTTCCAATCACCCGATCGAACTGCGCCATTTCCTTCATGCTCCCAAAATAGTAGTCGGTCCTGTGCATGATCATCACTACTAAATAATGAGCGCATACTCGTGCCTTCAGGTGGCAAAATAGGATGGTCATTATATTGATTTGGATACGGTGCACCCGTAATATCTAATATCGTAGCCATAATATCGGTTAGCTGACATGCCGTATGACGTAACTGTCCAGCCGCTATAATTTCCTCTGGCCAATGAACAATAAATGGTGTTGCTATACCACCTTCATGTACCCAACACTTGTATAATCGAAATGGAGTGTTAGACAAATTGGCCCATGAAGCACCGTAACTTTGAAACGTCGTTTCTGCACCAGGCATTACATCAGAACGATTGCCGAAAGCTACTGGAGATCCATCACTTGTTCTCCCCCAGTTTTTAGGTATATTATCAGATGGCAGCGGTTCTAACCCTTCAGCACATCCCCCGTTATCCGCTAGAAACACAATAAGTGTATTTTCTAGTTGCCCAGTCTCTTCTAGCGTTTGTACTATGCGACCAATCCCCTGATCCATTCGATCGATTTGAGCTGCATATACTTCCATTCTTCTTAATTCCCATTCTTTATGCTTCACTTCATCCCACGTCAACTCTTCTGCATGGTACGTAACATCGCGAGTAGACAATTCCCAATCTTCTTTTATAATTCCCATATCTTTCATTCTTTTTATTTTTTCATGGCGCAACTTTTCCCATCCAGCGTCGAATTTTCCTTTATATTTCGCAATATCTTCTTCTTTCGCATGCAACGGCCAATGAGGTGCTGTATAAGCTACATATTGAAAAAATGGCTGATCTCCATGCTTTGCAACATGATCTTTAATAAATTGTGAAGCATTATCACTAATAGCATCTGTAAAATAAAATTCTCCACCTAATGCTTCCGCTTCCACATTGTCATTATCTCGAGTTAGTGTCCATGGGTAAAAATAATTACAAGAACCTGCTAATATACCATAGTAACGATCAAATCCGCGTTGCAATGGCCATGAATCATTCACATCGGTAATATTATTTGCAACATGCCATTTACCAGTCATATATGTCCGGTAATCGAAGTCACGCAATACTTCCGCAATCGTTACACAATTTTTGTTCAAATTGCCACGATAGCCTTCTGGTCCATCATCATCGACCAACACACCTATTCCTGTTTGATGAGGATGTAGTCCAGTTAGCAACGATGCTCTGGAGGGACTACAGCGGGCCGTATTATAAAAATGTGTAAACCGTAATCCACCATTAGCTAATCTATCTAAGTTCGGTGTATCTATTTCTCCTCCATAACAGCCAATATCTGAATAGCCCATATCATCATTCAAAATAACTATTATATTAGGTTTTTTTGTAGATTCAGCAGTTTTATCACTCATCATGTCACGTCCTTTTAGTAATATATTTTCTACTATTTCACTTAACTAAATTTAGTCTACCACGAGAAAGTTTTTATCTTATAGACTACAAACTCTACTTTTTTGAGATTATTTTGACTTTAGACTTACCTAAGAAACAAAAAACTTAGATCGATAAACGCCTCTAAGTTTCATTATTAACCTTATTGCAATATGACATGCTATTTATTTGTATTAATCACTTTCTCTACTTTTTGTTTAATGTTAGTCATCGTCGTATCGATATCTTGTGTACCTAATAAATATAACTGCGCTTCATTTACGTATACTTTTTCTGCTTCAGTAATATATACAGGAGGGATAATCGTCTTGGCCGATATTGACTTTTCTATGGAATGAATGAGCGATGCTTTATCGATAGCTTCCGGTCTTTTAGTACTAGCAATAACTTTGTCAACCGCACTAGTAACATCCGATTCTTTCCAACTTGATAAATTAGAACCTAGTATGTCTATCCCTTTCGTTGTAAACCATCGAATAAATTTAAACGATGCTTCTTTATTTTTTGATTTTTTCGATATACTCATAACATCTCCTTGCGGCTTAATATAAACTTCTTTTTGCTCAGCTGAGTTTCGAGGATACGGTGCCCAAGCAATTGTAAAGTCAGGTACGAATTCACCCCACTCTGATATTAGCCAACTACCAGCAACCATCATACTTACCTTTCCATTAAAAAATTGCTGACGATAATCTAATTTCTGTGAAATAGCCTCAGACAATGGTACTCCCGATTTATCAATATTTTCTATTTTGTTTCGTAACTCCAATGAGTTCTTATATACTGGACTATCGGAGTAATAAGTATGATCATCATTCACAATATAATTTTTATCAGGCATTCCAGTTTCCATTACTGCATAATGGGCATATCCGTCACGTAAATAAGTACCATAGCGTTTATTTGCTCCTTCCCCTTCCGTTAATTTTTTAGCATATTCTGCAAATTCCTCCCATGTCCAATCCGTAGGAACTGGTAAATTAGCTGCATCTAAATGTTCTTTATTAAGTAGTATCATAGGAATTACGTTTTTAGCAGGTAATCCAAAATACTTATCATTTATTTTAATGTCGTTACTGTATTCTTCTGAAACGTTCACGTTATTTTCTGATAATAAATTATCTATCGGCTCCAACATTCCAATCTCTACACGTTTCGCAAATTCTCCATAAGTATGAAATGCAACAACGTCCATATCATCTCCAGCAGCTGTCATTAAATCAAGTTTTTTTAAATACTCGACAGCGCTTACATTATCAACAAGCGGCATTGACTCTACTTTAATACCAGGATGTTCTTTTTCAAATTCTTCAATTAGTTCCGCCCAGTTACCAGTTTTTTGATTATACCAATGCATAAACTTTATCGTTACTACTTCTGACTCTTTATTTTCTTTCCCTGTATTATTTCCATTCGGTGTTGTAGCTGTTTTTGAACATGCAGTAACTAACATTATCACTACTAATAATATAGCTAATAAACTATATTTTCTTTTCATACTGTACATCTTACACTACCCCCTAGTTACTATTTTTTAGTAATCGTAATGAACTTTATACGACCCATCTGTAGATTACCATGTTACATTTCCCCACTGATAGTGTACTATTTTTACTTTATTGAGATTTTTTTGACACATTTAAAACGCTTGCATTACCTATTTAATACTTTTTCATACTTTTAAATACTTTTTTTACCTATTTTTTTGTTAATTGTGAATATATTTGGACGAAAAAAGCCTGGGAATTATTAGCCCCAAGCTTTTCATATCAGTATAAATTACTTTTTTAAATTGCAGGTGTTTTCGTATCAGCTGGAACGGATGCATCCTGTGCTTCATGCAGATTTCTTTCAACCACATGATTAATCCTTTCTGCTTCCTCTTGCACATGCTGTATAGCAGCAGAGGTGTAACTATTAAGCTTCTGCATAGACATTAATAACATTTGTGGTGATAACTTCATTTTATGATGTCGACTTGATTTTTCTCGTCTACTTTTAGGCTTCGTTAATACACGCATTAACACATGTAAATATACTTTTGATATATAAGAAAATAAGTTTTGTGATAAGGGTTTAATCATAAATCCTAATCGATCGGCACCTTTATGAATCATTGTTACGCCATAAACCGCTTTCGCTCGGCTAGCAGTAGTATCAACTTTTACTTGGTCAGCTAATTGTGGTAAGGCACCTTCTACCTCACGCAATAATCGTAATGCAGCTGCAATTGGAGTTTTTGATCTTAAAGCAATTCCGGATAGTAATTTATTGTCAAAATGCAATTCTATCACATCGTCGCCTTTTTTCAGATTCGTTCCTTCTTGTAATTCTACTTGTTCGCCTTTATAAGTAATGACGCGATAATGCATCACCGGCTGCTGCGATGTACCGACTTGCTTGAGTCGAAATACTTTGTGAAACATTTTCTCATATGCTAACCATGATGCAATCATTGTCTTTTTTAATGGAGACAATTGATTTACACGTTTTTGATCGGTTAGTTTTATTAACTGTCCAATCTCTACAAATGTAAACTGTTGTTGTTGTCCTGCTTCCAAGTAAGCCTCTAGAGCAAGTAACATATTAGCGGGTGCATCCACATCCGCCCCCATCGTCCTTCCACAATCGTGAAGTAATAATACTTCGCCTGGACGTAACTTCTTCAACATTCTTTTTTCTAACCGCTTAGCACCAACACGAGTGCGCCAATCGCTAAACATAGCAGACCATAGTATAATTTGCATATGACCTAGGTTAGAGTAGTCAAATAGGTTTACAATTCCCCAGGGTGGACGATAATAATTAGATCTATGACCAGTTGCTGCTTCAATGATATCGTTCGTTTGATCAATATGCCGTTTCACCGTTTTGGGACGCATAAACCAATTCGATTTATGTTCAAAGTTATGAACACCAATCGTATGTCCTTCCCGGTGCATCCGTTGCAATAATTCTGGAAATGGTTTTGCATGCGCACCAACAACGAAAAAAGTAGCTTTAGCATTGTAACGTGCTAACAAATCTAATAGTTTTTCCGTATAAACTGGGTCTGGCCCATCATCAAAGGTCAATGCAATTTCTTTTTTTGTCTCTCCTTTTTTGAAAACGCGAAAACCGAATATACGACTAATTAAGCCCGGTAGAAAAGCATAAAAGGTCATGACATAGAAAAAACAAAGTATTAAAAATTCCATAGTTTCGTTCCCCACCAATTATAATAAATAGTTCGACCTATAGACCTTATTCTACTGACAGTAGATTCATTCATTACATGTTACAATTTCATCTTTATTTTATAGCGTTAGAGTCAATTGTAGCATAATTCACAAAGGAATAGATAGTAGAGTTCAATTCTATTATAATACTAATTGTAACGATTGTCTGTTTCTTACGTATTAGTCACTATATTATTTAAAAGGAGAGGGTAAAAGGGTGCTACCGTTCTACAAAAAGTACTGGCGAACTGCATTTGATATCGGATTGATTGTACTAACTGTCTACTTAATCATGTTTACTTTCAGTCATATTTATCGGATTGCCGCACCAATCATATTTGCATTAGTTATCTTTGTTTTTATCGAGCCGCTCGCCAAACGATTAAATAAGTGGGGAGTAAAAAAATCAATTGCGTCAGGTATTTCTATTGTATTGTTAACATTAGTTATTTTAGCATTATTTTCGGGAGCAGCCTTTCTTATTACGAAACAAGGAACAGATCTGATTAATAAATTTCCTATGTACCAAAAAATATTGACGCAACAAATATCTGTTATTGCAAACGAACTGCAACATCAGATTGGTAAATTACCTAGCGACATTAATTTGGTGGAAAGCTCCAAAGAATTTTTACAAAGTATCTCTGGTAAAATTGGTGAATGGATTCGATTAGGATTAGAATCATTGGTAGGTTATTTTTCAACTGTCACTAACTTTGTTTTCAATTTAGCAATCGGTGTTGTTCTTGCTTATTTTCTTAGTATTGAAATTAAATCTTGGAAAAAAATCACTTCTGAAAAAACACCGCGTACGTTTAAAATTGCTTTTCAATTTTTACGTGAAAATGTATTTAAAGGTATTGCTACTTACATCAAAGCACAAGCAAAACTTATTTCAGTTACATTTATCGTTATTTTCATTGCCTTATTAATATTAAATGTGAAAGGTGCTTTCACCTTTTCGTTAGTAGCAGCCTTTTTCGATATTTTACCACTTCTAGGAGTTAGTACTCTGTTCATCCCTTGGATTACCTATTTATTTATCGTTGGACAGACAAGTCTTGCTCTTTGGTTAACGGCGCTGTGGTTAGTTGTTGTGTTAACTAGACAAATATTAGAACCTAAAATTACAGGTAATTCCTTAGGTGTTTCAGCGTTTACTATGTTTTCTTTTATGATCATTTCCTTATCTTTATTCGGTTTTGCTGGTGTGATCATATCTCCAATATTAGTTATTTTATTAAAATCACTATATGACCAAGGATATCTACATACTTGGATTCGAGCTCCTCTTGATGAGTTTGATGATATTCCAGTCAGCCCAACTATTGATCCAACAAGTAAAGATTCAAAAGAAAATTAACAAACGACATTATGCTCGTTATTCCATTTCGGCAGCAAGCTCAAAAACTTGGCGAAATATTTGCATCGCTTGGTTATTGCTTGCTGCCGATCTGTTTTTGGAAACAACGGCAACAGCGTAGCGTGGCTGTTCTATTGGACCATACCCAATAAACCATTGATGCACTTTCGTTTTTTGTCCGTTCTTTTCGAGCTCCGCTGTACCAGACTTGCCAGCTAGCTTCCACTTTCCGCCAGCTATTGATTTTCCCGTTCCGATCTGCATAACAGACTGCATAGATTCCAATAGCGCATACGCTGTGCTAGGCTTAATCCGTGCTCGGTGAGTACTTTGTTCTTGTATCCTTTCCATCAACTGTCCATCAGCGTAACGGATTTCTCGCACACTACGCGGCTGCAACACTTGTCCTTGATGTAGTAATGTAACGACTAAATTAGCTGCCTGTAAAGGTGTAATCGCCACATCTCGCTGCCCAATGCTAGACTGTACTAACATTCCCCCGTCAACTTGCTCGTCATCTGTCAAATAGATACGTCCATACTCTTCTTCTTGTAACAATCGTAAAGCTTGCGGTAATTTCCCAGTTTTCTTTTTCGTACTACTTTGTTGCTTGATCCATCCCACTTTACCAGTCATTCCAAGTGCTTCTGCTGTTAACTGTAATCGCGCACTTCCCACTCGTTCAGCAAGATTAGCAAAGACAATATTGCAGGAATGCGCCATTCCTTCACGCCAAGTTAACGCACCATGTCCATCTTTTTTCCAACAAGTCAATTTATATTTACCATAAGAACCATTACAAATAAAACGTTCTTCGTCATGAACAACTCCAGCTTCAAGTGCAGCAGCAGCTGTTACCAATTTGTAAATTGATCCTGGGGCAATAGCTGTTAACGCATGATTAATCCATTCTGAACCATCACTCGTTTGAAAAACAGGAGGTAAATCTGGCTTGGATACCATCGCAATTATATCTGCATTTTTTATATCCAAAACAACAATTGCTCCTTCTCCCAACGATACTTGATCTGCATAGCGCTCCAACTTATTTTGCAAAGTAAGATCCAGCGTCGTCATCACCTGTAACGGATAGTAACGATTTTGTGGTTGACGAATACGTACATCTAATCCAGCTAGCGGCATTTTTTTACCATCCATAAAGTAAGATGCTGTCGTTGCTCCAATGCTATGAATAAGTGGTTCCAGCGTTTGCTCCAAGCCACTACCACCAATGGAATCTGTTAGTTTTCGTTTTCCCTTTATTAATGCCGAAGCATCATTAGTTATGATCCACTCGGGATGTTCGCTAACAAAACCGATCATATGCTTATGTTTGAACGCTGTAATATAACGATTTTCATACGGTAAAATACGTACACCATCTAGCTGTAGCGCAGTAATTTCCGCTATTTGCTCATTAGTCAGTGCCGCTGGTACTTTTCGATACGAGTCAGTTTCTCTCATCCAAAAGGAAGGCGATTGCAAACTCAATATATATTTCGTAAGCTCCTTTTGATTTGTCTGTAAAATATTCGCAAGCTGCGCTAATTGTAGCTGTACTTGTTCAATACTTTGTTCCTTACTACTATCTAGCCATCGACTAATGATTGCCGGAAAAAAAGCAACTGTATAATACTGTTCCCCTGTAATAGATTGACCAAATCGATCATAAAAATTGCCACGTCCACTATCTAGCACAATCGCTTGTTGTCGTTGAATAGTAGCAACTTTCTTCCATTGAGCTAATTGCTGTGGCACTTGTTTCGAGTGACCAATCGTAGTCCAACTGCTAGGAACAAGCTGGTAATAGGCTAATCTAATCATATATATACAAAGAATAATAGTTATTATAACTGTTAATTGCTTCAATCGCTTAATCATCGTTTATATTCCTTTCTCGCTCATTTCTTCTTAGGCTCATCTATCATCTCTATATAGTATTGCCTAATCGAGATGCGCATAGTACAACGATGTTACTTATTCTAGCTTCCTTTCTATTGTAAAAAAAAACAAAAAGATACTAGCGAACCCAAATGAGGTTCACCAGTATCTTTTTCCAAATGATATGGACCGTTTATCTACAATTATTCAATTTTAAATTGCTGTAATACATCCTTCAATCCATGTGAAACGGCATCGAGCTTCGTAGACAGTTGAACTAAATTTTCACTAATGCCTAGCTGCTCATGGCTTAACGAAGCAACTTCTTCCGCAGTTGCGGAAGACTGCTGCGCTACTGCACTTACGTTAGTCATAGCGTCGCTTAATACACGCTGTGCTTTATCTAATTCCCCGATAGAACCAGTCGCTGTTTCCAATCGCTCCACAAATTGCCCCATCTGCCCTTGCACAGACAAGAAAATCTGATTCGCTTCTTTAACTGATGAAATTTGCTCTTGAAATAACGGATAAGCATCGGACAATACGTTAACTGTTTCATCTATTTCTTGTTGAATCGTTTCTGTTATTTGAGCAACTACACCAATTGATTGTCGGGATTGATCTGCTAATTGACGTATTTCATCTGCAACAACCATAAATCCACGTCCAGCCGCACCCGCTCTTGTCGCTTCAATAGCTGCGTTTAAAGATAATATATTCGTTTGTTGCATAATGCTGGTCAACACATCTAGAATTTTTACGATGGAACCAGTGCTTTCTTGTAACGCCTTCACTTTTTCGACCATCGATCTAGTCATCTCTTCTGTCTTACCTGTTTTCTCCATTACCATGCCCATATAACTCGTACCTTGCTCACTTGCTTGCTCTACTTGAACAGCGGACTGTACCATCACTCTATTCGCATCCAATACAGATTGCATCTGTTCGTTCATCGTACTAGTCATATCACTGCCTTGCTCGGCTTCTGTAGCTAAACTAGTCGCACCATTAGCGATCTGTTCTGTAGCAGCAGCAATTTCTTGTGCGGCTATTGCCGTTTTTCGAGAAGAATCGGATAATTCAGAAGCAGTATGTAACACATCTGCTGCCGATCTAGTCGTTTGAATCGCGAGAGAACTGATTTGTGTCATCATCACGTTAAAGCTATTTCCTAATTGACCGATTTCATCTTGACGCTTCGTATCAGTTGCTCTGACTGTCAAGTCACCTTTCGATCCTTTGAGCATCAACTCACATAATTGAACAAGTGGTCTTGCTATCGTACGAATGACAACATATCCGATCAAAACAGCTAATATCGCAGCAAATATCGCTGTTATCCAAGTAGCAGTTGCAATTACTTTCGCATCTTCCACCAGCACACTTACAGGAATCGTTGCGAATAGCTTCCAATGAGGTATAGTATCAAACGATTTGAATATAGTAAGTACACTTTGCCCGTCTCGATTTTTCAGTGTTTCACTTCTGACTAATTCTTCTTCAGCAAACAAATCAGATTCTACACTTGCTTCTTGACCAAGCACCGTTTTATCTTCATGAGCAACATATTGCCCGGTAGAATTAACGACAGATATGATACTGTTTTCTCCTAAATTAACATCGCTATATCGTTCCGTTATACGTTCAATAGGAATTTCCAGTATAAGCATATGGGGATTAGCCCCTGTCCCAGACACTCCTTTAATTACTCGAGCCAAAGCTATCGATTGACCATTATCTGCATTTAATATACCTGTTGATTGTGGTTCAACCCAATAAGATCTACCTTGTCGTTCAACCGCTTCCTTAAACCAAGGCAACTCTAATATTTTTGAAGCATTAGCCAAACTACTTGACCCAGAAGTTGCAATAGGTCCACCTTTTAGTGGTATTAGCGCAGCCGAAGATATCGTTCCGTTACTCAATGTATAATCATTCAACTTATCGCCTAACAAACGGGTTGCTTGAAATTTAGTATAGTCGTCTGTTTCACGAAATAATGTATCCATTGCAGAAGAAAGCTCTTTGTCCATTAATATTTGTAATGATAAATCTTCAAAATTTTTGAACGCGATATCCATATTATCACTAAGCTGCTTTATTGTTTGTAAACTGGCATCAGATACATTACGCTCAATTAAGTTCTTCGCTTGCGAATAGGCTGTTATACCTATAACAAGTACACATAATAAAATACTAACGAAAATAATTCCAAATAATTTTATTCCGACTGAATTTTTGAACTGCAACAGAATATTTCTCGATTGTTGTGCTACTTTTTGTACTTTTACCTTAGATGATTGCTCTCGTTTACTTTTTTTGTTATTATCAACCATCAAATGCCACCGCCCTCTGCCATTTTTTCCGTGTATGATCCCGTATTCACTGTAGAATTCTGTTCCTATATAGTATATCGGAAAAAAGTCCCTTTTTGTAATACTAATTCAAAAAAACTAATACTTTAGTCATAGTAAATTAATTTAATAAATAAATCCAGTAAATAAAATCGTTATTTTATACAATTAATCCAAAAAAAACTAGTATGCATTTTATACATACTAGATTTTAATAGTTCTATTGATTCGATTCATTACTTTTAGCTATGTTTTTCTTATGCTCTTCAAACGTTTTAGCAAAATAATGGGTTTGTGTGCCATCTTTCTTCGTCACGTAAAACAAGTAGTCTGTTTTTTCTGGATATAAAACTGCTTCAATAGAAGCCAAACTTGGAGATGCAATCGGTCCAGGTGGTAGCCCATCATTGCGATAAGTATTATAGGGGCTTTCTATCTCTAAATCAGATAGCAACAACCGTTCTTTTTGTTCATCGAGAACGTATTGAATCGTTGCATCAATTTCAAGACGCATCGGCTTCGCCAATCGATTCAAAATAACCCCCGCTACTATCGGTCTTTCTTCATCAGCAACAACTTCACGCTCTACCAAGGATGCTACTATTAACATTTCATGAAAGTTTAATCCCAAATCGTCTAATGCATCTTGCCAACCATCAGGTAGTGTACTCAGTTTACGATCCATTTCTAACAACAATCGAGCAATAATATCTTCTTCATTACTACCGATCTTCATTTCATATGTATCTGGAAATAAGTAACCTTCCAAACGATTTTTCAAATTAGCATTTTCAGGCAAGTTCTGTACCGCTTCCACATCTCCCCAACTACGATTTGTATTCGTCAGTTGTAAAAATGTCTCTTTATTAATCAACTGCTCATCAGCTAGCTTGTTAGCAATTTGTGCAACGGTGAAACCTTCTGGTATTGTAAACCGAATTGTTTTGGGCTTTAATGTATCTCCTGCATTTAGTTTCGCAATAATGTCAGACTTGTCCATACCAGGCGTTAGTGAATAATGCCCGGCTTGAAAACGTGATCCTTCTTTTTTAAACTGTAAATAATAGCTGAATATCGTTGCATTTTTTATGAGACCTTTACTTTCCAGCTCGTCTGATACTTTGTTGGCCGACATTCCCTTTGTAACTTCGAATTCAACCGGCTCACCTTTTTTCGTTGGCTGTAAACTATTCCATAGATAAAAGGCACCTCCGGCGGCAGTTAATACCATGAGAGCAAGCAATGTAAGCGACACGGATAAATTAATTAACCAAATACGAGGTCCTGGTTTCCGCTTACGAATGCGCTTGTTCTTTTGTTCCTTTTCCAAACATGCACACCTTCTTTTACTGAAAATTGAAATGAATCAAAGCAAAAGAAAACAGCTTAAGCCAAGCAAAACGGCAAAGCTGTTTCCGCATAAGTTAGCTAATCAGGAAATTTCATTTGAGTAAAAATTATATCATCATAAGTTTCCGATACAAATTCCCACTCGTCATCGTCATCAATTGTTACAATTTCTAACTCCCCTTGATGCTCGATCACCTTAAAAAAATCTACTTCATGTTGCTTTTTCATTTCTTTTGTTTGTAATGCAACATAACTCTGTCCCTTTTGTTTGAATTCTTGCACAACAGTATATTGCAACAATTCTCCTTGCTCACCAGTCAATTCAATGGACGAACCATACTCATCAATAATACGGTGTAGTAATTCAACTGGCTCATTGTGATCTGACATAATTAGTTTTCTTCCTCCAGATCACCTAGAAGCGTATTAAATGTTTCTTCTACCATATTCCACTCTTCGTCGTCTTCTATCATATAAAGTTTCAGATCATCGCCATCTTCTTCGTAGCGAAAAGCATACACTTCATCTTCATCTTCGTTTTCACTAATCAGTGGTACGACCATCATATACATTTCACCAGTTTCGTCCACTTCAAACTTCATAACAACTTCAAATTCTTCTTCGTTACCCTCTTCATCCGGAATATATATAATTTCCGGCTCTTCATACTGCATTTCTTCCTTTGACATATTCACCATCACCTTTTCATATTAAAATCGAGATAATTTTGCAAAATAATCGTTGCAGCCATCTTATCAATAACTGCTTTGCGTTTTTTTCGACTGACATCGGCATCTATCAGCAGTTTTTCTGCTGCTACAGTCGTCAGACGTTCATCCCAAAGGTGAACGGGAATACCGAACTTATCCTCAAGTTGCTTGGCGAACGCTATGGATATTTCTCCACGTGGTCCAATTGTGCCATTCATATTTTTTGGTAAGCCGACAATAATTTCGGATACTTCATGCTCATGGATGAGCTGAGCAATTCGCTCTAGCTCACCTTCATCTCGGCGTTTTGTTACTACTTCAAGCCCTTGCGCCGTCCACTTAAAAGCATCACTTACAGCAATACCTATATTGCGATCCCCGTAATCTATTCCAAGCACTCTCATATCAACTAGCCGCTCCTCATCATAACTACTGCTTTTTTTGCTGCAAGTAAAAGCGTACTAGCTCTTCTATTAATTCGTCTCGTTCTTTCTTACGAATTAAACTTCGGGCGTTGTTGTGCCGCGGAATATACGCGGGATCTCCGGACAACAGATAACCTACGATCTGGTTAATCGGATTATACTCCTTCTCCAAAAGCGCTTCATGAACAGCCAGCAAAATATCTTCTGAAGATGTCTCTTCTCCTTCCGCTTTCACGTTAAACTTCATCGTTTGGTCCATAGAACTCACGAACAGCACCTCACTTTATCAAAGCATATCAACATGTTTTCATATTCATATCATATCACATTTGCTTGCTTCACAACTAGTTCTTCTGCAAGTTTCAATGCATCAGCCAACTTCGATACATCTTTTCCACCAGCTTGTGCCATATCTGGTCTACCACCACCGCTACCACCACAATATTGCGCTACCTCTTTGACTATTTTACCAGCATGAAAACCTTGCTTAACGAGTGGCGCTGATACCGCAGCTGCGAAACTTACTTTATCCCCTTGTACTGCCCCCAACACGATAATACTATTAGCAATCTGCACTTTCAACTCATCCACAATAGAACGTAGCGCATCCATCGTTGGAGCAGTGACTGCTGTGGCAAGAATTTTAACTTCGCCTACCTGTATTACTTTGCTAGTTAAAGATTCCGCTTCTATATGACTTAATTTAGCTTGCAATGACTCATTTTCACGCGTTAATTCTTTCGTTTGAACAAGCAAACCTTCAATTCGTTTTGGCACTTCGCCAACATTCGTTTTCAATTGAGCTGCTGCTTGTTTTAATATATTCAATTGTCCCTCATAATAATCATACGCATGTTTTCCAGTAACGGCTTCTATTCTACGAATACCAGAACCAATTCCACTTTCACCTAGCAACTTAAACAAACCAATCTGTGACGTGTTAACTACGTGACAACCACCACAAAGTTCGATACTGTAATCGCTAATACTTACTACTCGTACCACATCACCATATTTTTCACCGAATAATGCCATCGCACCTTGTGCTTTTGCTTCATCTATCGATTTCTGTTCAATATTGACTGGCGTACCTAACCAAATTTGTTCATTTACAAGTTGTTCTATTTGTTGCAACTCTGCATCTGTTATCGTACCAAAATGTGAAAAGTCAAATCGCAATCGTTCCCCTTCTACTAAGGACCCTGCTTGGTTAACGTGATCACCCAATACTTGCTTTAATGCTTTGTGGAGTAAATGCGTTGCTGTATGATTTTTAATAATATTTTCACGTAATGATCGATTAACTTTCGCTTCTACTTGATCTCCAATGGATACTTCACCAGAAACGACAACAGCATGATGAATGTGCTGACCATGAGGTGCTTTAGTAACATCTTTTACTTTTAACGTATACCCGTTACCAATCAGTTCCCCGCGATCACCTATTTGCCCACCACTTTCACCATAAAACGGAGTCTTCTCTAAAATAACTGCAACGCTATCTCCTGTAGATACATGCTGAACTAAGTCATCATTACTTACGAGAGCAACAATTTTCGTAGTGACGGTTAGATCGTTATATCCAACAAATTCACTGCTTTCCGTAATCGTAGACAATGCTCCACCTTGTACCTTCATACTGCCGCCATCTGCTCTTGCCGCTCGCGCACGTTCACGCTGTGCTTGCATCGCTTGTTCAAAACCAGCTTGATCTACCGTCATTTCATGTTCCGCAGCAAAGTCTTCTGTCAAATCAAGTGGGAAACCATACGTATCGTATAGCTTAAATGCATCAGCACCGACAAGCTCTGTACGTCCAGCAGCTTTCGCTTGTTCTACTAAATTAGTAAGCAGCAATAGCCCGTCTGACAATGTTTCATGAAAACGTTCCTCCTCCAAACGAATAATTCGTTCTATGAATTCACGTTTTTCCACTATTTCTGTGTAGAACTCACCCATAATATCGCCAACAGTAGCAGTTAATTGATACAAAAATGGACGATCTAATCCTAATGTTTTTCCATAACGAACAGCACGACGTAGTAACCGTCGAATAACATACCCTCTACCTTCATTCGCTGGCATAACACCATCGCCAACTGCGAAGACAACTGTACGAATATGATCTGCAATTACTTTCATTGCAATATCACTTTCAACATTAGCTTTATAAGTAACTTGAGATAATGCCGCTACTTTTTCAATAATAGGTACAAATAGATCGGTATCAAAGTTAGAATCAACATCTTGTAAAATCGATGCAAAACGCTCTAACCCAGCACCTGTATCAATATTCTTTTTGGGAAGTGGCGTATAGCTGCCATCTTTATTGTGATTAAATTGAGAGAAAACAAGATTCCACACTTCTAGAAAACGTTCATTCTCTCCTCCAGGCCAACATTCCGGATCTGCTAAATCTCCGTATTTGTCTCCGCGATCATAAAAGATTTCTGTACACGGACCACATGGACCTTCTCCAATATCCCAAAAGTTATCTTCTTTTAATTTATATATACGTTGTTCCGGTATACCAATTACTTCGTGCCACATATTATATGCTTCTTCATCCTCGTGGTAAACGGTAACAGATAACCTTTCTGGCACAAGCCCAATCCATTTTGGGTCTGTAAGAAATTCCCAAGCCCACGCTATTGCTTCTTCTTTAAAATAATCACCGATCGAAAAATTACCTAGCATCTCAAAAAAAGTATGATGACGACGCGTTTTCCCTACATTTTCAATATCATTAGTTCTAATACATTTCTGCGAGTTTGTCATGCGTGGATTTTCTGGCACTACTCGTCCATCAAAATATTGTTTTAACGGTGCCATTCCAGCATTGATCCACAATAAGGATGGATCGTTATGTGGCACTAAAGAAGCACTTGGTTCAATTTTATGTTGTTTACTCTCAAAAAATCCCAGCCATTTCGAACGAATTTCACTTGCTTTCATACTCGCCATGTCCTCCCATTAAAAGAATTTATTGTAAGAAAATAAAAAAGCCCCTGTAACATACAGGGACGAATTGTTAACTCGCGGTACCACCCTGGTTATTGCCATAAAATAATAGATACTTTATAGTAAGCAATCTCCTTCGTTTAGACGATAACGGGTCTCACCGGTGAAGTTCTTTCACACTCCGAAGCAGCTTTCAACTACTCTGTATCATAAAAGCTCTCTCAGCCCAAAATTATGACGACATAATTTCTGGAAGCTTTTTCTCTGAATGATCAGCAATAATTTACTTATTTCGTCAACGTTTTAACGATATTCCTGAACAGATTATAGCTATTCGCGCGAATACTGTCAAATGATCTTTCTTCGCACGTAATAGGCAAACATATGCTGTACAATTACTTTGCCAGCAGCAAAGATTGGGACAGCTAAGATCATTCCTACAATACCTGCTACTTCCCCACCTACTAATAGAGCAAAAATAATAAATAGCGGATGCATATGTAACGATCGACCTACTACTTGTGGCGATATGATATTGCTTTCAAGCATTTGACATAACGTATTTACTACCGCGACCATAATAACCATCTTCCACGATATAGTTAATGCCACTACAATAGCTGGCGCTGCCCCAAAAAACGGGC
The DNA here is from genome assembly GCF_042684845.1 of Paenibacillus yanchengensis. NCBI lineage: Bacteria > Bacillati > Bacillota > Bacilli > Caryophanales > Paenibacillaceae > Paenibacillus > Paenibacillus yanchengensis. Next base: position 154,701 of record NZ_JBHUMH010000016.1, on the reverse strand, counting down.
CCATATAGGGAATGATGTTCGTGACAGCTACAACGCTAGCTAATAATAAAGCATATGGCATACCTATAATTAAGTAACCACCATAAGCCAATATACCAACAATAACACAAACAAGAAACTGTCCTCTAATATAACTTCCCAGTGCATGATCAATATCTTTAAGTAACCGTACCGTATGCTTACGATGAGAACGAGGCAAATAAGTAATAATGGTACGCTCAAATACATCGAAGTCTTTTAATATGTAAAACGCAAGAAACGGTATGATAAACGCTATAAATACGGCATTAACTACTGCGCCAATATTATTTACAAATTCAAATAACGCTTCACTAATTTTTTGTTCCGATTGTATTAATAAATTATTGACACTATCACGTAAACTACCTGGTAATAACGTCGTATTATTAATATCTGACACAATATTTTGCGCTCGCATCGATATTTCTGGCATATACTTATTGAGTTCTTGGATTTGCGTAATTAACATCGGAATCGCATTCGTTAAAATAACCGCTAGCGAAGTAAGAAAAACAGCGTAAATTAATAAAACAGCAATAGTACGCGGTACCTTTCGATGATGTAACATCGACACTATCGGATTTAGTACATAGGAAATAATCATGGCAATCAAGAACGGACCAAATATCGCTCGCAAAAAAGCATATATATTTAGCAATACTGGCTTCAGCTGCATCAATAAGTAAAACGCAACTAAACTGAGTATCAAATAAACTAACCACATAAACAAACGATTATTTGTAAAACGTTCCATGCTTTTCTCTCCTTGCCTATTCACTTCCACCATAGCAGGCTTGTATATAAAGTATATGTACAAGTTACGCTATCCATACTAGGATATAAATTTGGGAAGCAAATAGACATCTTGAAAATATTGCAATCCGTTCTTGGGGCATATATTGCATGCTTTATGAAACATTCTTTTTCACACAAATGGTTAGTGCAGTTGAACTTGTGTTATTTCATCTTCAAAAAACAAATCGTCCAATGAACTAAGTGTGCCGTCTTCTTCCACTTGATAGACAGACATTTTTTCTCCATTTACTGTCAATTCAATGAAACAACCCCAACAATAAAATTGATGTGATCCAATTTTACCAATATCTTTCGAATTACAATTTGGACACTTCATCATCATAACAAATCTCCCTACTTCATGAAATTGGAAGCTGCGACTGGCTCCAATTCCGCTTCGCTGATAGGAGGCACGATAATAGCATCATCTCCAAGTTTAATGTCATTACTATTGTTGGAAACGTTCAACCATTTGCGACCTTCCATCAAATCCGAAACAAAACCGTCCGTAAGCTCGTAGCCTACTATCTGTGTACCCTGAAATGGTAAAAAATAAACATCCGACACTCTTCCGAGTTGCGTACCTTGCACCGTTACAATCGGCATATCCTTCAATTTGGATATACCTCCAAAAAATGAACGAGTAATCTGTTGCGGTTTCAAACGCTGTACTTTACTTTCACTACTTATCAATATAACGTCTTCTCCACAAGAGACTACTTCGGACCATGGAATCACTCTCAGTGATGTAGCAAACCAACTAGCAAATTCAATCACTAACCCTTGTAACTGCCAATATTCATCAAACCAAGCATCTTTGATCGTACCAACTTGTTTGCCTACATCAAGTGTAGTAACTGGAACACCTACGATCTGCTGTAACTTAATTAATTTCAATTTCGGATCAGCGCCCTTCGTTTATGGCTTTTTGATGCGATGAACAATCTTCGCAACTATTGGAGCTGCATATTCTAGCTCCTCTATAGTATTCCCCAATCCGAAACTAAATCTTACAGCAGATGTCAATTCGTCTTCCGATACGCCCATTGCTCGCAATACATGAGAACGTTGTAATGATCCAGAAGTACAGGCTGACCCACTAGATGCAGCAATTCCTTCCATATCAAGACTCATTAACATCACTTCCGTATCAATCCCAACGAAACTAATATTAACAATATGTGATAGTTGCTCATCCACACTACCATGCACAATGATAGGTATATGAACGATCTGTTCACGCAATAGTTCTATCCATCTATTACGTAGTAGCTGCATAAAATGTTGCTTTTTTTCCCTGTTTTGTTCCACCATTTTCAGTGCTGCTGCAAATCCTGCTATTCCTGCTATATTTTCGGTACCAGCACGTCTGTTGCTTTGCTGTGCTCCTCCATGAAATAATGGTTCAAAAGCAGTCCCAGCTGCAATATATAACGCCCCTACTCCTTGTGGACCGTTAATTTTATGACTAGAAAAGCTCATCAAATCTACAGGCATTTCACGCAATTGATATTGCTCATAACCTAGTGTTTGAACAGCATCCACATGGAATAATGCCCCTGCTTGCTTTACTTTTTCTCCAATAACTACAATCGGTTGTAATGTTCCAATTTCGTTATTGCCGTGCATCATAGTTACGACAGCTGTTTCTTCAGTCAGCACTTCTTCCAGTTCCGCTATCGAAATACGTGCTTCTTTATCAACTGGAAGTATCGTTAGCTTAAATTGATGCTCTGTTTCTAGCCACTGTAATGTATGTAGTACAGCATGGTGTTCTGCGGCACTTGAAATTAAATGATTACGACCTTTTTTACGCTGTACAAACGCACTACTTATTAACGCTGTATTAATACTTTCTGTCCCACCAGAAGTAAAAAGAAGCTCGCCAGCACTGCAGCCCAAACTGGCTGCAAACTGGTCGCGAGCTTCACTAAAGACGGCCTTAGCCTGCCGACCAAAGACGTGAGAGCTGGAACTATTCATAGGACCAGCATTTATAATGCGCTGCATTACCTCTAATACTTCTGTATGTACTGGAGTTGTTGCCGCATGATCAAAATAGATTGCTTTCATCTCATCCATCCTCTTGATAACTTACATTATATATAGAACATATAGCTATCTTTGGCATCTTCACTTTGATAAGTGATCATATGTTCCAAAGTAGTCGTATCTAGCACTTCTGCTACACTATCTCTAATACGTAACCATAGTTCGCGTTTGGCTGGATCATCCTCTTCCGTAAAGTCAACCGGGGAAATAGGACCTTCCAGTATACGTATAATATCTCCGGCTGTAATACTCGTTGGATCGTGTGCTAGTATATAACCACCGTATGCGCCACGTATACTTTTCACCAATCCTGCATTACGGAGTGGAGCAACTAATTGTTCCAAATAATGTTCAGATAATTGATTTTTTTCTGCTATACTTTTGAGAGAAGTTGGACCTTCTCCATGTTTCATAGCTAATTCCATCATAATCGTTAAGCCATAACGACCTTTTGTTGATATTTTCAAGATGGCACCCCTCTTTAATTCATTGTATCCCTAGTATGATTATATGTTAACATATCCAGATACTAACGTGTGCAAAAAGCATGACTTTCTCATGAAAATTATTTCATAGTATGGTACAATTAATGATGTTTTAAACGACAAGGCGGTGTTTTTTTGATGAATAAAGATAATGCGTCCACAAGAGTTGTCGTCGGCATGTCCGGCGGAGTAGATTCTTCCGTAACAGCGCTGTTGCTTAAAGAGCAAGGGTATGATGTTATCGGCATATTTATGAAAAATTGGGATGATACAGACGAATTCGGTCATTGTACTGCTGAAGCTGATGCTGAAGATGTACGCCGTGTTTGTGAGCAAATTAACATTCCTTACTATACAGTCAACTTTGAGCGACAATACTTTGATAAAGTATTCGCTTATTTTCTTGATGAATATAAGAAAGGAAGAACTCCAAATCCAGATGTTATGTGTAATCGTGAAATTAAATTTGGGGAGTTTTTACAAAAAGCAAACGAGCTAGGAGCTGATTATTTAGCTACTGGTCACTATGCTCGTGTTGTACGAGAACAAGATGGGACTACAAGATTGCTGCGTGGAGTCGATCATAACAAAGATCAAACCTACTTCTTGAACGCACTTAATCAAGAGCAGCTTGCCCAAGCGATGTTCCCGATCGGTCATCTACAAAAACCAGAAGTACGCAAAATCGCTGAACAAGCTGGGCTATATACTGCTCGAAAAAAAGACAGTACCGGTATTTGCTTCATCGGTGAACGTGATTTCAAAACTTTTTTGAGCAGCTACTTACCTGCACAGCCAGGTAATATGGTAGATGTAAGAACAGGTGATGTCAAAGGAAGACATGATGGATTAATGTACTATACGCTGGGGCAACGACAAGGGCTTGGAATTGGCGGATCTGGTACAGGCAGTGGTGAACCGTGGTTTGTAGCTAATAAAGATGTCGAGAACAATATTTTATATGTCGTACAAGGGGAACAGCATGAAAGCCTCTACTCCACTAGTCTCATTGCCAGCCAAGTAAATTGGATATCTCCACTACCAGCGGGAACGACTATTAACTGTACAGCTAAGTTCCGTTATCGTCAGCCTGATCAAGAAGTAACGGTTACTCCACAAGCAGACGGAACGTATCATGTGCAATTCGCTAAACCACAAAAAGCAATTACACCTGGACAAGCAGTCGTTTTTTATGACGGTGAACATTGTTTAGGTGGCGGAACGATTGAACAGGCAGAACAACTATCAAGTGCTAAATAACATTATAGCGGCTGCATTGGATACCGATGCTGTCCGCTTTTTTACTTTTACAATGTGATTTTTGTCATAAATCATTCACTTTCGGAGGGAAATTCGACCAGTTTGAGGCTACTTGTCTTTCGTTCATTTGATATAATGAAAAAGAAATTAACTAATTTGGGAGGTCTACACTGCAATGAAAAAACTTATTTCTCTTTTTATCATCATCATGATTATGCTGCCGACCACGGCAATGGCTCACTCTACTTTAGAAGAAGCTACCCCTGCACAACAGGCAATACTGGATACATCTCCACCATCTATTTCGATGTCTTTTAGTACAAAAATAGAAAGTTTAAGTAACTTCAAATTATTTAATAGTAAAAATGAAGAAGTAGCAATCGACAATTTGAAGGTTGATGGCGCTGTATTAAGTGGTAGCGTTAGTGATACACTACCTAATGATGAATATACGGTAAAATGGTCAATCATCGGAGCAGATGGTCATGCCATAAAAGGCGAATATATTTTCGAAGTAAAAGCAGCAGAAGCTACGCCTGCTGAAGAGAGCACTGAACCAGTCACAACTAGCAATACAGATGCAGTAGAAAATGAAGAAGAAGCACCTACGACAAACGATGCTGCTGATGCTGTTGAGAAAGAAAATGAGCTGGAATCAGTAAACAATACAAGTGAAGAAACAACGGAAGTTCCCGTTGCAGAAGAGAAAAAATCAAATAGTATGATCTTTATTATAGGAGCAGTCATTGTTATTGTTATTATAGGGCTTGTTATTGGAGCGCGGAGGAAAAAATAATGTTGTATGTCACAGAAGGGTTACTTTATATTAGCTTTGCAATTATAACCGGAGCACTTATATTATCCGTCGTTCCTGAAACAAAACGTCCGGCGATTGCTGTGCCTTCATGGCTAGTTTCCCTTGCTATTATAGCTATTCCGATCTTATCGTTTGCACCAATCCACCAACTGACCAGTGATTATGTAGTTAGTCTTGATATGAGCTATGGCGAAATGGTGAAAGTTATTATACTGGATTTCAATATGGGAAAATCGTGGCTCTGGACAACGATTGGTAGTATCGGACTACTACTCATTACCAGTTTAAAATTATTTCGGAACGATAGAAAAGTAATCTACGCTGCTTTATTTATATTAGTACTTTTATTTGTTTGGTTAGGTTACAGTAGTCACTCGGCTTCTATTCTCCCTATCCAAGGGCTAATCGCCCATACGCTACACTTTATGGCGGTATCCGTATGGATCGGAATTTTGTTTGTCATTAGTTGGTTTTCTACGGATAATAATAATTGGTCATCATTTTTACGTTGGTTTTCACCCGTTGCAATTATCGCAGTTACGATTACAATAGTTGCGGGTCTAGTACTTATGACCATTGTGTCACCACAATACTTAAACGCTTGGATGCTACCATATGGGCAGTGGATGCTACTCAAACATTTGTTATTAATTCCGCTACTATTGTTCGCATTAAGTAACGGCTTTATTTACCCTACTGTTATCAAGCAGCATCCACATTTCAAACCTGTCAAATGGTTGCGATTGGAAAGTATTATTGCTTTACTAGTATTGTTTGTAACAGCTATTATGGGAGAGCAAGCACCACCTCATAATGTGCAGGATACGTTACAATACTATTCTCCATCGGGTATGTTCACTAGTTTATACCGTGGAAACTACACTCCCGATCTGCAATTGACATTAACGTTTACTATGGAAAGTATACTGATGCTGATCGCAGCTGCTATTATGGCCTACACCGTTGTGTGGTCATATCGCAAACAGTACCCATACGCCGCTCTCGGCAGTGGATTATTAGCAACTGTTTTCGGATATTTTGGTCTAATGTTTGCCATTGCTTAAATCAAAAAAATCGCAATCTCGTTTAACGATTGCGATTTTTTTGATTTTGTTTAATTTTCGCTTCTGTTCCTTGTTCTGATGCTTCATAAAACCGTTTCGCTTGGATAGCATTAGGCAAATATTGTTGTTTCACATAATGGTTTGGATAATCGTGTGGGTACTTATAGCCTTCATGACCTAACTGCGCTGCACCACTATAATGCGTATCGCGCAAATGAAGCGGAACATCATTACCTTCTGCTGCCAAATGCTCTATAGTATGTGATACTTTTGCTATTGCTGTAGCGACCGTATTTGACTTAGGGCTTTCTACAGCAAACAAAATCGCTTGCGCAATATTATACTTCGCTTCTGGCCACCCTATTTTATGATAGGCATCCATCGCAGTTACTGCTTGTATCATCGCCTGCGGATTAGCAAGCCCAATATCTTCACTACATGCAACAATTAATCGTCGCAAAAATGTCATCGGATCCATACCTAATTTTTCAACCGCATAAAAAAACCAATAAAGTGCAGCATCGCTAGATCCACGTACACTTTTGTGAAAGGCAGATAAAACATCGTATTGTGCAGAAGTATCTGCTCTCACCGTACGTTTACGAACACATTCTTGCGCTACATCTAGCGTAATATGAACCGAACCATCCGCTTGTGAAGGTGTAGTAATCGCTGCTAATTCCAGCGCATTGAGCGCTCTACGTATATCGCCCCCCGCCATAGCCGCTATATGATCTAACGCTTCATCATCCACCAGCAAATTCATAAAAGCAAGCCCACGTGTCCGATCAGCAAGCGCCCGCTCCATCGCTAACATCGCATGTTCTTGACGCAATGGCTCCAGTTGAAACAATGTAGACCTAGATAACAAAGCGCCATTTACATGGTGAAATGGATTTTCTGTCGTAGCACCAATAAAAATTAACGTTCCTTGCTCGATCGCAGGTAGCAATGCATCTTGCCTAGATGTATTAAAACGATGTACCTCATCTAAAAACAATATTGTTTTCGTGCCATATAAACTTTTATTATTAGCCGCTTGCTCAATTACAGCACGTACATCTTTTACCGTAGCATCAACTGCATTTAATTTAATAAAAGTAGCTTCCGTGCGCAAAGAAATAATATGAGCCAACGTCGTTTTACCACAGCCCGGCGGACCGTACAAAATTAATGAAGTAATTTGATCCGCTTCAATAGCACGGCGTAACAATTTACCCGGTCCGATAATATGTTCTTGTCCGACATATTCATCTAACGTCATCGGTCGCATACGATCTGCTAACAATCTCGTCTCTGTCACTGATTTTTCTTCGTAAGAAAATAAATCCATCACGCTGCACCCCTAACAGATGTAATTTGAAAAAGAACGGTCACCATAACTAACCATTTGCAGGTAGCTATGATGATCGTTCTTAAAACTGTGTCAGTTGCAAGCTTAAACGATCAAATCTTTGACGACTACACTTACCATAATCAAGCCTGCGACTGGCGGCACAAATGCATTACTAGCAGGAGGCTGCTTCGCTTTACGAATTTCTGGAGCATTGTCTGGTACAATTCGCTTCGTAACATCTTCCAGCGGTTGTAACGGTGTCTCATCCGAAAAAACAACTGGAACACCTTTTGTAATGCCTGCTTTGCGTAATTTGGTACGAACTACTCGCGCAATCGGATCGGTATGAGTTTTCGAAATGTCCGCTACTCTAAAACGAGTCGGGTCCATTTTGTTCGCTGCACCCATACTGGATATGATCGGAATCTTCCGAGCCAAACATTGCTCAATGACATGAACTTTATAAATAATCGTATCAGATGCATCGATAACATAATCCAAATGATGAGCAAATAGTTGTTCATACGTTTCTTCCGTATAAAACATATGCAAACATACAGTTTCACATGCTGGATTAATCAACTTAATTCTATCTTGCATTAACTCCGTTTTTGATTGCCCTACCGTATTCATTAAGGCATGAATTTGCCGGTTAATGTTGGTTATATCGACGGTATCTTTATCAATCAATATTATTTTCCCTACACCACTTCGAGCTAATGCCTCGGCAGCCATCGCTCCGACACCACCAACACCAAGTACTGCAACCGTGCTGCCTTTCAATTTAGCTAATCCTTCTGGACCAACTGCTAGCTCTGTTCGCGAAAATTGATGCACCATCTATCCTTGATCCTCCTTGATATGAGTATCATCCTAGCTGATTACTTCTCTTGTTCTTCTGTCGCTGCTGCTACAGCAGGTGCTGGTTTCGGTTTAACAATGGTACGAATATGCAATTGCTCTAGTTGTGATATTTCTACTTCCGATGGTGCATTCATTAATAAATCTGTCGCACTTGCTGTTTTCGGGAATGCAATTGTTTCACGCAAGTTTTTACGACCAGCAAGTAACATTACAAGTCGGTCAAAGCCAAAAGCTATGCCGCCATGCGGTGGCGTACCATATTCAAATGCATCCAACAAGAAACCAAATTTTTCTTGCGCTTCTTCGTTTGAAAAACCTAGCGCTTTAAACATTTGTTCTTGTACTTCTCGTTTATAAATACGCATAGATCCGCCACCTACTTCATAACCGTTCAACACTAGGTCATAAGCTTGCGCCCGAATCGCTCCTGGATCGGTATCAAATAGATGCAAATCTTCTTCTTTTGGTCTTGTAAATGGGTGATGTTCTGCTACATAACGTTTGGCATCTTCGTCCCAACCAAGTAATGGGAAATCAACAACCCAAGCGAATTTGAACTCTTGTTCATTAATTAGTCCTAGATCATGCCCCAATTTCAAACGTAAATTTCCAAGTACGTCCGCTACTACTTTCGGTTTATCAGCGGAGAACGTCAGCAAATCGCCATCTTCCACTTGCAAACGAGTCGTAAGTTCCGCAATTTCTTCTGGTTTTAAAAATTTAACAATCGGACCACGCCATTCGCCATCTTTCACTGTAATCCATGCTAAACCTTTACCGCCATAACGGGAAGCAAATGGTTGCAAGTCATCTAGCTCTTTTCGACTCCAGCTCGCACATCCTTTAGCATTGAGCGCTTTAACAACACCACCACTTGCCGCAACACTAGCAAATACTTTCACATCACTGCCAGCAGCAATATCAGTAATATCTTCTATTTCTAATCCGAAACGCAAATCTGGTTTATCTGAACCATATTTATTTATAGCGTCGGCATAAGTTATTCTTTGGAACGGTTGTGTCAGTTCCACTTGCAACGTTTCACGAAGCAAACGTGTCATCAATTGCTCCATCATCGCCAACAGTTGATCCTGTGACAAAAACGATGTTTCAATATCGACTTGTGTAAATTCAGGTTGACGATCTGCACGCAAATCCTCATCACGGAAACAACGAGCAATTTGGTAATAACGTTCAATTCCACTCACCATTAATAATTGTTTAAATATTTGTGGTGATTGTGGCAATGCAAAGAATTCTCCATCATGCACTCTACTTGGTACTAAATAGTCACGCGCTCCTTCTGGCGTACTTTTTGTTAAAATCGGTGTTTCAACTTCCAAAAATTGTTGATCATCCAAAAAGTCACGGAATATTTTTGCCGCTTTTGAACGAAGTAATAAGGTTTGTTGCATTTCTGGACGACGCAAATCTAAATAGCGATATTTTAGACGAATAGCTTCATCTACTTCTACCCCATCTTCGATTGGAAATGGTGGTGTTTTCGCTGTATTCATCACTTCAATAGTCGTCGCTTGAATTTCAATTTCGCCTGTTGGCAAATTAGCATTAAATGTTTCAGGATCACGTTCAACAACAGTACCTTTTACTGCCAATACATACTCATTACGCGCACGATCAGCAATTTCAAGTGCTTCACCAGAAAAATCAGGGTTAAATACAATTTGAACAATACCGGTACGATCTCGCAAATCAATAAATAGTACACCGCCCAAATCACGACGACGTTGTACCCAACCATTTAGTATCACTTCTTGTCCAACCTGTGCTTTTGTCAATGTACCGCAATCTTGTGTCTTCAATAACATTTTTTTAGCCTTCTTTCTATCGCAATTTATAATGAATCATTTGAATTAACCGTTAGCCGATTGTAACCAATTTGCTAATTCTGTCCAAGCAACAGCTGCTTGCTCTCCAGTTTGCATATTTTTCACAATAATTTCTCCGCGCTCTAGTTCATCGTCACCTAAAATAGCTGTGAACTTGGCTTGCAAACGATCCGCTGCTTTTAATTGAGCTTTCATTTTACGGTTCTGATAGTCTCGCTCTACGGTAAATCCCGCATTTCGTAGCTCGAATGCTAACGCAGTAATCTTACTTTGCGCTGCATCACCAAGTGCTATCATATAAAGATCAATCGTATTCACCACAGGTAGGTCGACGTTTTGATGTTGCAAAATAAGCAACGTGCGCTCTAGTCCAATAGCTAATCCAATACCAGATTGTGCAGGTCCACCAACCGTTTCAACTAAGCCGTTAAACCGACCGCCGCCGCCAATCGTATCAATAGCTCCAATACCAGCTGCTTTGTACTCAAAAGCGGTATGTGTATAATAGTCCAACCCACGTACTAATCGGTGGTCTACTTGAAATGGAATATCCATCAACTGCAAATGCTGCTTCACTTGTTCAAAATGAGTCGTACACACTTCATCCAAGCTGTCCAAAATCGACGGTGCTGCTGCAAATTTTGCTTGATCTTGTTTACAATCCAATACCCGTAATGGGTTTCGATCCATACGATTTTGGCAGTCGCTACAAAGCTCATTTTTCATTGGAACTAAATATTGTAATAACTTTTCTCGAAAAGCTGCACGAATGGCTGGTGTACCTACAGAGTTAATATCTACACGAACATCTTTTATTCCTAATTCTGTATAGAACGAATAACCTAAAGCAATAACTTCTGCGTCCAGTGCTGCATCTTCCGAGCCAAAAGCTTCGATACCGAATTGATGTAATTGGCGATACCTGCCAGCCTGTGGTCTTTCATAACGGAACATTGGTCCGATATAATACAACTTCGTTACATCCGGTTCTCCATAAAGTTTGTTTTCCACATAAGATCGAACAACACCAGCTGTTCCTTCTGGTCGCAATGTAACACTTCTGTTTCCGCGATCTGTAAAAGTATACATTTCTTTTTCTACAATATCAGTCGTCTCTCCAACACCACGTTGAAACAGCTCTGTAGCTTCAAAAATTGGCGTTCTGATTTCTTTAAAATTGTAGCGTTGACATAGTTCTCTCGCTTTCGCTTCAATCGCTTGCCACTTTTCTACTGTACCAGGCAATATATCTTGTGTGCCAGGCATTTTTTGAATTTTCACTATGTAGCCTCCTATCTTTCTTGCAATAAAAAAACTCCCGTTCCTACAGCATAATTACTGTAGGGACGAGAGTTGTTATAGACTCGTGGTACCACCCTAATTCCAAAAAAACAACGTATAATAGCGATTATTGCTTCACCTATACTTACGGTTCTTTTGCTTAAACGGTTATCGTCCGCTATCCGCAAGTAGCTATTGAAAAGATAATTATCTTTCGTTCACCACTTGTTCTCCGAGATGTTCATTCAGTCTGTCGTTATAAGAATGCTTGCAGCCGAAGGCATTCCTTTCTGTATACACGTGCAGCTTACTTTTTCTCATCAACAAATAATTATTATGCTATGTCTTATTTACCGATTTTACTATGCAGTTTATACAAAGTCAATAGAAGCAACAGCGTAATACGCTAATATTAGCGCCTCCTACATCGGATTAGACATTTCTCGATCATCCTTTATTTCTTTCCCATCATCTTTAATTTGCCCTTCATATTCTGATTCTAATCCGATAATATCTTTGTTTGCTATTAATAAATCCATGGCATGAGAATAATATTTAGGCTTTTTCGTTCGAACCGTAAACTTTACTTCCATCGTTGCCACTTTGTTACCATTATCTAAAACACGACTTTCTGATTTCATCGCTAAATTGCTTATTTGAATATCATAACGTGCAAATAAACTTGTAACACTGGCTAGTACACCGGGACGATCAATTAAATGTACAACAATTTCTCTTTTGCGCCAGCGTCTCATCATGACACTCTCTATTTTATTTAATACAAATAAAATAATAACGACAAGTACCGTTGCTAAACCCGCTACATACATAAATCCAGCACCTATACATAATCCGATAGCTGCTACTACCCAAATCGATGCAGCAGTAGTTAGACCAGAGATCATTGATCCCGTGCGCATAATCGCACCTGCTCCGAGAAATCCGATTCCTGTAATTACTTGAGCCGCTAATCGAGCTGGATCAATCCGCACATTGCTTTCATTGGCAAATTGCGCAAATCCATAAACCGATAATAACATAATACAAGTCGAACCAATACATACGAGTATGTGCGTTCGAAATCCGGCAGCATGATTATTAAGCTCACGCTCCAAGCCGATAAAACCACCGCATAATGCCGAGATTAAAATACGTATTGTTAATTCATATTCCGTAATTGTCCATACACTTGCCAACATGTCACCCCCGAACAATCAGTATAACAAAAAACCTGTTTTATATTCGATATCATACTTTATAAAGTAGTCGAATGAAAAGCAGGTTTTAGAATGTAGGTATTAGTATTTTACTATCTATCCATACATAATTATACGTAGCAATGATTATTAGGTCAAACAAAATCCATCACAAGGTAAAAAAGAAAAAAACCTGCGACAAGGCAGGTTGCAATAAAAATATATTAAAAAGGGGGTCTACAGATAGTATAGACCAATATTATTATGTCTTTATTAAACTAACATTACAAATGTATGACAAGATGGGCAATATCATGATGAGCGACTTTCTAATATTAACGTCACCGGACCATCATTGATCAATTCCACTTCCATCATCGCACCAAATTGTCCTGTAGCAACCGTCAAGCCAAGTTCGCGCAATCTCGTGTTGAACTGCTCATACAATTGCTCTGCATGTTCTGGTTTGGCAGCTGCCATAAAATTAGGTCGTCTTCCTTTGCTGCAATCGCCATATAACGTAAACTGAGAGATGGATAATATTTCTCCCTTAACATCAGTAACAGATAAGTTCATTTTTTCCTGATCATCTTCAAAAATGCGCAACCCCGCAATTTTATCTGCTAACCACTTGGCATCTGTTTCTGTATCTTCGTGCTGTACACCTACTAGCAACGTTAACCCAAATGGAATTTGACCAACAATAACATCATTGACTGTCACTGCTGCTCGTTTACTCCGTTGGACAACTACTTTCATCCTAGTCTCCACCTTTGTTGCTTACTCTACACCAATTTCATACTACTGCATCGCTCGTTGAACAGAATAAATATCTTTAATTCGCTTAATTTTCTCCACTACCTTATTCAAATGATCTATGTTTTGAATTAAGACGGTAATGTGGATTAGCGCCATTTTATTTTTGACTGTTCTACCAGTAACCGCTGATATATTCGTTTTACATTCGGACACAGCCTGGAGAACTTCATTCAGCAAGCCACGGCGATCATAACCGGTAATTTCGATATCGACACTATAATTAGCTTCAGCCGAATTTTCCCATTCCACTTCAATTACACGATTTGCTTCTTCGTCATCATCGCCCATTGGAATATTGATACAATCCATCCGGTGGACAGAAACTCCACGCCCACGTGTAATATAACCAATAATAACATCGCCAGGAACTGGATTACAGCAACGTGCAAAGCGCACTAATAAATTATCAACGCCTTTTACTGTTACTCCATGCGTCGGTCGATTTTTGCGTTCCGTGTTAGCCGCTTTTAATTCCTTTGGTTCATGACTAAGTTCAATTTGGCTTGCTTCTTCCGCTTCTTTACGTAGCTTCTCCGTTAACCTAGTACAGATTTGAGCAGCTGTAATACCGCCAAAACCAATCGCTGACATCATATCTTCCGTATCGTTAAAGGCGAACTTTGCGGCTACCTCCATTAACTTGTCCTCTTGCAACCAAGATGAAGGCTCAAGACCCATACGTTTTAATTCACGCTCTAGCAGTTCTTTTCCTTTGATAACATTTTCTTCTCGTTTTTCTTTCTTAAACCATTGTCTAATTTTACTACGTGCATGTGACGATTGCGCTATCTTTACCCAGTCTTGGCTAGGTCCATAAGAATGTTTGGACGTTAATATTTCGATAATATCACCAGTAGATAATTTGTGATCGAGCGGTACAATTCTTCCGTTTACTTTTGCTCCAATCGTTCGGTTCCCCACTTCGGTATGAATCCGATAAGCGAAATCAAGTGGAACAGAACCTGACGGAAGTTCGATCACTTCACCACTAGGTGTAAATACATAAACTAAATCCGAGAAAAAATCCATCTTCAGTGATTCCATAAATTCAGATGCGTCTTTCGCTTCATGCTGCAACTCAATAATTTCACGGAACCAACTCATTTTATCTTCAAAACTGCCGCTAGCAACGACTGCACCTTCTTTGTACGCCCAGTGTGCGGCAATACCATATTCGCTCGTACGATGCATGTCCCATGTTCTAATCTGTACTTCTGTAGGCTCACCACTCGGACCAATAACCGTTGTATGTAAAGATTGATACATATTCGGTTTTGGCATAGCGATATAGTCTTTAAACCTACCTGGCATTGGTTTCCAAAGAGTATGAATAATACCTAGTGTAGCATAACAATCTTTAATGTTATCCACAATAATACGTACAGCAACTAGATCATAAATTTCGTTAAATTGTTTATTACGAGTCGTCATTTTTTTATAAACACTGTACAAATGTTTCGGTCGACCCGATATATCACTATCAATTGCCATTTCATCGAGTTTCTCTTTAATTTTATCAATAACATCGACAATATACTGCTCACGATCGGCTCTCTTTTTCTTCATCAAATTAGCTATTCGATAATATTGTTGCGGATTTAAGTAACGAAGTGCAATATCTTCCATTTCCCACTTAATCGCAGAAATACCTAAACGATGAGCAATCGGACAAAATATTTCTAAAGTTTCATAGGCTATACGACGCTGCGCTTCTTCTGATTGAAATTTTAACGTGCGCATATTATGCAGTCGATCAGCTAATTTAATTAAAATAACTCGCAAGTCTTGCGCCATGGCTACGAACATTTTCCGATAATTCTCGTTCTGCTGTTCTTCTTTTGATAAGAAACGCATCTTTTCCAGTTTCGTAACGCCATCAACAATCATCGCACAAGTTTCGCCAAATTTTTCACGCACCGTCTGCAAATCAACTGTAGTATCTTCCACGACATCATGAAGCAAAGCTGCCACAATCGTAATAACATCCATTCCCATATCTACAAGAATTTCGGCAACCGTTACCGGATGTAATATATATGGCTCACCCGATTTGCGGATTTGCCCATGATGAGCTTGTTCAGCAAATTGATAAGCATCTTTAATACGTGCAAGATCCTGCTCTTTCATGTAGACAGCAGCTTTTTCCAGTAGTTGCTCAATACCCATGAAATTTCCCTTTCTAAATCAATTATGGTTACGGAACTACAGCAATTGCATTTTCCGAGTTTTATAATATTATGCATGTAATGTAGGCGAATCGTCAACAGCGTTTCATAATATACTTGCTATTTCCAACAAAAAACGGCAATGAAAACCTTTCCACTAAAAAAACAGCCGCTGTTGCTTATAAAAATACTACAAACAACAATCGGCTATCATCTATTTAACTTGCAACCTCACGTAAATTAATACGTCACCAAAGAATACAATTCAACGTTATCTAACTTATCTCTACCATGCAAATAAGAAAGCTCAATCAAAAATACTGCTCCGACAATTTCGCCACCTAATTGACGAACAAGATCAATAGAAGTAGCAATAGTTCCGCCAGTTGCCAGTAGATCATCAGCAATTAATACTCGCTGTCCAGGTTGAATAGCGTCTTTATGCATAGCAAGCACATCTGCTCCGTATTCTAAATTATAATCAGCAGTAATCGTTTCACCTGGTAATTTTCCTTTTTTTCGGATCGGTACAAACCCAACTCCTAGCTCTAATGCAAGCGGCGCTCCTATAACAAACCCACGAGCTTCTGGACCAGCAATAATATCAATCTGCAAATGTTGAATCGTTTGCTTTAATTGCTCAATAGCAGCACGATAAACAGCGCCATCTTTTAATATCGTTGTAATATCTTTAAACCTCACACCGGGTTGCGGAAAATCTTCGATTACGCGAATATAAGATTTAAGATCAATAGGTGCTTGTGACATATATGTTCGCACTTCCTTCAAGATTTATAGTTCATTTCATCTTTTGCTTGCAAATCGTTGCTCCGCTTGTTGATATACACTTGAACTTGTCAGCTCTCGTTTTTGTGGGGCAGATGCTGCAACAATGTAGCCACTACGTCTTTCAACAAACTGCAAGTCAACAAACACATCAATAATTAGACGAATCATTTCACGCGTCATACGAACGGAATCTCTGCTAGGCAGATCATATAATCGTTCTTCCAGTACTCGTTTTTCCTTCCGCACAAATTGATACAATTCGACAAATTGTTCTCGTGTTGGAAAAGCATCTAATGTCTGAGTAGCTAGATCGTACAATTGCAGTTGTACATTGCGCCTGCCATTCCACTCGTTAATCGAAAGATCGCCTACTACCTGTAGTGCAACTCCAGAAAATAATGAATTGGCATAGCTACCCATATTAAACCCGATGGCATCCAATTTTTCCTGATTACTCGTAAGCTGTAATTTCAAATGTTTACTTTCTTTGCCGATTGCCCGACTTTCTTTGAGCAATACATCAGTAAACATTAACTTCGGTACTGGATTACTTTGACCGAACGGTTCCAGTAAAGTTAACTGCTCAATCGTTTCTATCGTAGCATCCTTTATTGCACACGTCATATCTATGATCATTTCCGGAGACCATTTTTCTGTCGGTACCCATTCGGTTGCTAGTTGTGCCAACTGTTCTTCTAGCTCGTGTAAACGGCTCTTATGTATGCTCATACCCGCAGCCGCTTGATGCCCACCATATTGATCTAATAAATGCTCGCACTGCTTGAGCGCAGCATACAGATCGAATCCATCGATGGAGCGCGCAGAGCCCTTGCATGTACCACTGATTGGATCAATGGAAAATATAACAACTGGTTTGTAGTAGCGTTCTAACAGTTTGGAAGCTACTATTCCTATAACCCCGACATTCCATCCTTCAGCTGCAAGTAATATGACTGGTAACGCTTGGTGCTGTTTACTTTCTAATTGTTGCTCAGCTTCATTTACGATTTGCTCTACAATTGCTTGTCTTTCTTTATTCAAACTATTCAATTGATTCGCTAACAGATCTGCATCTTCTTGGATAGTTGTCGTTAACAATTTTACAGCAATTGTAGCATCATCCAATCTGCCAGCAGCATTAATACGAGGAGCAAATCCGAATGCAATATTAGTGGAGTTTAAAGTACTTGTCTCATAACCACTAACTGCACCAAGTGCAATAACACCAGCGACAGGAGCCGCTTGCATTTGTTGTAATCCTGCTTTTACTAATATTCGATTTTCACCATCTAATGGCATCAAATCGGCAATCGTACCAATCCCGACTAAATCGGTCCAATCTTTCGGCGGATAACCTAATACTGCACTACACAGTTTAAATGCCACACCAACGCCAGCTAACCCTTTAAATGGATACGTGCAATCGGATCGTTTGGGGTTAATTACTGCATAAGCTGCCGGTATTTCCTCTGGTGGTTCGTGATGATCCGTAACAACAATGTCCAGTCCAATTTCATTAGCGTATGCTACTTCATCTACTGCGCTAATGCCTGTATCGACCGTTATAACAAGCGAAGCTCCACTGGCTACAATTTGATCAAGTGCCTGCTTATGTAAGCCATAGCCTTCTCGCTCTCGATGTGGAATGTAATAATCAACATCTGCTTCCAGTTGTCTAAACAAACGAACGAGCAGAGCGGTACTTGTCACACCGTCTGCATCATAATCGCCATAAATGATTATCTTTTCTCGTTTGAGCAATGCTTCTTTAATCCGAGCAACTGCTTTATCCATATCGATTAGCAAAAATGGATCATGTAATTGCTGCATGTTACCGTAGAGAAATGGTGTTGCTGCCGCTACCGTATCATACCCACGTTTAACAAGTAATCTAG
Source organism: Paenibacillus yanchengensis (assembly GCF_042684845.1). Classification (NCBI taxonomy): domain Bacteria; kingdom Bacillati; phylum Bacillota; class Bacilli; order Caryophanales; family Paenibacillaceae; genus Paenibacillus; species Paenibacillus yanchengensis. The sequence continues at coordinate 136,012 of NZ_JBHUMH010000016.1, read as the reverse complement.
TAATAACTAAAGATAATTGCAATTGCTGTGCTAATATTGTTGCTTTTTGCTCTTGCTCCGTAGACCAAGCAGCTAAATTCCAACGTGTTTTCTGTTCGATCATTCAGGCTTCCCCTCTCTTTGCCCGATTACTGCAGCAATGTTGGTGCCTGCTCATCATTCGGTTCATAATTCATATTGTATGGATATCCACCATCATACGGCTCTACATGTACTAATACTTCTGTCAGATGGTGAAAGCGATGCTGAAGCAGTAACTTTACTCTACGAGCAATTTCTTGCCCCTGCATCACTGTAATTTTCGGATTAACATGAATAACGACTTCGGCTACAACATAATGCCCTTGCTCCTTTGTTTTCACCGATTGAACAATAATAACTCCTGGAACTCGCTGCACAAATTGAGTTATTTCCGCTGACTCCTCTTCTGCCTGCTCTAACATATACTTTCGTGCTCTTGCTGTAGGAGACAGGAAGTTGAGCAATCTTTCCCAAACGTTCATTATTCGCTCTCCATCTCTAATTAGTATTCTTGCTTATGATGATGTTGAAGCTGGTTTTGATTGTTTCTTTACTTTTTGGTTTTTCTTCATCACATACCAAAGTGGGCTCGCTATACAAATAGATGAATAAGCCCCGCTCACTAAACCAATCAACATCGCTAATGAAAATAACTTGATCGACTCACTTCCGAATAGGAATATCGCGAGCGCTACTACGAATACAGTAAGCACCGTGTAAATATTACGGGCCATCGTTTGCCAAATACTTTGATTAATAAGATTGGCAAGTTGTTCCGGTTTTTTGGCAGGAGAATAACGCATATTTTCTCTAATTCGGTCAAACACGACAATTTTATCGTTAATAGAATAACCGATTGTAGTTAGAACAGCTGCAATAAACGGCATATCTACTTCAAAGCGGAATAAAGAGAATAAAGCAACAACAATAAATCCATCATACAATATCGATATGTTTGCTGCTAGTGCAATCCGCCATTCAAAGCGAAGCATGACATAAAGCATAATCCCCAAACTAGCAATTAATACTGCCCAAATCGTCTTTTCCCCAAGCTCTCTCGCCATACTTGGAATAACCACGTTAATTTCACTTGAAACTTCGGCCGATAGCTTTTCTTCTAAAGTAGTCATAATTGCTTTAGTCGCATTTTGATCGAGCACTTCTTTAAACCGCAAAGTAACACGGTCACTATTAGTACCACCAACAGTAGCTACATAATCATGCTCAACTTGCTGTAGCGCTTCATCCACTTGTTCTTTCGTTATCGACTTAGATACAGCAATATCCATGTTCGTACCGGAACTAAAGTCAACGCCTAAGTTCAGCTGTTGAAATAATAAAGATACGATGCCGACAACTATTAATATGAGAGAGACCAGAAAAAATTTGTTGCGGTTTTTAATAAAGTCAAATCTTACTTTCGTTTCAAAGTTCACGGATTTCTGACTCCTTTACACCATAGTAAGTCGGCTTCTTAAATACATTACTGCGTATAATTAGTGTAATTAAGAAACGCGAGAAGAAAATATTAGTCAAAATACTAACTAATATACTTAAAATCATCGTTAATGCAAATCCACGAATCGCTCCATTACCAATATAATAAATAACGATATTAGCAATAATCGATGTTATGTTGGCATCCATAATCGTTCGTAAGGAGTTTTTGGAACCAGCTTTGAGCGATGATAAAATACTTTTGCCACTGCGCATTTCTTCTTTGATACGTTCATAAGTAATAATATTAGCATCGACAGCCATCCCGATTCCAAGTACAAAAGCTGCAATACCTGGCAACGTTAAAGTGACATCTAATAAATTAAATACTAGTATTAATAACCATGTGTACGTAATAACAGAAATAGAGGCTACAATACCTGGAATTCGATAAATAGCTACTAGAAATAATAAAACGAGTAACGAGCCCCAAATGCCAGCCTTAACTGTATCATTAAGCGAGGACATACCTAACGTTGCTCCGATACTAGTCGTATATATTTCAGTAAGTTCAAGCGGTAGTGCCCCTAAATTAATAAGGTTTGCTAAATCTGTTGCTTCTGTCAACGTATACTGTCCCGTAATTGTTGCAGAGCCACCAGGGATCGCCTGTGTAACGGAAGGACGTGATAATTCTTCCTCATCCAAATAAATCGCCAAGTAATTTTGACCTTGCGGCATCTTTGCTAACCGCCCAGTAATTTCTTGGAACTTATCAGCATCTACTAATTCGATACTAACGATAGGCTGATTCATTTCGTTACGAACTACATTTGCTCCACCACGTTTAAAATCTTTTCCCTCTAGCTCCACTTTCCCATCAGGTCCACGGAACGTTAAGCGAACAGGTTTCGCTAGCATTTGCCGAACTTCTTCTTCATCTTCTACACCAGCAAGTTTCACCCGAATTCGATTCGTGCCTTCTGTTGTAATATCCGGTTCAGCTACACCAGTACTATTAATTCTTTTTTCTAGACTTCGCTGTGTTTCTTTTAACAAAGCAGGAGTAACTTCCTCCCCTTCTTCAAACGTCTTTGCTTCGTACAAAACTTCAAATCCACCTTTAAGATCCAGTCCAAGTCTAACCCCTTTCACTAACGAGGGGCTCGTCCACGCAATGACACCGAACAATATCACTACGATTCCAAGGAAGGCTATAAATCTCTTCCCGTTCATACTGCTTATTCCTCCTTCAATTATCAATATTCCTATTATACAGATGTGGTAAAAACGAGTCAAAAAAGAAATACGCCCCATAATAAAAACCGGCGTAATAAAAGACTTTATTATTGACTTTTCATTCTCACAATACTAGTTTACCACTTTTGATCTCCAAAGCTAAATTCCCCTTTATAAGCACTCATCGTCAAATAATTCATAAACTGAGTGACTTTCAGCGAAAGGATATCATTAACCATTTGATGCAAAGCTGGTCTTCCTGCTTTTTTATACTTTGCGCTTACACATGACCATATTTCCTCTGCCGTTACATGTTCATAACCAATGAGCTTAAATTCTTCTGCTTTACTGTCACAAAGTTCCTCGATCATCTCCGTTAGTTCACTGTCCAGCATTGCTTCTCCGTCCTTTCCTCCAGCTGTTACATGCATTTCGAACCTTTTAACGACGATCCCTGTGAACTTATTCGCTTTCTTCCCTTCATAATCCTGCTTTTTTCTAAAATTGACTGACATGGAATGATACAAGCCTAGCATAAACATAATGGTACAGGCAGTTTTGCTAAATGATGCCATCATAATCGTGACCGAAAGAGGGCTTAATATGAAAAAACAATCATTTATTAAAGGAGCAATGATTTTACTTGTCGCCGGAATTATTAACAAACTACTTGCCTTTGTTCCACGCGTCATTTTACCAAGAATTATTGGAGCGGAAGGAGTTGGCTTATACCAATTAAGCTACCCGTTTTTAGTTTTTTTACTAACCTTTATTACAGGAGGGATACCGCTAGCGATAGCGAAATGGATTGCCGAGGCGATTACTAAAGGAGAAGAAAAGCGAGTCAAGCATATTTTCCGAACTGCTATGTTATTAAGTATGTCCATTGCCGTCGTATTAACAATTCTCATGCTTTGGTTTGCTCCACTTATTACAAAATATATTTTGCCGGATGAACGAGTATATCGCAGCTTTTTTATGATGGCACCTATGTTAATTATTGTAGCTATCTCAGCTGTATTTCGCGGCTACTTTCAAGGGTTGCAAAATATGATCCCAACAGCAATTTCGCAAATTAGCGAGACAGTTGTACGTATCGTATTCACTCTTTTGTTTGCTTATTTATTTTTACCGTTTGGTTTGGAATGGGCCGCTGCTGGCGCAATGCTCGGTGTCACTATTGGGGAATTAGCAGGTTTAATTATTTACTTTTGGAAATATGTTAGTGAAAAGCGGAGTACGAAAAAAAGACTACGAAAAGATCAATCTTTACCTGCCACTACTACAACCAACTTAAAAGATGCTGAAGCAAAAGCAAATGAACCTAGACCAAAAGTATTACCAAAATTACTAAGTCTATCTATTCCGGTTACCGCCAGTCGTTTAGTTGGCTCTTTATCCTATCTATTTGAGTCGATATTTATTGCTCGTTCCCTTGCATTAGCTGGAGTAGCCACCAAAGTGGCAACGGCACAATATGGCGCTCTACAAGGTATGGTCATGCCTCTTCTTCTATTACCTACCGCTTTAACGCAATCATTAGCCGTCTCATTAGTCCCATCACTATCGGAAGCTGCTGCACGTGGTGATACTAAATTGATCTTAAAACGATTGCATCAATCGATGCGGTTAGCACTAGTAACTGGTGCCCCATTTGTCGTCGTTATGGCTTTGTTTGCCGAACCACTCTGTCGTATCCTTTATGCTCATGCCGAATATGCTCCTATGCTACAGATGATTGCTCCCATTGGCATTTTTGTTTATTTGCAAGCACCATTACAAGCGGCACTCCAAGCATTGGATAAACCGGGAACAGCTTTAAAAAATACACTCATCGGTGCAGTAGTTAAACTATTTTTAATTGTTCAGCTTGCGTCACAACCATCTCTCGGTATTTATGGCGCTTTAATTGCAATTGGAATAAATACTGTTCTAGTTACGTTGCTACATGGATTTAGTTTAATGCGCCACATTGGATTTAAAATGAACATCCTTGATTTTCTAAAAGTTGGTGCAGCGATGATGATAATGGGCGCTACTGCAAAATTCATGCATGCTCATTTACCTCTGACACAGGAATGGATCATCTTAATTATCGCAAGTACACTAGGAATTATATTATACCTTTTCCTAATGGTTGTTATGAAAATCATCGATCGCTTCGATATGGTTCGTATTCCTTTAATTGGACGATGGTTTCAGTGATTTATTATCTTTTAAATTAAAATATAGTTCGCCATGCTGGTTGATGGAACAAAAAAAGACATCTTTAAACTGATCCACTTGTCGCTCTTGTAATTGTTGTTTTAGCCAAAATCTATTTTTATTTAGTTTTTCCAAATTTTCATTTTGTACTTCACCATGCATGATAAGTGGGATAGGTAAAATCTCATATCGATAACCTTTTGGAATGTTTATCTGCGCTGCTTTTTTGTTCCGTGTTTGTTGTTCTTCTGGTTCCTTTGGAATGACGGATAGCTTGCCATTTGTTTCTAATATGGCAAATGCAACTTCGTCAATAGACGCAATTTGATTTTCTCGCAGCTGTAACAACAAATCGTCAAGAGTATAGCGTTGCTTTCGCATCACATCATGATAAATATCTCCATTGGCGATGATCACACTTGGCTTTCCATCAAGAAATAAGCGAATTTTTCTATTTTTCATCGAAATAAAGGCCGTACTTACTTGAAAGAAAATAAGCACTAACAATGGAAAAACAGCTGCCCAGATCGATCGTTCTAAATCTTCAATGGCAACAACAGCAATGTCAGCTATCATCAACGATATAATTAAATCCAATAATGATAATTGTCCTACTTCACGTTTTCCCATAATCCGCATCGTAATAAAAACGATGATATAAATAATTGCTGTCCGTGCAGATAACATCAATAGTTCCATTGTGTACCTCCTATTTTTGTTATTTGTTATGTTGTACTTTTGTTGTCTTTTGTAGTGTACCTGCTATTCTCACCCGATGACGCTAACAACATGCATCAACTGCTTTAATTTTTGCTGGTATATGTTTGCTTTTTACTAATCGAATAGTACTAAAAGTAATAGCTTGACCATATGGTGTAATATGAGAGATTCGAGGAGGATTGAATGTGATGAATAGTAATTCCAAAGCTTCCCAATTAGCATCACCTCTACTAGCTGGCATCGTCTATGCACTTTTGTGGCTAGCAGCAGGTGCACTTATTCTATCATTGTTACTACATTTAACTGCTATGAAAGAAAGTAATATGTCTCTGTACACACAAGTTATTCATGGGATTGCAGCTTTTTTTGGTGGTGCGGCAGCTGGCAAACGTTCCATCTCCAAAGGGTGGTATAACGGAGGAATTACGGGCGTTACTTACTTTTTACTAGTTGTCATCGTCAGTTTTTTGGCAGCTAATATTAGCTTTACATTACAAAGTGTCATTCTGCTTGCTACCATTGTTCTATGTGCAGCAGTTGGTGGAATGATCGGCGTTAATTTGAAACGTTCGTAGCTATAAACGACAAAAAGACGCTGCGAACAGCGTCTTTCTTCTTTATTTCTATGATCATTATTCAGCTGAACCTGGTGCACTTTCAATAATTGCATTAATAGCGGAACGTTCAAATGTCATACGAGTCGTATCGTTTACACGAACTACAACTGTATCATCTGTAAGTTCAGCAACACTACCATGCAATCCGCCGATTGTTGTAATTTTGTCCCCTTTTTTAATTTGAGCAAGCATCATATTTCGTTGCTTTTGCTTCTTTTGTTGAGGACGGATAAGAAGAAAATAAAATACGGCAAACATAATAATAAACGGCAAAATTAAACCCCAAATTCCTCCGCCTGCTGCTGGATCAGCTGCTTCTAACCATTGTGACATCTCTTTCCCTCCTCTCAAAATCCTTTTTCATTATCATTTAGTCCATACGCAGCAAAAAACTGATTACGAAAATCAAGTAAGCAATCGTCTTTAATCGCTTGACGTACATCCTTCATGAGTTGCAGTAGAAAATGCAAATTATGATATGTAGTTAATCTAATACCGAAAGTTTCATCAGCTTTTAATAAGTGACGAATATAAGCACGAGAATAATTCGTACATGTATAACAGTTACAATTGGGATCTAACGGTCCAAAATCATCTGTATACTTCGCATTCCGGATTACTAACCTTCCATTACTCGTCATTGTCGTTCCATTGCGTGCAATTCTTGTTGGTAGTACGCAATCAAACATATCAATGCCGCGTATCGCACCTTCTATCAGTGCGTCTGGTGAGCCAACTCCCATTAAATAGCGAGGTTTATTCGCTGGCAAATGAGGAACTGTACATTCTAACATCTCATACATCAGATGTTTTGGCTCGCCTACACTCAACCCTCCAATAGCATAACCCGGAAAATCCATCGAAGTCAAATCTTTAGCACTTTGTACGCGCAAATCAGCAAACATACCTCCTTGCACAATCCCAAACAACGCTTGGTCATCTGTTCTCGCATGTGCTGCAAGACAACGTTCTGCCCAACGACTCGTACGTTCTGTCGATTTTTTGACATAATCATATTCGGCAGGATAAGGTGGACATTCATCGAATGCCATCATAATATCGGAACCTAATGCATTTTGAATTTCCATAGCAACTTCAGGAGAAAGAAACAATTTATCTCCATTAAGGTGCGAACGAAAATGTACGCCTTCTTCCGTAATCTTTCTCATTTCACTTAGACTAAATACTTGAAATCCACCACTATCCGTTAATATCGGACGATCCCAGTTCATAAATTTATGCAGTCCACCTGCACGTTTGACAATGTCATGTCCTGGTCGCAAAAACAAGTGATAGGTGTTGCTAAGAATGATATGAGCATCCATCGCTTTCAGTTCTTCGGGACTCATTGTCTTCACTGTTGCTTGTGTACCAACTGGCATAAAGGTTGGAGTATCAATAATACCGTGCGGTGTATGTACTCGTCCTAATCTTGCACCAGTTTGTTTACATTGCTTAATAAATTCATATTTTACAGCCACAATCCACTTCTCGCTTCCTATTGATCTATAGTGTTACTAATGGTGTTCGTTGCCTTTTAATAGCTCTACTATTCATTATAACTACTTATCCTTCATAAATAAACATCGCATCACCGAAACTAAAAAAACGATATTGCTGTTCAATAGCTGCTTCATAAGCCGCCATAACATTTTCTCGACCCGCTAGCGCACTAATGAGCATCACTAAAGTAGATTTCGGCAAATGAAAATTAGTGAGTAATGCATCAATTAGCTGAAAAGAGTAACCAGGATAAATAAATATATTGGTCCAGCCGCTACAAGCGGTAATTGGTTGCTGTCCAAACCGACCAGCTATCGTTTCCAATGTACGAGCAGATGTTGTCCCCACCGCTACTATTCGTCGCTTCTCTTGTACCGCTTGCTGGATAATAGTTGCATTCGTTTCATCTAGCTCATAATACTCTTCATGCATCTGATGATCTTCTACATTGTCAGTAGACATCGGTCGAAAGGTGCCTAGTCCTACGTGCAGTGTCACATACGCTAACTTAACACCTCGCTCCTGCAACAATTGAAGATAGCTATCTGTAAAATGTAACCCTGCTGTCGGTGCAGCTGCTGATCCAGCATGCTTTGCATATACGGTTTGATAACGCTCATTTTCCGATAATTTCTCCTTAATATAAGGAGGTAATGGCATCTCTCCCAGTTGATCTAACAATTGTGGAAATATACCATCGTATTCGAACCGAATAATTCTCGCTCCCATTTCGCCTTCCTCAACAACATGCGCCGTTAATAACGCTGTTTGGTCTTGCTCCGAAACACCAAAAATGATGGTAGCTCCCTGCTTCACTTTTTTAGCGGGTTTAGCAAGTACTTCCCAATGGTCGTTCTCTAGCTGCTTCAGTAATAATAACTCTACCTTTGCCTGTGTATCAGCTTTACTACCGATCAAACGTGCAGGAAGTACCCGAGAATTATTAAGAACGAGTACATCCCCCTCCTGCAAATATTGTTGTAAGTCTGTAAACTGTCCATGATTGATTGCGCCAGTACTTCTATTCAGTGCAAGTAAACGGGAAGCCGTTCGCTCCATAAGTGGCGTTTGGGCAATCAGATGTTCCGGCAGTTCAAAATCGAATAAATTGGCGTCCATTAAAGTGTATCAGTCCTTCACAATAGCAACATCTTTGTAGTAATGCTGCAATATATACTTAAAGTCTTGTCCTTGCTCTGCTAAAGCGTAAGCACCATATTGACTCATACCTACACCGTGTCCGTAACCAGTTCCTACTATACTGTACGTATGTTTTTTGCTGACTGCTCGTATATTTCCATCACCTGCAAGCTGATATAAATTAGGAGCAACAACAACTTGTTTCTTCCCACTAGCATCTACAGCATATGCTGCTGCTGTTTTACTATTTTTCACCGTTGTTTTTCCATCAGCACCAAGTACAACATATTCACTATCGTTTTGGATATCAAACCGTGTACTAGGTAGTGATCCCTTCACTCCTAAAGCAGAACGAAATTGATCTGGTGATGTTATATTTACTTTCGTGCCATTGACTGATACTTCTATCACTCGTCCAGAAGGACCCCGTTTTGTAACTTCCAATTTTTCAATCGGACCTTTCACTTTCGGATTAGCTCGTCCATTCAAAGCTGTTAATAATTCTGCCGGCTCATTAGCTTCTCGCCGCCAATGCATCGGATTTGTTTCTACTACTTCTTCCAATACAGTTAATACTGCTCCCTTTGACAAACTAGCAACAATTGGCATCGTATCTGTTGGGGTAGGATTAGTTCGCAATGAAATATTATTACCTGACACATCCACCATTCGGCTTCCAGCCATCGTTTGTTTGCCATTATCAGCAACATCTTTCTCGGATACAAAACCTACTTTATTATCTTTAGTTGCCACTTTGAACCAGCGTACTTTATTACGTGCAGCAATTTCATCGGGGCTATTCGCTGATTTTAAATAGGGAATAGAAGAACCCCACGCTTCCACAGAATCAGCACTTGCTCCACCGGCATTCGATGAATACAGTGCTTCAATTAACTTGCCATTATGTTTAAGGACGTAACCAGCAGTTTCATTAACCGCACGAGTAGTCGTATCTTGTTCCACAGCTATACCATTATAAACTTGACTTAACGTCGTATCAACTACATGTGCCACTTGAAAATTAAGTCCCTTTTGCAAAGCAAACGTGCGTGCTGCTACCGCTTGAGCCTTCAGCGCTTCCATTGGCCAAGATGGATACATTTCTACTGCAACAACAGAATATAAGTACTGCTCTAATGATAGTTCATTAATAACTGCTAGCTTCTCGTTAAATTTACTTAATTCAAATTGCCCTCTATACTCTCTGGCAGAACGCTCAACCAATTTAATGGGTTGCTCTGAAGATTTCGGTGTAACGAGTACTTTATTAGTTGAACCAGCAATTTGTAACGCCTTTGCCCCTTTGCTCGCTCCATTTGTGTAATCATCATAAACTATAATGTATGGCTCTGATGATTCCACTTTGGAAAACACTATCTCATTTGCTAATGTCTTTAACGTTTGTTCCACTGTTTTCAAGGCCGCCTCTGTTGATTGTGCTCCTACTAACACAGTGTACACGACGTTTCCTGTTACTTTATCTTGATTCATCCCAATCGCTACTGGAAGACCCGTTACCGTTAATAACTCTGCCGCTTGGGTGGCTGCTTGCTCTGTAGCATAACTAGTAGACTGCATATTGTATGGTCCTAATACACTAGTTTTAAATTGTTTCGTTATCCCTAGCAGTTTACTATCTGTTTGCCACCGTTTTAAAGCTCCATTAGCCGCTGCAAGTGTCTCATATGAACCTTCTACTACTTCGTATGTCATGGCACTACTTGCTATTTTTTTACGAATAAGTCCAGTACCTTTCGCTGCTTGTAAATGCTTTAATGCAGCTCTTGCCGTTTCTATATTAGTTGTCTCTAGCACTTTTACTTTATAATCATTTAAACCAATGTGCACCGTCTGTTGGCTATCTATCGTGAACAATGGTTGGATTGCTCCGCCATCTCGTTTCATTCCGATTTGCATTCCACCAGTCGATGAAAAAGTTGCTGTATTGGTTATATTTGTATATTTTCCAGGCAAGTTTAAAAACAAAGCTACTCTTATTTGCTGATCAGTAAAATTTTTTGTTGTTTGTACGGTTTCGTTTGCCGAAGCATGTCCAATAACTCGCTCACTATGTGATAAAGCTGGTGTCATGGAAACGATCGTTGCTAACGCAACAGTACTTATCATCATTCGTTTAATTGAGCGGAATAATCTTTGCTGCCTTGTTTGACGCTTATTTTTTGTCACTATGAACCACTCCTAACTAAAATCATTACGAAATATGCTGTATCTGTTAATTACGTTCGGGCGGAGTTAAACCAAGATGTTTATACGCTTGATCAGTAGCGATACGTCCTCTTGGTGTACGTTGTAAAAATCCGATTTGCATCAAATATGGCTCATTTACATCTTCTATCGTTTGACTCTCTTCTCCAATTGTAGCTGCTATTGTATCCAAACCAACAGCCCGCCCGCTGAAGGTAGTCATCATCGCTAATAACATTTTATGATCAATATGATCAAGCCCTTGTGGATCAACCTGTAATAACTCAAGTGCTCCCTGTGCAATAGTATGAGTAATAATTCCGTCGCCCCGTACTTGAGCAAAATCACGTACCCGCTTTAGTAACCGATTAGCAATACGTGGTGTTCCACGCGAACGAATAGCTATTTCCATAGCTGCTTCTCCAACAATACTTACACCCAATATTTCCGCAGCACGAGAAACAATAAATGCCAACTCGTCTACGTTGTAATATTCAAGCCGACTAACTACACCAAATCGATCTCGTAATGGCGCTGACAATAAACCTGCTCGTGTCGTTGCGCCTATTAAAGTGAATGGTGGTAAATCTAATCGCACCGATCTTGCCCCAGGTCCTTTGCCAATCATAATATCTAGTGCATAATCTTCCATCGCTGGATATAATACTTCTTCTACCGTTCGATGTAACCGATGGATTTCATCAATGAATAACACATCGCCTTCTTGTAGATTCGTAAGCAAAGCAGCCAAATCTCCAGGACGTTCAATTGCCGGACCAGATGTTATTCTTAAATTTACACCTAGTTCATTTGCAATAATAGTAGATAATGTCGTTTTTCCAAGCCCAGGTGGTCCATACAATAACACGTGATCAAGTGCTTCCTTACGCAGTTTAGCAGCTTCTATGTAAATGGTTAAATTTTCTTTCACTTTTGTTTGACCAATGTATTCTGCTAAATAGCGGGGACGCAAACTCAACTCGACAGCTTGATCCTCCATCATCAGGTTTGCAGAAATAATCCGCTCATCCATTCGCTATCGCCCCTTTCCTTAACCTTTGAACAGTTGTTGCAATGCCTTTTTCATTAATACATCGATCGATTCATCGCCTGTCATCTGTTGCTGTAAGCTTACATAAGCACGATCAAGTTCAGCGGTCGTATATCCAAGCGCAATTAATCCTTCGCGAGCTGCTTGCCAATTTTCATCGCCTGCTTCGGCTAAATCATCCATAGGTAGTGCCATCAGACCATCGCTATATAATAAACTGTCTTCCGTCACTAACGCGCCAAGTTTATCCTTCAAGTCTAAAATGATCCGCTGCGCAGTTTTTTTACCGATACCAGGAAGCTTAGTTAGAAATGCAATGTTTTCCTGTTGAATTGCTTGGACCACTTGTTCAGGTTTGCCGGCAGATAAAATACCTAGCGCTACGCGAGGACCAATTCCAGTAACATCTAGCAGCTTACGAAATAACGTTTGTTCATTACGTGTATAAAAGCCATATAATAAAGTGGCATCATCTCGCACATGATAATGAATATATACGACTACCTTCTCATCTTTTATAGAAAACAAATAAGGATTTGGCGTAAATACGCGGTAACCGATCCCATTCACTTCGATTACAATATAATCAGACTCCACATGCGCTACATCGCCACGCAAAAAATCTATCATTTCCGAGACACCTCATTTAATTTGTTCATCACCCCTGCGGAATGCGCATGACATATTGCTATCGCTAGTGCATCAGCCACATCATCTGGCTTCGGTATAGCAGATAATTTCAACAGCATCTTCACCATCTCTTGCACTTGATTTTTCTCTGCTTTACCATAACCAACTACACCTTGCTTCACTTGAAGCGGTGTATATTCGGCAACGGATATCCCTCGTTGTACTGCAGCCAGAATAATAACGCCCCTCGCTTGCCCTACTGAAAAAGCAGTCGTAACATTACGATTAAAAAATAATTTTTCTATAGCAACCGCATCAGGTTTGTAGCGATCCATCAGTGCAGCAGCAGAATCATACACTTGCAGTAATCTTTCTGCTTCTGGTGTATGTGCTTCTGTCTGAATAGCTCCATATTGTACAGGAGTTAATCGATGCCCGATGTAATCTATAAAACCAAAGCCTGCAATTGCAATACCCGGGTCAATGCCTAAAACACGCAAGCTGCCAACTCCTTTTCACGTTCATTATAATATGCCATCTTTCATTATAACAAATATACTGTCTAATGAGAACAGACGTTTGACATAGCTCTTGTTAACTACCGTTTATTTTAATGTACACAATAAAAAAAGCGAATGCAGATGAACATTTCTTCATCGCATTCGCACCAGTTATACCTATTGCATAAACAGAATCTTTAATAATCCTCTTGACTATTTCGTTCCATCGCAAAATCACTAAACGTTTCTAATACGCTATTAAATTCCTCAATATCAGTTACTGGGATACCTTTTGTTAACTCTGTTATTCTCTCTTGTGGCAAATTACTTTCCATGTATTGAACATCGATTTGAAAAAAAGTACGCATTATTTTTTCTTGATCTGGTAATCCATCAAACAAAGAAAAGTTTCCATTGCGATCTAATCCAAAATAGGCGTTCGATTTGCAATAATTGGATAAATCGTCTACATAACTTCTTACAATAGCTACCTGTTTCTGTTCATTGAAAAAGATAGTCCAATCTGGGTGACCGATCACTACTTCAGCTATTTCTTTTGGCTCCATTGTTCCAAGCAACTGCTGATCCTCACCGCAGGCATATATTTGTTGAAAGTAAACAGGCAATGGTTCCGTCATATCGTTAAGTTTTTCTATCGATATTTTCTTTCCAGACATCATAGTACTTAATGATTGATCATCCAATGCTTGATTTTCTATCGCTGCATCGTGTTCTTTACTAGCTGCACTAACCGTGCTCACTCTACTTAATGGTGTAAAAGCTATCATCAAACCAACGATGGCAACTATCCAAAATGACAACTTATTTCTGCGCCATCTTCGCTTCAACTGCTTCCACCAGCTCGTTAGCATCATATGGAAGCCTCCCTTATTTTGTTTAGTATAGTATGCTTCTTCCGCTTATTTACTATACACAACTAAAACAAGTTTTGTTGAAGCTATGTTTGACGGATAAATAGTCAATCGATTTAACGATTATTTTTCAACCAAGGAGAGCCGGTTTTTTTTTTCGTTATAGTTTTTTTGTTTTTTGCTGATGACGGTACACTTTTAATATTTACTTTTTTTTTGGTTTTTCTCGTTGTACTTTTAGGTGAATATTGTCCTAGCTTAACTTCTTCTACTGGTTCTTGTTCTGGCATGTATTGCGATTGCTGCCATTGATTTTGTTGCTCCGATTGTCGTTTCCCACAATCACATTCCGAACTTGCAGCGCCTGAGTAATGAATAACCGGTTCTGGCATCCAATTATAATCCGGTGTAGCAGGCCATCCTTCATAGAAATAGCCATCTTGCGGGCGGTACTGCAATTGTTCCGCATATACTTGCGGCTGCTCTGCATAGTAACTATAGCCATACCCTGGAGGTGGATACATCGCAGACATAGCGTTAAAGTACTCACTGTTCGGCATAGATTGCGTTACTGGTTCATATGGAGACATGTTACTTCCTTTTACTGCAGCAGGATAAGCGGACATGTTACTTCCTTTTGCTGCAGCAGGATAAGCGGACATGTTACTTCCTTTTGCTGCAGCAGGATAAGCGGACATGTTACTGTAAGAAGAATATTGTGGTTGATAATCATAATTACCTTGATGGCAACCACACCCACACGGCTGATGGTAGGTTTGTGCATACATCGGCGGTTGAGCATATGGAGCTGGAGCTGGTTTTTGTTCGTATTGTTGCATATACACCGATGGTTTTTGATTGGCATACGCTTCTGCATTCGACATAACTTCCATTGCTGGAGTACTGTATTGTTTAAATAATTCAATATTATTCAAATACTCTGATTGTTGCGGATTCACTATATTTTCAGCTGGCATCATAATAGGCAACGTTTTTTCAGCATACGGCTTTTGCGCTGCTTGCATCTGCATTGGCGCATTTGGCTTCTGTGCTGCTTGCATTTGCATTGGCGCATTTGGCTTCTGTGCTGCTTGCATTTGCATTGGCGCATTTGGCTTCTGTGCTGCTTGCATCTGCATCGGAGCGTTAGGCTTTTGCGCTGCTTGCATCTGTATCGGTGCATTCGGCTTTTGCGCTGCTTGCATCTGCATCGGTGCATTCGGCTTTTGCGCTGCTTGCATCTGCATCGGAGCGTTAGGCTTTTGCGCTGCTTGCATTTGCATCGATGCATTCGGCTTTTGCGCTGCTTGCATTTGCATGGGTGCATTCGGCTTTTGCGTCGCTTGCATTTGTATCGGTGCATTTGGCTTCTGTGCTGCTTGCATTTGCATCGGAGCGTTCGGCTTCTGTGCTGCTTGCATTTGCATCGGTGCATTTGGCTTTTGCGCTGCTTGCATCTGCATCGGTGCATTCGGCTTTTGCGCTGCTTGCATCTGCATCGGAGCGTTAGGCTTTTGCGCTGCTTGCATCTGCATCGGAGCGTTAGGCTTTTGCGTCGCTTGCATCTGTATCGGTGCATTCGGCTTTTGTGTCGCCTGCGGCATAATCGGTGCATTCGGCTTTTGCGTCGCTTGCGGCATAATCGGTGCATTTGGCTTTTGCGTCGCTTGCGGCATAATCGGTGCATTCGGCTTTTGCGTCGCCTGCGGCATAATCGGCGCATTCGGCTTTTGCGTCGCTTGCGGCATAATTGGTGCATTTGGCTTTTGCGTTGCTTGCGGCATAATCGGAGCATTCGGCTTTTGAGTTGCTTGCGGCTTGATCGGCGCATTCGGCTTTTTAATAGCAGCTGGTGCAACTTTTGCCGGAGCTGGTTTTTCTACAACAGCAGGTGGAACAGGAGTGATAATCTGTGTCGACTGCTTTTTTATTTGAGTTGGTGCTGTAGATATTTTATTTGGTGTCGATTGCGCTGCCGGATTTATACTCGTATTTACTTTATGTGTTGTTGCACTAGGTGAATACGTCGTATTCGGTTTAGGGTGACCAATTGTCGTTTGACCACCTTTTGCTTTCGGAATATTAACAATTTCGCCTAATAACAATACGTTAGGATTTTTCAAATGCGGATTCGCATGAATCATTGTAGCAAGCGGAACTCCCCACTCTTTCGATAATTTCCACAAAGTGTCCCCTTGTTTAATCGCATACTGCTGAACAATTTCTACACCATGCATACTTCCACTACCAGAATGAGTAGCCGGAACCTTTACTTTCATGCCAACAGTTATTTTATTAGGGTCAGAAATTTGAGGGTTCATTTGAATAACTTGCTCCAACGAAACATTATACTTCTGAGCAATTTGGTACAATGATTCTCCTTGCTTAACAATATGAATCTTCACTTAAAAATTACCTCCTGTCACTTATCAAAATAATATTACATGATGAATGCCTCTTTTCAGTCCATACATCCTATGCAACAGATAGGCAACTCTCTCCTATTTTTCGAAAAAAAATATTTTTATACTGAAATTAAAAAACCAGCAAAATGTTACTTTGCTGGTTTACGCTAAAATAATGATACTATATCGTTATATATGTACAAACGTTTCATCCCATTACTATCTTATTAGTCAAACGCTCGTACCCCATCAACTTTAACAAGCTCACGAAATTTTTGTAATAAATGAGTTGTTATTGGACCGGCTTTTCCTGATCCAATCTTGCGTCCATCCACTTCTCGAACAGCAATCACTTCAGCAGCAGTACCTGTGAAAAATACTTCGTCTGCTACGTAAACATCATGTAGTGTAAATGGTTCCTCTTTTAGTTTATAGCCAAGCTGTTCACAAAGCTCCATAATAGCAGCACGTGTAATTCCTTCTAATGCACCAATATAACATGGAGGAGTATAGACAACATTGTTTTTCACTATAAAAATATTATCGCTTGATCCTTCTGCTACATATCCTTGCGCATTTAACATAATCGCTTCCCCGACACCTGCTAAATTAGCTTGGATTTTCACTAAAATATTGTTTAAATAATTTAACGACTTAATTTTCGGATTTAGTGCATCTGGAATGTTACGGCGTTGGGACACAGATACTGACACTAGCCCATCCCGATACGCTTCTTCTGAATAGATAGCTAATTGCTCCACAATAATGATTACAGAGGCTGTTGGGCAACGTCTTGGGTCAAGTCCCAAATTACCTGGACCACGCGAAACAATCAAACGAATATATCCGTCACGCATCTCGTTACGACGTAAAGTTTCAATAACAGCAGCTTCCATCTCTTCTATCGTAAGTGGAATATCTAACATAATAGATTTCGCAGAATCATATAAACGATCTAAATGTTCTTTGTTTTTAAATATGTTGCCATCATATATTCGAATCCCTTCAAAAATACCGTCACCATACAAAAAACCATGATCATAAACTGAAATTTTTGCATCTTCTTTGGAAACAAACTCTCCATTTAAATAAATCCATTGTTGCTTCATTTAATTAGTTGCACCTCCGTGTAATAATGTGCTGACAAGTAATATATATGGTCTAGTTACATAATTGCTCGTATGTAAATCTAGGGTAACTACCTAATATTCTAACTTGACAACCTATAGCTTCAATTTCTTGCAATGCTGACGGCAAAAGTACTGTATCCAATGCCATTTCAATTTCAATATAAAAATAATAATTTCCTAATTTCTTTTTCGTAGGCCGAGATTCAATTCGTGATAAGTTAATTCTACGCCATGCGAAAGCCGACAATACTTGATGGAGCGCACCAGGATAATCTTCAGGTAATGTCACCAATATGCTCGTTTTAACTCGGTCTGATTGTTTCGCTTCATACGGCTTTGAACCAACTAAAAAGAATCTAGTAAAATTATTATTATGATCCGTTATACTACGTGCCATCACATCAAGCCCATTATTACTAGCCGCAATTAGTGTACCTATAGCAGCAATGCCTTGTCCTGGTTGTTTGGTAACCATCTTAACCGCTTCTGCTGTACTGCTCGTATGCTCACGTTCCGTTTGTGGCAAATGTTCATTTAAAAACTGTAAACATTGCGCCATAGCTACAGGATGACTAATAACTTTTTTTATTTTGCTAAAATCAACTTGTCCGGCTTCATTCAAAAATTCTGCTTGATTCCCAATTAAATTTTGAATAGACGGATAGACCCATTCCGCTTGTATTGGTAAGTCCACTTCATGAACTAACCAATCCATATGTAGCGAAACAGATCCTTCAATTGTATTTTCAATAGGAATAATACTATAATCGCTTATATTATTTACCGTTGATAAGAACACATCTGAAATAAGGCGATGATACTTCCACGCTACCGTCTCTCCATGAAAAAAGTGACGAGCTGCTTCATCTGATACAGATCCAGCTGGCAATAATGCTACTGATTTCATACGTTTATTTCTCCTTTAATTCTATCCAAAAACGGTAGTTGTAAACTTTCACTAACTGCTTGCTTCATTACGACAGAACCATTATTACACGGATCAAGCCAATGCGTACTCGCTGTTATATTTTGCTCTGATAATGTTTCCAATAAAAAACGCTCTAATTGATTTTTACTTGTAGCCGCTAAATCTCGGTCTACAAAAGTAATAATCGTTGGTCCAGCTCCACTTAATGCTACACCTAAAGCTCCATGCTGTACAGACTGTTCAAGAATATGTGACATACCTGGAATTAATGGCGTTCGATACGGTTGGTGTAATCGATCCTGCATAGCATGAGCGAGTAACTGTAGCTGACCAGTAGCTAAAGCGGCAACTAGCAAAGAGCTACGACCAACGTTAAATACAGCATCCGCCATTTCTAACTCGTCAGGTATAACCTGACGTGCTTTTTCGGTAGCGAGATGAAACTCAGGAATAACAACTAAAGTCGTTAACTGTGATGGTGGCGTTAATTTTACATACTCTGCTTTTTCGCCATCCCATGCCGCTACCACGATACCACCAAACATAGATGCTCCTACGTTATCTGGATGTCCTTCAAGTGCAGTCGCAATTTGAAACAAGCGATTATCGGATAATGGCGAATCGATCAAGGCATTAGCAGCAATCAATGCGGCAATAATTGCCGTTGCACTACTACCAAGCCCTCTCGTTAATGGAATATCACTATAAAATTTGATGTGCAAGTCAGGAACTGCTACCCCAGCTTCCAAAAACACCATTTGTGCTACTTTATAAATTAAATTTGATTTATCTTTTGGCAGTTCTTCATTACCTTCTCCATAAAATTCGAACGTCGTTGTGTCGGCTACTGATATTTCTAACCAAGCATATAAGGATAGCGCCATACCGAGCGTGTCGAATCCTGGACCTAAGTTAGCTGTACTTGCTGGAACTCTGACTAATACTGAATTTTGATTTATCTGTTTCATCGTTTAACCTTCCACTCGATACACACTTTTGACTTTTTGAACAACATCCATCGTTGTAAATACATCTAATACTTTGTCGATTGCTGCTTTGTTAGCATCATGTGTAATAATAATAATTTCCGCTTCTGGTAACGCTGGATTAGGCTGTTGTAATACCGCATCCAAACTAACATCGTAATCGCCAAATACTTTCGATATGCTAGACAAGACGCCAGCTTTATCTGCTACTTCTAGCAGCATAAAATATTGCGATACAATTTGATCATCCGATTTCAATTTAATATCTTTGTAGGCATAATTAGCTTGTTTACCTGATACTCCAAGTCTAATGTTTTTCACTACAGCAACTAAATCAGCTACAATCGAAGTCGCAGTAGGAAGCTCACCTGCTCCTGGTCCATAGAACATCGTTTCGCCAACCGCTTCGCCATATACATACACAGCGTTAAACACACCGTTAACAGAAGCGATAGGATGAGTTTGTTTGACCATTGTTGGTTGAACGCTAACACTGATCAAATCTTCTTCTCGTTCAGCAATACCTAGCAATTTCAATTCGTAACCCAATTTTTTGGCATAAGCAATATCTTCTTTGGATACGCTAGATATCCCTTTTACTTGTACGTTATCTAATGAAAAGTGTGATCTAAATCCGAGTGATGCCAAAATTGTCATTTTACGTGCGGCATCCAATCCTTCTACATCCGCTGTTGGATCTGCTTCCGCATATCCAAGCTGTTGTGCTTCTTCTAGCACATCATTATACGATGCACCTTCTTGACTCATCTTAGATAAAATATAATTTGTAGTACCGTTAACGATACCCATAATTTTCGTTAAACGATCGGAAGAAAAACCATCTAATAACGTTCTAATAATCGGTATTCCACCAGCGACACTAGCTTCATAATAAATATCACAACCATGTTGACGTGCAATTTCAAATAATTCTGGTCCATGAAGCGCCATTAAATCTTTATTAGCAGTTACCACATGTTTCCCACTACGTAACGCTTCTTCAATATATTGCTTTGTATGGTCCACTCCACCCATTACTTCTATGACAACATCAATTTCAGCATCGCGCACAACTTCCCAAGGATCTTCTGTAAACTTACTTACATCTACATCAACCGCACGTTGTTTATTTAATGATTTTACAGACACTTTCGCTATTTCGATAGGTGAGCCACATTGGTTTAATAAATCTTCTTGGTGACCTTCTACAATGCGAACTACTCCTGTACCAACTGTACCTAATCCTAACAAACCAACTTTAATTGCTTTCATGCCATTCCCTCCAGATTTAATCTCCTCTTAACCTTGCCCTACAATAATCGCACTACGTACCCCTTGTTGCTGATGCAATAACCGAATTAATTCAGAAACATCTATATCCATCTCTGATATATCCACTGAAATAACGACATTCGCATAACCTTGTAATGGAATAGACTGGTTCATCGTCAGTATACTGCCTTGTTGCCCGGCTACCAACGCTAACACAGGCGATAATACGCCAGAACGGTGTTCGAGATCCATAGCTATCGTTACAATTCTTTCCTTTGGCAGCTCTGTTAATGGATATACACCATCTTTATATTTATAAAAAGCACTCCGACTAATACCAACGCGCTCAGCAGCTTCATGAACGGTAGCTGCAATGCCGCGATGAAGTAATTCCTTTACTTGGATTGTCTTGGCAATTGCTTCAGGTAGCATATCTTCACGAACGACAAAGTAACGTTCTGTCATACGCATTCGTCCTTCCCAAAGAGACTTTTGTTCTCCCCTAGTGGACATTATAACGAATTTTACAATCAAGTACAATAGGTAAACGATAATTATAACGAAAAGTCAAAAAAGCCCATCCTGCAGCTACTGCTACAAGCATGGGCGCAAGTAATGATCAATCGTATGGGTTGTAATCAGATCCTTCAAAGAATTCAAACTCAAAATCACCGACCCGTACATTATCACCATCTCGGGCACCAATTTTGCGTAATGCAGCATCAACACCCATTTTTCGCATAATACGAGCAAATCGCATAACAGCGTCATATGAGTTCAAATCTACACGTTTCATAAACCGCTCGATGCCTTCACTAATAACGACATAACCTTCATTTTCTTTTTGTACAGTAAAGGTCATTTCGTTTTTACTACGATAAGTATACACTTTTCGCTCTTCAATATCCGCTACTTGTTCTACTGTTATCGGCTCTTCATTCGCATCAAGTACATCCGCCGCTTTATAGATTAGTTGCTGAATACCGGCTTTTGTAAGGGAAGAAATCGGAATGATTTCGTATTTTTCAGCGTCCGTGTACTCCGCCAGTTGCTCTTTGAACAATTGGAGTTGTTCTTCTGCTTCAGGCATGTCCATTTTATTTGCTGCAATAATTTGCGGACGATCACTTAATTGCTCATTATACAACTTAAGTTCTTGATTGATTTTCAACCAATCATCGAATGGATCTCGTCCTTCTGAACCAGCCATATCAATAACATGAATGATCACTTTTGTGCGCTCTACATGTCGCAAAAACTCATGACCAAGCCCGACTCCTTCATGAGCACCTTCAATTAGCCCAGGTAAGTCAGCCATTACAAAACTACGACCATCGGAAACATCGACAACACCCAAATTAGGTGACAATGTTGTAAAATGATAGGCCCCTATTTTTGGACGCGCCCCTGAAACAACAGAGAGCAAGGTAGACTTTCCAACGCTTGGAAAACCAACCAACCCGACATCTGCCATTACTTTTAACTCTAATACAATCCAACGCTCTTCTCCCGGTTCGCCATTTTCTGCAATATAAGGAGCAGGATTACTAGCTGTTGCAAACCGAATGTTTCCACGGCCACCACGACCGCCTTTAGCTATAATAACTTGCTGACCATGCGTCGTCATATCTGCTAATACTTCCCCAGTATCATCATCTGTAATGACCGTCCCTGGAGGAATTTTAACGATGGTATGTTCCGCACCTGCACCAATCATACTTTTAACTTTGCCTCGTTCCCCATTATCACCTTTGAAGTGCTTTTGGTAACGAAAGTCCATCAATGTACGAAGCCCTTCATCTACTTCAAAAATTAAATTACCACCGCGACCACCATCGCCGCCAGCAGGTCCACCAAACTCTACATACTTTTCACGACGAAAAGAAACGATGCCATCGCCACCATCTCCGCCTTTAACGTAAATCTTTGCTTTATCGACAAACATGCCGAACCCCCGTTCATTTTTGCTGCCCAGCTACAAGTTGCAAATCAGTATATTGCAGCTTATCTATTGTTATAAAGGTTGCGACCTGTTTCAGAACGTTGTTTATTTTGTCCAACCATTGTTGTTCATCCTTCAACTGTCCTTCATAACAAAACTGAGCATAGACGAATTTATTTTCCGCCTTTAATTTAAAAACCAATCGATTACTAGTCAAATTAGATGTATCAGCCAGTAAACGATATATTTCAATTATTTCGATCATTACTTCACTAAACTTTCGCCATTGTGCAAGTAATTGATCAAGGACAACAGTACCTTCTATATCCATATCAAGAACGACATAGCCTTGCAGCGTTCGAAATGAATATAAATATGAAATTAATAATGGAGAGCCTAATTTTGCAATTTGACTTTCTATCATCAGTTTGTCTTTTGTTTGTGACATATATTCTAATCCTTGCTCATATCTTTTCAAACTAGCATAGCCATACAACACTTGCAACTCATTCATCCAATCATGTCGATGATAATTGATCGTTTTAATATTGGCAAGCTGCATAGCTTCTGTCAATTGATCGAGTTGTCTTTCATGGAGCTTTCTTTCCACTTGTAACCAATATATAAACACTATAATTAACCAAATAGCAAGCAGTAAATAAGGCCATCGTTGCTCAAACCAAACAATAATTGAAATTATTGGAAGCAACAAAGTAGCAATTACATATGGCTTTATGCGATAGTTCATCGAAAGAACCTGCTTTCATTAAATTTCCTAGCTTATCCAGTATAACATTTACCATCCATTAGGTCATTAATAAAAACAAAAGCCTCGTTCTTGTCAAGCAAGAGCGAGGCAGTTCGATGACTACACCTTATTATTCAGCTTGAGCTACTGGATAAACGCTAACTTTTTTACGGTCACGTCCATAACGCTCAAATTTCACTACACCGTCAATTTTTGCGAACAACGTATCATCTTTACCAATACCAACGTTATTGCCTGGATGAATTTTTGTACCGCGTTGACGATATAAAATGCTTCCACCTGTTACTTGCTGACCATCAGCACGTTTAGCGCCTAAACGTTTTGACTGTGAGTCACGTCCGTTTCTAGTGGATCCAACACCTTTTTTCGATGCAAAAAGCTGTAGATTCATTTGCAACATTGCAATTCCCTCCTCATCTCAAAGGTTTATGAGCAAATTTTATCAGCGAAACTTTTCCTTTATAGAAACATGTTTGCTGTAAGTATGTGCGATTGACGAAAGTGTTGTCAACATCGCTTCGAGTAGAAGCTGTACTTTTTCTTCTGCTCGGCAATCTGCCTGAGCTGGAATATAAGAACTAAGCCATCCGCTATCCATCGTTGCTGGCAACTGAACACCGACTAGTTTCTGAATGGAGTTTACTATACCAATCGATACCGCTGACACTGCTGCACATACGATATCTTCGCCAGGATCACCATGAAAAGCATGTCCTTTTATAGTAAAGTTCTCCACACGATGACTATCTCGATTTCGTTCAACAATAACTCTAATCATGAAACGGCTGCCTTAAGCTTTGATGCTTTCGATAACTATTTTAGTAAATGGTTGACGATGACCTTGCTTACGGCTGTAGTTTTTCTTAGGTTTATATTTATAAACCGTAATTTTTCTGGATCTACCTTGTTTCTCAACTTTTCCAGTAACAGTAGCTCCCGCTATAACTGGAGAACCAGCTACTAGACCGTCATTTCCAGACACAGCTAGTACACGATCAAAAACGATATTCTCGCCTTCGTTCACAGCCAACTTCTCAACGTAAATTACGTCGCCTTGTTGTACTTTGTACTGCTTGCCACCAGTTTCAATAATTGCGAACATTGTTGGTGCACCTCCTTATAATTTGAAGACTCGCCTAATCATGGTGGTTACGATAAGCAACTCTTTTTAACCAGATTGGAGCGGTACCTGTATATTCACAGTTTGCTACAAATATACACTAAAACAGTGTATCACACTATAATGTTGGTTACAACCATTTTTAATATTTCATTGTAATAATACGCCACATTTCGGGCACTGATTCACAAGTCTGCTCGATTTAGTTGTCCTTACTTTTTTCCGTGTCAGCTCCATTAATCCAAGTTTTGTCCAACCAACAACAGTACACTTCTTCCCATCTCTTTGGACCGCGTGTTCCATACCTAGCAAAACTCGCTGTCGATGAGCAGCAACAGACATATCAATAAAATCTATGATGATAATTCCACCGGCATCCCGAATACGTAACAATCGAGCAATAAGCTCAGCAGCTTCCAAATTTATATCGAAAACCGTTTGCTCCAAATTTTCTGTCCCTACATATTTGCCAGTATTAACATCAATGACCGTCATCGCTTCTGTTTCTTCCCACACAATATATCCACCACTTGGGAGCAAGACGCGTTTGGAGATTGCTTCCACTAACTGCTCGGATACTCCGTAACTTGCAAACAAACTTGTCGGATGCAGCCGTCGTTCGAACCACTTTACTCTATGTTCCATTCCTGGGTTAAATTGTTGCATCAGTATTTTGACAAATTCATATTTTTCCATGTCGTCAATCCAAATTTCATCATAATGCTGATGTAATCGATCACGTATAACGCGGTACAACAACTCAGCTTCACTGTGAACGAGCGCCGGTGCAACGACTGATTTTACGTATTTATTCACTTGTTTCCACAATTTTCTTAAAGCATCTATTTCTGCGATAATAGCTGTCTCGCTCTGTTCAGCAGCAAGGGTTCGCAGTATAATTCCTTCTTCTTCCTTGCGCGCTTTTTCTACTACCGCTAATAATGATTCTTTTACTTGTTCATTTGTAATTTTTTTTGACGCTGCAACATAATCTGCATTCGGCATATAAACGAGTAGTCTACCCGGTAAATTAATATGCGTTGTTATTTTTGCACCTTTCGTACCGCTTGGCTGCTTGACGATCTGTACGAGTAGTATTTGACCAGGACGAACAAGCTCACTTATATCTGGTTTTTGTTGTGGCTGTTTATCGAGATTAGGGTGTAGCAGATCATCGATATAGAGATAAGCATTTTTAGCAAGCCCGATATCTATAAACGCTGACTGCATTCCAGGCAGTACATTCATTACCCGTCCCAAATAAAGATTACCAACTAATACTTGTTCTTCTCTATCTTCACTATAATATTCATCTAATACACCATGCTGCAACGTCGCCATTTCTAGCTTATCCGCCGCAACTTGAATAAACATCTGCAACATAATTTACACTCACCTGCTAATTTCAGATAATAACTTACTTATAGTTTACCCGAAAAGCTCTGCAACTGCACGAGCTGGATTTCCACCAGACAAACAATGCTCTAATAATAGTTGTTCCGGAATCATTTTCATCGTTTTTTTTCGTCTATCCATTAAATAAATAAAATGAAATTGGTGTCTACGGAACAGTTTAACTACAGACATTACCGATTGCTCATGATGGACCAATAACGGTCTAGCTGCCTGTCCAAACTCCGCCTGCCTATGTAATAACCGTTCTCTTTGCATTAAAAATCGAAAAAACAAATACGGCATATTTCGATGATAGCTCCAATTGGAAGCAAATAAAAAACAACCAATGATAAGTAAGTTAAGTTGAATGGACTTTGTTGGTTGTAGTAACGGTAATAACGAGATAATAATAATGACGACACTTCCAGCTAAACTAGTACGCATCGTCCAGATCATCACACTATAATAATTGACCATATAACTAAACAGTGCTTGTACTATTTTCCCACCGTCTAATGGATATATCGGTAACATATTAAATAAACCTATTAATAAGTTCGCTTGTAATAAATAGTGAGCCCATGCTTCATCTACTAGTGAAAATTCACCCAGACCATAGGCGATTAGCCCCATCCATACATTTTGTAGGGGACCTGCTGCCGCAATGATCATTTCTTCTCGTGCAGTTGTACCATGCGCTTCTTCTACTTCCGCAACGCCACCGAATGGTAACAACTTCACTTCTTTCACTGTCCAACCAAAGTAACGAGCTGCCACCACATGTCCAAGTTCATGAATCAATACGAGCACGAACAAAGTAATCATCTCAGCGAAAAATCCGGATACGACTGCTCCTAGCATAAGAATAATAAACAATGGATGAACTGACCAATCGATACCTCTCCATTTAATCAATCGATATCACGTCCAACGGATCAATATATTTATCATCTTCTTTGATGGCAAAATATAATAGACTATGTGAACCAGACTGAGATGCCGGCAAAGACCCGATCATCTCTCCTGCTTCCACCCAATCATTTACCCGGACTTCAGCACCTATACCTGTATAAATAGAAATGCGTTTGTTAGCATGTTGAATAATGATCGTTGCTTGTTCTTCGGACACAAGAATTATTCTGCCATTCTCCATCGCACGAACAGGCGATAAAGCTGGAGCAGCTAACTCAACACCATTAAGTAATTCCGCAAATGTACTAATTAAGCTTCCTTCTTCTAACGGTGATACAACTAGCGATTGTACTGGAGCATCTACTTTGATCATCTCTTCTCGTTGTTGACTGAAAGAAGGAAGTAACGACGGTGAACCTGTAAAATTTTCATTGTACCAAGTAGCAACAGCAGTAAAGTTCAACTCTTCCGTTAATACTCGGCGGACAGCAGCTTGCCCTTGCTGTGCCCATTTCTGATCTGATTGAAACATTGTCCATACAGAAAGAAACAATGCAACTGCTATAAGCAATTTCAAAGTAAATCTGTGCCACCACTTCATTTTTTTATGGTTAGTGCTATATCGACTCCAATCTGGTTCTTTTATATAATTAGACTTACTCAGTGTTGTAGACGATTGATCCCACTTCTGCCAAGGGTTTGGGTTGTTTTTCCAAGCTTTTTCCGGATCTCGTTCTACTTTTTTCTTTTTTTCTGTTGGCTGATTTTGATCTACATGTTGATCGGCACGCATCATGCCCAACCCCTCCCATATTGTAGAATGACTAGTATCATCATCGTTTACATATATTGATAATTACTAATACCCATTCTATGAGCAGCGAAGGACAAGTATGCTGAAACAAAAAAACTGAATGATTATACTAATCATCCAGTTCATATTTGTATTGATGAGCATTGATACTAAGAATAATGCCAATGGATAGCATGTTAAGTAACAATGACGTTCCTCCATAACTAACAAATGGCAATGTAATACCAGTAACCGGCATAATACCGATCATCATGCCAATATTTTCGAATATTTGAAATACAAACATCGAAATGACACCGACTACGATATAGGCAGCTCGCAAATCATAACAACGATAAGCAATAACGATCATACGATAAATTAACAAAAAATAAAACAATAGTAATATTGCCGATCCTTGAAACCCAAATTCTTCTCCTACAACAGAAAAAATGGAGTCGGAATATGTATATGGTACAAGCCCAGCATTTTTTATACTACCTTCCATAAAACCTTTTCCAGTAAGACCGCCAGTCCCGATCGCAATTTGAGCATTTTCCACTTGATATCTAGCAGCTGGTGAAGCTTCTTCAGGATTTATAAAGGTATTGATTCGAGAATACCAGTGATATTTCCCTTTATCTCTTAACGCATCAGCAATCTCTGTATTGTACGTGTTAAATAATGAAACGGACAACACTAAGCCCGCCACCACAACCGTTAAACCTATCAGTACGTGTGAATATTTCATATTTCCGATCCACAACATACCTACCAAAATGACGAGATAAATAATCGCATTTCCCAAATCAGGCGTAATCAAGACTAATATAAACGGGATACCTACGATCAAACCTATAGGTACCAAATCTCTATAAAACGTTAGCTTTTCACCTTTTCGTTTTCCCATCCAAGCAGCAAGCCCAATAATAATAAACAATTTGACTATTTCAGCAGGTTGAAAACTAAACGACTTTATTTTAAACCAGCCTTTAGCACCATTGATCTCTGGTCCTACTGCATAAACAAGAGCTAACATAATAACTCCAATAATAAGGAATACATACCAAAACTTTAATACAATGCGATAATCTACAAAAACACTGCCGATTACTACAACAAAGCCCAATGTAAAGTATATAATATGTTCAAATGCTTTTTTCTCATACAGAGGGTGATTATGTGTTGCACTGTAAATAATCAACGTACTAAAAGCCATAAAACAAAGTAATATAACTACGATGCCCAGATCAATTTTTTTTAATTTATGCCGCACTGTTCGTTCATCCTATTCCCAAAAACTTGCGAAAACGTTTGAATGCACCTGCTTTTTCATCCATCTGCATTAAAGGTACCATATCTCCCAATATTCTACGAGCAATATTACGATAAGCTATAGCTGCTCGAGACGTTGGATTCATTACGGACGGCTCACCTGCATTAGCCGCAGTCGAAACTTTCTCATCATCGGGTACAAGTCCGAGCAAATCAATCGCTAGCACCTGACATACTTCGTTAATATCAAGAAGCTCACCACTTTTTATCATGCTCGATCGCACACGATTAATCACTAGCTTTGCTCCTATTTTTTCTCTCTCTAAAATACCAATAACGCGATCGGCATCCCTTACAGCAGCATGCTCCGGAGTAGTAATAACTATCGCATGATCTGCTCCTGCAATAGCATTACGAAACCCTTGTTCTATCCCAGCTGGACAATCGATAATGACATAATCAAAATCTCGCTTTAACTCTAGTACAATATTCCGTACTTGTTCTGGCGAAATAGCATCTTTATCTTTTGTCTGTGCAGCTGGCATCATATATAATTCATCAAAACGCTTATCTTTGACAAGCGCTTGATTAGTCCGACATCTTCCTTCAGCAACATCAATTAAGTCATAGATAATGCGGTTTTCTAATCCCATAACAACATCAAGATTTCGTAAACCGATATCTGTATCAACCATACATACTTTCTTCCCTAGCAAAGCTAATGCTGTCGCTACGTTAGCAGAGGTTGTCGTTTTACCAACTCCTCCTTTGCCGGAAGTAATTACGATTGCTTCTCCCATTATCTACACCCCTCTAAACAAAATAGACTGTTGCTGCATCCGGAATAACTGTGTCATTTTATCAATTTTCATTTCTCCATCGCTCCAGTATGCAAACTCCATGGCTGCGTCCGCTGTTGCCCACTCATCCAATCGCTTGCTGAACACATCCGCTATCTTCAATTGCGTTGGTCTCATCAAAGAAGCAGCAATAATAACATCTGTTCTCCCATTCGAACCAGCATGAGCAGCACCGCGCAAAGCACCCATTACATATATATTTCCGGTACAAATAATACTCCCACCTGGATTTACATCACCAAGTAACATCAAATCGCCATCAAAATCTATCGTCTGTCCAGATCTAACAATCATAGACACCACTTGAAGCTTTCTGCCACCTGTCGTCATTTCGTCCAAATCTGAATCGATAGACTGTATGATTAAATTACCCTGTTTACGTATTATAGCACGAATATGTTCTTTTTCCTGCTCTGATAGTAGCCGCTTGCCAAGCTTGACATTTACATGTATAAGAGGTCCGCTTAATAACTGCGAATGAGTTTTTTGTAATTTATATTCTAATTCATGTAATAATTCCGAATAAGAACACTCGTCATCCAGCAGGAACAGCAGACCTTCCTTGACACCTTTAATAACAATATACTGCTTCTCGGTCATTCCAGTCCCTCCTCCGCTATCTACTCCATAATTCTTTCTAGATACACAAAAATCCTGCTTTTCCTGCTATATCTAAGAAAAGTAATTAGTCCTCATCTGCTTCGAGCGGCTTTCTCTGGATAGATTGAAACATTTTGCGGAGTGGTACATACAACAAAAGCATAAACCCTAACTGTAAAAAAAGACTCGGTAATATATGATGAAGAAGTGCCCACGCATAGTCAGCTGTAGATAACTTAAACAATTGATAAATAGCAAACAGCATCGAATCGTACGCAATATATCCTATTCCCATAATCGCAATTGCCATCATCAGTGTCGCTTGCCGATTAGTAAACAAAACACCTGCAAAATAGCCGATCACTCCCATCAAAAAAGCATGAGGACCGATCAAATGTCCATAATAGACGATGTCTTGCAACAACCCGAAGCCAGCTCCCAAAAACATAGCCACATGCCTGTTTCCATACAAAGCCGCATACATAACGAATACATAAATAAAATGGGGAATGATCCGATCGCTAAACTCAGCCGGAATAAGCCACGGCATGATGCTGCCTTCTACAATAAAGACGAGCAGCATAAGCACTACAATCCGGTTCATGCTCATTGCTACTCATCCTCCATCTTCACTGCATTTGCTGTTTGAACGACAAACACTTCCGTCAAGTGATCAAGTTTAGCAGCCATTTTAATATGTGCTGTATGTGTTAAGCCATACTCACCCACTTGTTTCGATTCGACAGTACCCACAATAAGCCCTCTCGGATATATTCCACCGAAACCAGAAGTAATAACGGTATCATCAACATCTAATTGGTCATTTTCGGAAATTTTCGTCATAATCAGTCGGTCTATCGTTTTATTATAATCACTTAAAATACCGAACGATTCTTCTTCTCGATTCAATGCAGTTGCAGCAATAGAGTTAAATGTAGAGGAAAATTCACTCAACTCCGTTATTGGAGTAACTGTTGATGAAAACGGGGAAACAGAGCTGACTAAGCCAACTAAACCATCAACAGTGATGACAGCCATATTACGCTGCACACCATGCTTCGATCCAATATCAATATTAATAGCTCGATTGTTAGCATCATTACTAACAGCAACCACTTGCGCAACTAAATAATTATAATTATGCAACTGCCTTTGTTGCTCTGTAAAATGTAACATATCTTTCAAACGTTCATTTTCTTTTTGTGTAAAATTATAATGTACTTTGTCACGAGTATAAGCAGCAACAGTTAACCGAAGTCGCTCATTTTCTTGATGAATATCTCGCAAATTTCGTATATCTGAGAAAAAACCTGCAATATGACCAGCAGGCTTATAAAACCATTGCTGTACAAACGCTGAAGTATCTTTCATTATCTTTTCTGGTAAACTAAGTTCACCACGATCAGTTATCGAATAGCCGATCCCCGCTACAAATAAAATTACTCCGATCATAAGCATAATAACTCGTTTATTACGCATAAGATTAAACAGCGCGATCACCTGCCATTTTATTCCATCTCTCTAACTTATTTTAAGTTTTATTTGTTACTAATTAGCGTTTAGAACGGAAATTGGTTGCTCTTTTTTTAAACAAATCGATATGATCTAGAGAACGACCAGTACCGATAGCAACACAATCCAACGGATTTTCTGCTACAATAACTGGCATGCCTGTTTCTTTTTGCAATAACTTGTCCAAATTTCGCAATAAAGCACCACCGCCAGTTAAAACAATGCCACGATCCATAATATCAGCAGCTAACTCAGGCGGACATTTTTCTAGTGTTACTTTAACAGCATCAATAATAGCCTGAACTGTATCACTTAAAGCTTCTGTCACTTCTTTGGAAGAAATAGCTAACGTTTTTGGCAAACCACTAACTAGATCTCGTCCACGAATTTCATACTTTTCGCCTTCTTCTAGAACAATCGCTGAACCTAAATCCATTTTGAGTTGTTCTGCCGTTCGTTCACCAATCATCAAATTATACATCCGTTTAATATATTGAATGATCGCATCGTCCATCTCGTCTCCACCTACACGGACAGACTTGCTCGTTACTATTCCACCAAGTGAAATAACAGCGACTTCCGTCGTTCCTCCACCGATATCAACGACCATGCTTCCCGTAGGCTCCCAAACAGGCAAATCGGCTCCAATCGCCGCAGCAAATGGCTCCTCTATCGTATAGGCCTCTCGTGCCCCCGCTTGTTTAGCTGCATCTTCCACTGCTCTCTTTTCCACTGCTGTTATACCTGACGGTACACAAATCATCACATTTGGATGACGCGGAAATAAAGATCGTTGCTTTTGCGCAGAGCGAATAAAGTATTTGATCATGGTGGCTGTCGTTTCAAAATCAGCGATAACCCCATCTTTCATCGGTCTAACTGCACGAATATTTCCAGGCGTACGACCAATCATCCTTTTCGCTTGCTCGCCCACTGCTTCTATTGCTTTGCTATCTGTGCGCAAAGCAACAACAGACGGCTCCCTCACTACGACACCTTTTCCTTTTATAAAAACAAGCGTATTTGCTGTACCTAAATCTATCCCTAAATCTTTTGGACCACCAAACATGTTGTTACTCCCTTCTACTTCCTCAATTCCTATATTATATTACAAATGACCTTGCTCCTTCAAACTGACAAACCGACCATCTCCTATAATGATATGGTCTAATAATTCTATTCCAACTAATTTCCCTGTTTCAACTAATCGAGTCGTCAAACTAATATCTTCACGACTTGGTGCAGGATCACCACTTGGATGATTATGTAGACAGATGAAGGAAGCACTATTATGTTTAATAGCTGAACGAAAAACATCACGTGGATGTACAAGCGTAGCATTCAGCGTTCCAATTGACATTGTTTCTTTAGCAATAACGTAATTTTTCGTATTTAGAAACAGACAAACAAAATGCTCCTTGGGCAAATGGCGTAATTCACTCATCATCAAATGAGCGGCATCTTGCGGTTTGCGAATAATCATATCTTCATTCCATTTACTACGACCTAATCGCTTACCTAGCTCAA
The DNA here is from genome assembly GCF_042684845.1 of Paenibacillus yanchengensis. Taxonomy (NCBI): domain Bacteria; kingdom Bacillati; phylum Bacillota; class Bacilli; order Caryophanales; family Paenibacillaceae; genus Paenibacillus; species Paenibacillus yanchengensis. The sequence goes on along the minus strand of NZ_JBHUMH010000016.1, from coordinate 102,446 downwards.
TACCCGCCAATACTTGCACTGCTTTTGCTTCGCCAATTCCTTTGACAGACATAAGTTCTTCGAGCGTCATATCCACCAGTCCATGTATGCCATTACTTGTAGTTAAAATTTTAGTTGCTAGCTGCATAACTGACTGCTGTTTTGTACCCGTTCGTAGCAATATTGCTAACAATTCGATATGACTCAACACTTCTGAGCCGTACTGTACAAGTCGCTCGCGCGGTCTTTCGTCTGAAGGAATATCTTTCATCAACATTAATTGCAATTAATTCCCATCCTTTCAAAATAAGGATGACTAACTGCTATTGAAAGATGCTAATAAAATAGCACGCTATTCATTATAACATGTTTTTCATCCACGTATAGTATTGTTAACAGCACAACTTTTTTTTCGACTATTTCAGACTATAAATGGTAATTAAACAATGGATATGCTAAAAATTAACACAAAAAAACAGCCTTCTTATAAAAAGATGGCTGTTCGTTCAGCATAGAAACAGGTATGATAATAATATAGTTCTCATTATAGCAAGATTAATTTATTTGTACAGTCAATTTTGTTAGAAAGGATGTCTTTAATCATGATCCAAGTCAAAGAATTTATTGATACTGATAACTCTTATGCTGTCCACAAAGCAAATGAATTTTTAGCAACTTTATCCGAGGAACAAGTAGTCAATGTTTGCTATGGCTCTGTCATGAAATCTGCCCCTAATGGAACCGCTCATCAACGCAGCACCATACTTGTTGTTTATAAAAAAATAACTAGTTAATTATGCTCAGTTAGATAATCAAATAGTTTATACACTATGTCCTAATATTTTAGAAACGGTAGGCTTCCTGAACCAAAAAAGGTGCTACTCTACTTAGCACCTTTTTTCGAAAATATGTTATTTTTCTACAAACGGACTAATACCCTTTGCCAATAATATTTTATATAACAAATTGATAGGAAGTCCCATTATGCTGTAAAAATCACCTTCGATTTTTTCAATAAACACGGCACCTAAACCTTGTACTCCGTAACTGCCTGCTTTGTCAAACGGCTCACCACTTGCTATATAAGCTTCAATTTCCTCATCACTCATTGACTTGAATGTTACTTTACTAGCGGTATGCCCAGTAATTATTTTTACAGATCGATCTACTCCCTCCGAAAGAATACGGTATTGACCGATATCTCCGAATGGTATCACAGTGTTAGATGCAAACTCCTGCTGTAAAAAATGCTTATCATCTGCTGTCACATATAGTGCTGCCACCCCAGTGTACACATAATGACTTTTTCCTTGTAAAGAAGCTAACATCGATCTAGCATCTGCCGCATCTACTGGTTTTCCTAAAATTTTATCTTCTAAAACAACAATAGTATCCGAACCAACTACTAACAGTGGAAATTCCGCTCCAAGCTCGTCCTTCACTGGTTGCTCTATTAATGTTCTTGCTACTGCTTGTCCTTTGCGCAAGCTTAATTGCTCGACAATTTGAGCCGCTGACCACGAATCATCATAACTTTCATCGACTTCAGATGGTTGACAAACAATTGGAACAGACAGTCCCAACAACTTGATCAATTGCTCACGACGGGGAGAAGCTGAAGCTAACCATAACTGCTGTATTCTTTGATTATTCTGTAACTTTAACATAATACACGCTTACTCCTTCATTACAACTTCTTATACAGCCATATTGCAAGCAATCCACCAACGATACTTAACATACTTATTTGAATGGATAAATCGAAATTGAGCTGCATCACATATAAATCTAGTTTGGGAGCCATTTGCGCTTCTAGCGATTTTGTTAAAAATGCAATCCCTTGTAGCGGTTCAAGCCATTTAGCAATCAATGCACCAGCCAATAATCCAAAAACAATAAATATAAATAAAATCCAACCATTTTTTTTCATGCCAAAGGCTCGCAACCTTTCGCTTCGTATTTTTGACAACATTTTTCTTTGTTACTATTATACGAAGCATGGACATATTTTACAATGCGCTTAAATGATCAAACCAATCATTCTGTGCAAGTACTGCGGTCATCATTGCTTGTTGGGCGGTTTGCAAATATTTCATCGCTACTTGGTCGTTATATTGATCTAGTGCTTTCGCTGCATCTCGCACAGCCGTTGTAATAAATCCTAAAAATTTATTTCCCTGCTCATCTTTCATTCCTTCATTCATTTGAGTAGAAAGTGCTTTCCATTGGTTAAACTGTTCTGTTAATGATTCTGTCGTCGTTTCTGCAAACGGAGTTAAACTTGCTTGTTCTAATTGAACGGCAATTAGATCGCTCCAAGTAGTAACCAAACTAGCAGTTGAACTAAAAAATTGTTCGGCTATTTCCGCATTTCCCGTGAACGGCAAAGCTTGTGGTGTCTTTATAACTAGTTCCTTGACATATAAATTTAAACTCGGATATTTCTCTGCAATCAGTTTAGCATCAGCAGCACTAGCAGCCATTCCAGCGTATACTCGGTACTGATCGTCTGCTTTAGCTGTTGAAGCAGCTATTCCTTTGGCAGTTAGTTGCTCTAATGCAGCATCACGGCTATCTAATTTTGAAAAAACACCATATTGTAGCATATAGTAAGTTTGTGCATGACCTGCCAAGGAAACTGCCGGTACTACTTCAGCATTGTTAATTAAATCAGTCACTGCCCCTGGCTCTGCTTTAGCAATAGTGCCATTTGTAGCCTTCCCTAACTGATTAATCCCCTCGCCAACTCCAACTCCAGCACTAGTACCACTCACACCCTGCTCCATATTACTAGCTTCACCGTTTCGTTGACTTATCATAGAAGCATTATTATCAGATGATAAAAACCCATTCGTAATTAGCGTCAATATAATATATCCAAACACCGCCCCAGTCGTTAAGGCTCCCGCAACATATAGAACCACTTGCCATGCTGATGTTTTTTTCGTTCGTCGATACTGTGCCTCTAAAAGCGGCGCCACTTCAACTTCTATTTGTTCCACTTCTGACAAATCAATTTCTTTCATGTCATTGTCTTGTTTTTTCTCAACTACTGATGGTCGTTTATTTTGTTGACGCTCTACCCGTTCACTTACTTCGAGGCGTTCCGGTCGATCTGACCGTTCTAATCGTTCTGCTAGTTCAGGTCGTTCTGGTCGTTCGTTACGTATCAGTTTTTCCAATGCACCTACGTCTTCTTGAAAAGGACTATGCCAAGGATCAGGATTATCTAATATGACATGCTCCCATTTTTCAGTCATTTTCTCCGTAGCCGAAATTTGTTCTATACGCTCACTAAACTCATCTTTCATTTTTTCCTCATCAACTATAATAGCTTGTCTATCCACATCCACTATTTCCTCGTTATTTTTAATAGACTCTGCCGTTTCTACCGATTCCTCACTCGTTCTCACAACTTTGCCACTTCCATCAAACCGAATGGTAAAGCGACGATTCATATTCGTATCAGAGTACATGTCCATCTCTCCTTGCCTCAATTCTAGTACAGTCTATGAGCCAAATGAGAGATTTATGCCGCAAAAACAATATAATATTAAAAAAACCAGTCATATACGACAACTTTTTAAGGGATACTTGTTATCGATACTAAATATATAGTTTAATACTCCATGAGCGGGATGCTTGTTAACAAACCATACCATATAAAAAATTGTACAGTTAACATGACGAAGCAGATGATGATGCAGGTAACATGACGCAACAAAAGAAAGTGTGTACAGAAAAACTATGTGAAATGGTGGGGGTAGATGCTTGGAGCGCAAACTTTATAAGAAAAATCGTATAAACGGGCTTGGGACAACACTTTGAACATTGCCTTTGTATGATAAATCGTATAAACGAGCTTAGGAAGACGCTCCGAACGTTGGCTTTATACGATTTATCGTATAAACGGGTCTCGGAAGATGGTTCCCGCGTTGGCTTTATATGATATTTCGTATAAAAATCTGCGACAGTGTTGGGGAGGGGGGGGGGGATGCCTTTATATAATTTGTCTTGCTACTTCCCTACTCTCCTACAAATGCATAAGCATAACTATACCACTACAACAACACACACTTCCCTGCTCTCCAAAAAAAAGCATACCTCTCACAACGTTTCAACAGCAACATAGGCATAAAAAAGTAGGATAGAAAAACACTATGTTTTTTTATCCTACTTTTGCTTTAGAATTTTATGGAACAGCGCTGTTTAAGACATCCGTTCTTTTTAAGCTCCGCTCGTTTGTTCACTGTTTTGCAGACTGGCTACTACAGAGCTAGCTACTTTCCATATATCGCCGGCACCCATCGTAATGATCAAATCACCAGGGTTTGTATGTTCTACTAAATAATGATGAATCTCTTCTTTGCTGGCAATGTGCCTCGCATTTTTATTACTATTTTGCTGGATTAACTCCACTAATTTGCCGGAATTAACTCCTTCTATTTGCTGTTCCCCAACAGGAGAATATATATCAGCGATAATGACTTCATCGGCTTCCGAAAAAGCGCGACTAAACTGATCAAATAAAAAATAGGTACGTGTATAGCGTTGCGGTTGAAAAACTGCAACAATTCGTTTGCCAGTTGACCTGGCAGCGCTGATCGTTGCTTGGATTTCTGTTGGATGGTGCGCATAGTCATCGATAACTAATACATCATTTATTTCGCCAACAACTTGAAATCTTCGTTTTGCACCTCGAAACAAAGCAATTGCAGAAGATACTTGTTCAAAAGATAAACCTGCTTGTAAACAAGTAATCACAGTTGCCATCGCATTATAAATATTATGTTTTCCTGGCACAGACAAATTCACTCTACCCAACAGTTCTCCATCGTAATACATATCAAATGAAGCCTGCAAATGACCATAAACGATATTAGCTGCGACATAATCAGCAGTTCGATCGATCCCGTAAGTGATCAATGATGCACCGCGAACAGCTTCTTTGATTTGTGGTAACAATTCATGAACGGTAGTGTCATCCACACATATAATCGCTCGACCATCATCTTTAGTCTGGCTTAGAAATTGTATATATGCTGCTTTTAAGTTATTAAAATCACCATCATAGTTTTCCAAATGATCGGCTTCAATATTGGTCACTATAGCTATTCTAGGAAAATAATGCAGAAAAGATCCATCACTTTCATCAGCTTCCGCTACAACGTATTCACCTTTGCCCGCTTTTGCATTAGTGCCGATATTAACAATTTCTCCACCGATTACATAAGTAGGATCAGCTTCCAAATGTTCTAACACTAGTGCGATCATCGATGAAGTAGATGTTTTACCATGCGCTCCAGCCACCGCTATTCCTTTGCCTTCATTCATAATTTGAGCTAACATTTCTGAACGATGCAATACTGGTATTTCCAATGCAGCAGCTGCTACCCGTTCAACGTTGTCCGCAGGGCATGCCGTTGAATATACAACGATGTCCGCTCCTCGTACATGTTCTGCTTGATGACCTAAATAAATAGATGCTCCTTCAGCAGCTAGTTTTTGCGTTAATTCTTGGCTAGCCATATCAGAACCGGTCACCTTATAACCCATTTCTAACATAACTCGAGCGATAGCGCTCATGCCGTAACCACCAATTCCAATGAAATGTATATGTTCAGCTGTATTCAAAAACAATTCACCAACCTTTTTCAGCCTCCGAGTTTTGTAGTAACTTAGCTCTTACATCGGCGATCAAATACAAAGTGCCTGTAACGACAGCAAGTTCCTTATCCTCGGTCAACTGTTGTAATTTACTTAATGCTGTTTCCCAGTTCGGTTCAATAATAAGCTCGAAGGCTAAAACGTTCGGCATTTCAGCTCGCATTTCATCGATTAATTCGGCCAATTGTACAGCTTGTTTTTTCATTCTAAAATCTGGTTCAGTAACAATCAGCGTATCTACTAATGGTAGTATATGCTTTAGTGTATCACGATGATTCTTATTATCGAGCATTGCTATCATTAGATGCAATTTTTCATAGGAATACAGCTTAGGAATCGCTCTGGATAGCACTTCTGCACCCTCAGGATTATGCGCTCCATCAATAACAATACGAGGGTGATGAGATACTAATTCCAGCCGCCCTGGCCAGGCAGCCGTTTTAAAACCCGCAAGTAATAAATCATCATCGAGTACTAAAGCATTATATTGTCGTAACACTTCCAATGTCATCATCGCTACAGCAGCATTTTTTCGTTGATGTGAACCGTTAAGCGTAATCTCTATCGATTCCATCGTCCGAAATGGACCTTTAAAACTAAAACTTTGCCCCATTTCTGACTCTTCAATAACAGTTTCTTCAAACTGATCATGTAACAAATACAAGCTGCTTTTTTGTTTTGCTGCAGTATCTGCAATCACTTGTATTACTTCTGGTTGTTCGACCGCACTGACGATAGGAACGTTCGGTTTTATAATGCCTGCTTTCTCAGAAGCAATAGCCGATAGCGTATTACCAAGACGATCCATATGATCGTGCCCTACGTTAGTAATGACAGATATAACAGGACGAACGATGTTAGTCACATCGAGACGCCCACCAAGACCTGTTTCGAACACGACATAATCTGGAAACGTATCGGTAGCAAAAAATAAAATGGCTAGCGCAGTAGAAACTTCGAACATCGTTGGAGAGCCGAGTTCTGTTTCGGCTATCTCCTCTACGATCGGCTTCAACTGATTAGCTAGTTTCACTAACGTTTCTTCTTCGATATCCGTACCATTATATTGAAAACGATTGGTGAACTTTGTAATGTAAGGTGATGTGTACAGCCCAACATCATAGCCGTTGCTAAGCAATACGTTGGCTATCATCGAGCAAGTCGATCCTTTGCCATTCGTACCAGCAACATGAATAAATTGCAAACGACGTTCTGGATTGCCTAATAGTTCCATCATTTTTTCAATTCTGCTTAACCCCGGTCGAATACCAAACGGTATCAAACCGTTAATCCATTCTACTGCTTCATCATAACTTTGCAGCAAATTAGTTTCCCGCTGCGCCCATAATTTTTCCATATATGCAACCCCGCTTAGCTACGCAATTCGGCAATTCTCTGCAAAACTTTCGCTCGTTTTTCTGCATATTCCGCCATTTTTCTACGTTCTTCTTCTATTACTTTCTCTGGTGCTTTCGCCACAAATCCTTCATTCGCTAGCTTTTTCTCAATTCGTTCAACTTCACCATCTAATGTTTTCTTCTCTTTATCCAAACGTGCAATTTCTTGATCTACATCAATTAATCCTGCAAGAGGGAAGTACAATTCAGCTCCTGTTACTATCGCAGACATCGCTTTTTCTGGAGCCGCTAGCTCTATACCAATTTCCAATTGGCTAGTAGCACAGAATCGTTCAATAAATGGTTTGTTTTGAAGTAATATTTGCAGCGTTTCTTCACTTGCCGCTTTAATTAACAACTCTATTTTTCGACTCATCGGAACATTCATTTCTGCTCGAATATTACGAACCGCTCGGATCGTATCCATCAATAGATTCATTTGTTTAACAGCGTCATCTGCTTCCAACTTTTGCTCATATACGGGCCATTCTGCTAACATAATAGTCTCGCCTTCATGTGGAAGGTGCTGCCAAATCTCTTCACTAATAAACGGCATAAATGGATGAATTAATCGTTGAGTACGATCAAGTACATAGACAAGCACAGATTGTGTTGCTCGTTTCGCAGCTATATCTGATCCATTTAAGTTTAATTTTGCAAATTCGATATACCAATCACAAAGATCATCCCATATGAAATTATACAAAACACGTCCAGTTTCCCCGAATTCATAACTATCGATAAGACGAGTAACATCACGTACTGTTTCATTTAAACGATGTAATATCCAACGATCTGCTGTACCTAGTGGTACGTCAATATTAACATCTTCTATAGTAAATCCTTCTAAATTCATCATAGCAAATCGCGAAGCATTCCAAATTTTGTTAGCAAAGTTACGCGCTTGCTCTACCCGCTCTGTTCGATAACGTAGATCTTGTCCCGGTGTACTTCCTGTCGACAACATAAATCGCATCGCATCCGCACCATACTGATCAATGACCTCAAGCGGATCTACTCCGTTACCAAGAGACTTCGACATTTTTTGCCCTTCACGATCGCGCACTAGTCCATGCATATAAACATCTTTAAATGGCATTTGATCTGTAAATTCTAGAGCAGTAAATATCATACGTGCAACCCAGAAATAAATAATGTCATATCCAGTTACCAACACATCGACAGGATAAAAACGTTTCACATCTTCCGTTTCTTCTGGCCAGCCTAATGTAGAGAACGGCCAAAGTGCAGAACTGAACCACGTATCCAACACATCTACATCCTGATGCAGATGATCTCCCTGCAAATCATCTTGCGATACGTGAATTTCACCGGTATTTTCATCATACCAAGCAGGTATACGATGTCCCCACCATAGCTGCCTAGAAATACACCAGTCCCGAACATTTTCAATCCAGTTCATATATGTTTTTTCAAAGCGATCTGGTAGAAAACGAACACCTTTTCCAGCTTTTTGTGCTTCAATCGCAGCTTCAGCTAATGGTTTCATCGCTACAAACCACTGTGTAGACAAATACGGCTCCACAACAGCTCCAGAACGTTCGCTATGCCCCACTTGATGAACGTGATCTTCTATTTGCGTACACACACCACTTGCCTGCAAATCGGCCACAAGCTGCTTACGACAAACGAAGCGATCCAACCCTTCATATGGTCCAGCATGTTCATTCATAACGCCTGATTCGTCCATTACTGTAATTTGTGGTAGTTGATGTCTTTCACCAACTTCGAAGTCATTCGGATCATGCGCTGGTGTAATTTTAACAGCTCCCGAACCAAACTCTTTCTCCACATACTCATCTGCTATAATAGGAATCTCTCTTCCAATGACAGGAAGAATGATCATTTTTCCAATCAAAGCTTTATATCTTTCATCTTCTGGATGTACTGCAACAGCTGTATCACCAAGCATCGTCTCCGGACGAGTTGTCGCTACAGTTATGTACCCACTACCGTCTGCAAGTGGATATTGCAAATGGTACAAATGACCATTTACTTCTTTATGCTCCACCTCAATATCCGAAAGAGCTGTACGTGCAGCTGGGTCCCAGTTAATAATTTTTTTGCCACGATAAATTAACCCTTTTTTGTATAGCTTTACAAACACTTCACGAACTGCTTTTGATAATCCTTCATCTAAAGTAAACCGTTCACGTGAGTAGTCGAGCGATAATCCCATCTTAGCCCACTGTGAACGAATCGTATTCGCATACATTTCTTTCCAATCCCATACTTGCTCCAAAAAAGCAGCACGACCAAGATCATGTCTTGTTGTTCCTTGTTCACGTAGTTGCTGTTCTACTCTTGTCTGTGTTGCTATACCAGCATGATCTGTGCCTGGTAGCCACAGTGTATCAAAGCCCTGCATTCTTTTTGTTCGAATTAATATATCCTGTAATGTAAAATCAAGCGCATGCCCGATATGCAAGTTTCCTGTCACGTTAGGCGGTGGAATAACAATGGTATATGTTTCAGCATCTGGTCGTTTACCAGCTTCGAAATATTTTCCATCCATCCAATAGTTATACCATTTTTGCTCTGCCGCTTTCGGATCATATGTTTTAGCCATTTCCATATTCGTTTCTGCTTCTGACATTTTTCCATCCTCCAACAATAATTTCAAAAAAAACCTTTCATCCTCGAAAAAGGACGAAAGGTTCTGCTTCCGTGGTACCACCTTTGTTCTGTACGATAACGATTCATTATTATACAGCGCTCACTGCAGATAACGGCTGCTACCGGTCTTACTTTATAACAGAATAAATCATTCGATCTTCTGCCATTTCAGTGAGACAACTCCAGGGCGACCATAAATACAGCTTATACTTGCGGAATCTCACAGCGTAACAATTCCACTCTCTGAAAGATGTCTGTATTCTGCTCCCATTCAACGTTATTACTTTATTAAGCACTCTCATTGTTTTACTATTATATCAAATATCATACCGTTCTTAAACCGCTTAGTCAATGTTTCTTATAAACATCTCATACTACGCCACAAAATAAAAAACTCTCTTTAATCATCTGCAATTAGTAAACTGCAAAAGATGATCAAAGAGAGTCTGTTTACGTTACCCCATTAACTAAGTTGCGTAGCTGGGATGTACAAAAGCTGTCCTTCACTAACATCACTATCATGCAACTGATTATGCTTTTGCAACACACCTGGAGTAATGTTATAGCGAAGCGCAATTGCCTCTAACGTTTCTTCCTTTTGAACAATACACATTCGTATCTTTTTAAAACTTTGCCCTTTTTCTCTTCCGAGAAACATAGACTGCCATTCAACTTCGTCATCTTGACGAGCTTGCTCCGCCAAATGTTCTTGTTCATTACTTGCGTCTAATTCCTGTTGGATAACAGCTTCTCGAAGCGCTTTCTCCCGATCACTAGAACCTAGCAACGAGCGAATGCCGACATTTGTATTTTCCTGTGATTGATCAGCTGATTTCGTATGAAAAGCAACGTGCGGTGTCGTATTCAGGTTGGCTGGAGGAGCAGTCGATGCTACATTAGTAGGTTCATCATCTTCCACCAATTCCTCTTCGCGCTCATCTTCCTCTATTTCTCCGCTTGTTTCTACCCAAGTTTCCATCGTCGCTTCATTGGCGATCTCTGACTCTTCTTCAAATGCTTGCGGCGAACGATCTTCAAAAGCATTTTCATATTCGGGCAAGCTTATCTCTTCTTCTGCAAATTCCATTTCGTCATCATGCTCATATGCTTGTTCGGTATCCTCTTCATGAATCCTCGTCGCCTCAGTCCCTAGTAATGCCCAACCGGAATGAACGGTTTCCGCTTCAGCAGTAGCAAAACCCTGCTCTTCAGCGCGCTCTTCCTCTAGTTGTTCCAACGTATCATCATAATCCGGTTCAACAAATGTAGCATAAGTCGTATATTCCTCTGCTTCCTCTTCCGGTTCATCATTACGTGTTAACACTAACTCCGCATCATCTTCCTGTACTACTTCTACCACTTGGTCATACGGTTCTTCTCGCTGTAATTGCCACTGCTCTTCCAGATTTATTTCGTTGGAATATACTCCTTCAACTGACTGCTCATCCCTCGTTTCACTTGCTATGTAGGACGGAGCTTCAGCTGTCGTTTCTACTTCCACCTCTTCTTGCCACTGGTATTCCGTTTCTTCTGTAGTTTCAGCTTGATCCTCCCACCGCTCCGTGTCTGTTTGCAATTCTAATGGTTGTTCCCCATTATTTTCATGAACTGCTGTAAACACTTCTTCTTGCCACTGTTGCTCTTCCTCTACCGAATCAACTAACAAACCACGCAGTGACAATACCCCTGTTACATTCAACGTTCGAGCAGATAAAATATCTACATCAAAATTATCGATATCAATCGAAATATCATCCAAACGAGACACTCTATGCATTGGCAAAGATATTTCTACAGGTATTCGATGCTCCAGTGCTAATATCCCATCATGCACCTCACTACTTCGGTACACTCCACTAAGTAATAATTGACCGCGTAATATCGCTTGATCCCCTTCATCCATTACTGCAATTCGTGGGATTAATTCAATTTCTTCAAGCTCATCTATCGCCGCCACATCATCCGGCAAATGAACACGTTCATACACGTCAAATCGTAAGCCTCCAGATTTTTCTGACACGCTATATCCTCCCTCCACAGGTTAACAATGACCTGAAAATAGAATCACTACTTCATCTATATGGTGGAAATGAGGTAAGCATGACTATGAAAATAAAAAGAGACTAATTGATTTCATTTTTTTCGAGCCAATCCGGCGGATCAGCTTCAACAATTATTTGATTTCCCAAGACGGGATGCGGAAATATAAGTTTATAAGCATGGAGCGCTTGATGGGATATTCCCTTCATCTGCTTGCCGCCATATAATATATCTCCAAGTAATGGATGTCCAATCGCACTCATATGCACTCGTATTTGATGCGTCCGACCAGTTAATAATTGAAGTGCTACAATGGAGTACGAAGATTTCACCTGCAATACCCGGTATAACGTAATGGATGGATCACCATGAGCCGCAACACGTCGTTTTCCAGCAACGAATCGATCTTTGGCAATCGGTTTATTAATTTCCCCCTCCATCGTAGATAGCTGTCCGTGAACAGCAGCAATATAGTGCCGTTCTATTTGCCCTTCACGCATCGCTTCATCTAGTCGAAGTTGCGCCCAATCATTTTTGGAATAGAGTACCACACCAGTCGTATCACCGTCCAACCGATGAATATGCCGAACAGGAAAAGGATGCTCACTACGCAAGGAATATAAAGCTGCCATTGTATCCAGTGTACGTATTTGTGAGTCCGACGATTTATGTACAGGCATACGTACCGGCTTAGATAAAACGAAACAAAAGTCATCTTCATAGAGCATTTTCGCTTCCATGTCAGTGTCTGGTGGCAATGACCGGGCATCAACAAAATGAACTTCTTCTGTAAACTCACCTTGACTATAAGCAAGCAACAACAAATGTTGCTCCTTCCAACGAATACCACCAATCGAAAAAATTCGTTTAATCCATTTTTCAGGAAACAACTTGGTTTGTATCAGCCAGCGAAACACATCATGTGCATGTGCCCCAAGCTCTGGCGCTTGTCGTCTTATTTCGGGTTCAACTAATAATAAAAGCAGTGGCCAATCAATTACTAGCCACTGCTCACTTCTACTTATGATGTTATTTAGTTGCAACCTAGTCCCTCCCTATTGTTGCAAATAACTAATTGCTTCCTCATGTGCTGCGATCGTTTTGGCAATATCTTCATCTGTGTGCGCAGCAGATACAAACATACCTTCGAACTGTGAAGGTGGTAAACTAATGCCAAGATGTAACATCGACTCAAAGTAATGATTAAAATAGGTCAAATTTGATTGTTTCGCTACATCATAATTGGTCACTCGCTTATCAGTAAAGAATGGGCATACCATCGAACCAACACGATTCACCGTAAATGCTACGTTATATTTCGCTGCGTTCGCTTCAAGTCCAGCTTGTAGCTTTTGCGATTGCAATTCTAGTTGCTCGTAAACCGCAGGTGTTAATAGTTTTAATGTTGTGTAGCCAGCTGCCATAGCAAGTGGATTTCCTGATAACGTTCCCGCTTGATAGACTGGTCCAATAGGAGCAATCATTTCCATAAACTGACGCTTACCACCATACGCCCCAACTGGTAAACCACCACCGATTATTTTACCGAAACATGTAATATCCGGCTCAATATCGTATAACCCTTGCGCACAATTATAAGCTACTCTAAACCCTGTCATCACTTCGTCAAAAATTAACAAACTGCCATATTGTGTTGTCACTTGACGCAAACCTTCTAAAAATCCTGGCTCTGGTGGAACAACTCCCATATTACCAGCGATAGGCTCGACTACGATACAAGCAATTTCTTCGCCGAATTTTTCAAAAGCTAATTTAACAGCAGCTAGATCATTGAAGGCAACTGTTATCGTTTGCGCTGCAACATTTTCTGGTACACCAGGAGAATCCGGCAAACCAAGTGTCGCAACTCCTGAGCCAGCTTTTATTAATAAACTGTCCGAATGGCCATGATAAGATCCTTCGAATTTTAATATTTTTTGTCGTTTCGTATAACCACGCGCAAGCCGAAGAGCACTCATCGTAGCTTCCGTCCCAGAGTTAACCATCCGTACCAAATCAATCGATGGCACTCGTTCAACCACTAGCTCTGCCATTAGCGTTTCTAATTCCGTAGGCGCACCAAAGCTAGTTCCTTTTTCAGCTGTTTTCTTGATTGCTTCCACCACTTCAGGGTGTGCATGACCCATAATGAGTGGTCCCCAAGAACAGACATAATCGATAAAGCTATTACCATCAATATCATATACTTTACTTCCTACACCACGATCCATATACATAGGGGTGAGTCCAACAGATTTAAATGCACGTACCGGGCTGTTTACTCCTCCAGGTATTACTTGTTTAGCTTTGGCAAACGCTTCTGCCGAGCGACTTTCGTTTCGTTTCACTTCTACTTGTTTAAGATTCATTTTTATTATCTCCTCTCAACCAGCGAATAACGTCTTTTGCATGATAAGTAATAATAATATCGGCTCCTGCTCGTTTCATTCCAGTTAACGTTTCTAATACAACTGCCTGCTCATTAATCCATCCGTTCGCCGCTGCTGCCTTCACCATGGAATATTCCGCACTAACATTGTAAGCTACAATCGGCAGCAAATATTGATCACGTAATTGTCGAATGATATCCATATAAGCTAGTGCCGGCTTCACCATCAAAAAGTCTGCACCTTCTTGCACATCACTACTTGCTTCACGTAACGCTTCTCTAGCATTAGCCGGGTCCATCTGATAAGTTTTGCGATCACCAAACTGCGGAGCGGAATGAGCTGCTTCACGAAACGGACCATAATATGCGGAAGCATATTTGACCGCATATGACATGATAGCAATGTGCTTGAAACCAGCCGCATCCAGCCCAGCACGAATTGCAGCGACAAATCCATCCATCATATTCGAGGGAGCAATAATATCTGCACCCGCCTCTGCTTGCGAAACAGCTGTCTTTACTAATAAGTCCAATGATTGATCATTATCGATATAAGCCGCACCATTACTATCTTCCACGATTACTCCGCAATGACCATGATCCGTAAACTGGCAAAGACATGTATCGGCAACAACGATCATTTGAGGAGCCCACTGCTTAATAAGACGTGTTGCTTGTTGTACAATTCCTTCTGAATTGTAAGCAGAGGAACCGATACTATCTTTCGTGTCCGGTACGCCAAATAATAAAACAGCTTTTATTCCTAAAGCAGCACATTCGGCAATCTCCTGCTCTAGTCTATCCAATGAATAATGGTACACTCCTGGCATAGAACTGATTTCATCTTTCACATCGGTACCAGTCGTTACAAAGATCGGATAAATAAAATCATCCGCACTAACTGTATTTTCACGAACTAAACTACGAATAGCGCCCGTATGACGCAATCTACGGTGTCGATTAAAACGCTCTTTCATTTCCTTCGCTCCTTTACATATTCCATAATGTCATACAACAAATGATCCATCGTCGCTTGTGCAGCTTCAATATGTACAACAAGACCATAACTTCTAATGGTTTCACTAGTTAACGGCCCAATACTCGCCAGTACCATCGACTGTAACAATTCGGGTAATGACACTATGCTGAAACGTTGAAGAGCTGCCATAAAATGATGAACAGCGGAAGAACTAGCGAACGTAACGATATCCACTTCATTACAATTCATTTTATCCAAAAATGTCGTAATTTCTGTCGTTTCAGCTATCGTTTCATATACATGTATTTCTGTAGCTGAAATTCCTTTTGCTAGTAATGTACTCGGCAATACAGCACGTGCCAAATTCCCTCTTGCTAATAACACTTTTGCACCTGGTGCAATATATGGATCAAGCAGCTCGAGTAAGCCTTCTGCATCATATCGTTTTGGTAGCCGCTCTACTTGTAATTGATATTTCTCTAGCTGCTCCGCTGTTTTCGGTCCAACAGCAGCTATTTGTGCACGAGCAAACGTATCTAATCCAATTTCATATTCTGCTAGCCACTCCATAAAAAAATGTACACCATTGACGCTCGTAAAAATTAACCAGTCATATGAACTAGCCGATTGCAGCGCTGTTTTTATTTCAGCAATGACATGTTGATCTACTGTTTTCCGCACAGCAATAACTGGTAATGGGAATACTTTAGCACCGAGCGATTCCAATTGTTCTATAAACGTAGATGCTTGTGCTCGCGCTCGTGTAACTACAATTCCTTTGCCTGCTAAAGGACGTTCAACAAAGAGCGACTCGTTCATTGATTCAAATTAACTTCTGCCAGTATACGATCCGCTCCACTCGCAAGCAACTGAGCAGCTATTTCCTCCCCCAACTGCTCGGGGTGACGACCACGCATAACTTCCTTTAATAATACCGAACCATCTGTTGAGCCAACGATAGCCGTTAACTCTATTAGTGGATAATATGTTCCTTGTTCAGACAATTCCGCTACATCAGACGCTTCTTCTTCTACCAAAATAGCTTGCGCACCAATCGGAACTTGACAGCTTCCTTCAATCGCTCCCAAAAAACTGCGTTCAGCACGAACGGTAATTTCTGTTTGCTCATCATTTAATAACTGTAATAGCGCCCTTACTTGCTCATCTGATTCACGGCACTGAATACCAAGCGCCCCTTGCCCTACTGCCGGCACACAAATGTCTTCTGCTATGTAAGCTGATATTTTATCTTCCCAGCCCATTCTCATCAAGCCTGCAGCGGCTAATACGACCGCATCCAAGTCTTCGGTATGTAGCTTTCTTATTCTAGAATCAATATTACCGCGAATAAACTCTATTTGTAGATCAGGACGCACGTACTTCAATTGACAAGACCTACGTAAAGAGCTGGTTCCCACCTTCGCCCCTACAGGCAAATCAGCAAAGGAAGTTATCCCTTCTTTCATTACTAAACAATCCTGTGCAGAAAGACGTTTAGGCGTTGCTCCGTTCATTAAGCCTGTTGGTTGTTCATAAGGCATATCTTTCATACTATGAACTGCTAAATCAATGACACCATCCAGCAATGCTTGCTCGATTTCTTTGACGAATAAACCTTTTCCGCCCACTTTTGATAACGATACATCCAGTATTTTATCGCCTTTGGTGACAATTTTATGTACTTCAAACCGATAGTTCAATCTGTGGTGTATACAAATATCGTTGAGCTGATCGATCACTTGCCCTGTTTGTGTAAGCGCCAGTTGACTTTGTCTTGTTCCAACTTTAATCACTCGCCATGCATTCTGACTCACTTTTTCCCCTCCCAATATAAATCACATTACATTACATCTATAACAAACATCAATGAAATGATGAAAAAGAATCGGTAGCAGCGTTTAACACTAACATCACATAGCCTAACAAAAACAATTTAGATAGCTTCATACCACTAAATTTCGCCACTGCACGCAAATAAATATAACGTACGTACAGTAGTAATCCAATTAATGCCGTTAACACTTTCCAATCCAATATTAGCTGTGGTCTTCCTTCAACAAATAAAGATGTAATGGCGACAGCCAGCGATAACGTGAGTAATGGCACACCTATAATAACGGTTCGTTCAATATATCGATCAATCGTCTCTAAGCTCGGGAATCTTCTCACCATACTTGTCCAACGTTTCGCCTTCAAACGATTATGTAAAAACATATACATCCCTGACAGTAAGGCTCCGATCGTTAAGGAAACAAAGGCCGGAAACACTAAACTAATATGAACAAATAACAATTCTTTCGTCGTTTGCCATAATTCGAAAGGCTGACCTGGTGTTGGTGTACTATAAAAGCTAAGTGCTAACATCGCAAAGCCGATAACATTGGCAAAGAAGACAACAAACTCTATATAAAAAAACCGGTCTATAATAATCGATACTGTAACTAACAACCATGAAAATATAAATAGATTACTAAATGGCGCGCGACTCCACTCACCACTATCGATAATAATGCGCGAAATCAAATACCCGGTTTGTAGCAACCATACAAAAAGAAGCAGCCCTGCGCCTACCCGGTTCGCTCTCCGATTAAAGGATACAAAATCGGAAAAATAAAACAGTAGACTCAGGGCATATACGTAAAGTGTTGCATCATACATCCAAAATGCTGATCCCATATTCCCTCCACCTTACACTGAACTAGCTACATCCTTTGAGCAGCATGCAAATAGGTTGAGATGTAATAGCCAAATTATAATCGGCTCAAAGCTGCCAATGGAACATTGGAAGAAAGCATGTTTTTCCTTGCCACGTGAGCTGACTGTTTAGATTCCAACGGTTGCTCCTTAGTTGCCTGCTGTTCTGTTAACTGTTCCTCCAATGCAAATAACTGAACAAATGTATTAACCGCTTCTTCCGGACGTTTTTTTCCGGAAATTTCTTTTATTTGCATAATCGGATCTTGTAGCATTTGATTAAGCATACTTTTCGTTAATTTCTCAATAACCTTCCACTCATGTTCATCAAGCTGAGGTAGTTTATTCGATAAACTAATCATCGTCTGACTATGAATGTTGCTAGCTTTTTGTTGCAATGCACGAATGATCGGTGTTACACCAAGCGTACGATACCATTGATGAAAAGCTAACATTTCCTGGGTAATCATCGCTTCAATCTTTACCGCTTCTTGCCGACGTTGCTGCAAGTTAGTTTCTACTATACCTTCTAAATCATCTATATCGTACAAAAAGACATTATCTAATTCCGCGATAGTCGGATCAAGGTCACGAGGAACTGCAATATCAATCATAAATAACGGCTTTGATTTACGTTTAGCCATCGCTTGATCAACTTGCTTCGCTGTCACTACATATTTTTCTGCTCCCGTAGAACTAATAATAATATCAGCTTGATGCAGCTTGAGTAGTATTTCATCTAAAGTGAATGCTTGTCCGTCAAATTGGTCTGCTAATTGCTTGGCACGCTCGTATGTCCGATTAACAACAATGACTTGCTTCGCACCATTAGCATATAGATGCTTCGCTGTTAACTCACCCGTTTCGCCAGCTCCAAGTATCATGACCACTTTATTGTTAAAATGTCCAAAAATCCGCTTTCCAAGCTCAACAGCTGCATAACTAACAGATACCGCTGTTTCACCTATCGCTGTTTCTGAATGCGCTCGCTTCGCTAATGTTACTGCTTGCTTGAACAGCATATTAAAAATAGTTCCCGTTGTTTTATGCTGCTGCGCCAGTAAAAATGCATCTCTTATTTGACCAAGTATCTGTGTTTCTCCAATAATCATGGAATCCAGTCCACTTGTTACTTTAAATAAATGTTCGATGGCTCTATCATCTTCATACATATATAAATGATTTGTAAATTGATCTCTCGGAAAATGGAACCATTCTTCCATAAACCCTCTAATATGATGACCGCACAAATCATGCCCATCGACGACCGCATACAGTTCAGTACGATTGCAAGTCGCCACGATAACACATTCTAAAATGCCGTTTGATCGAAAAAATTGTTGCAAAGCACGTGGCAATTCTTGCTCAGAAAAAGCAAACTTCTCTCTTATTTCTACAGGTGCTGTGCGATAATTAAGACCGACTACAATGACGTGCATGAGCGAATGCTGCCTCCCTCTTCTGTTATGATGTCGTTTAAGCTACGAATAGTATATCATAGTTTAAGTTTCACACTTTAGCCAATTATGACTAATAATCGAAAACTTTCTCTTATTATTGCCCAATATCATTAAAGAAATAACCGTGGGATTATCCACGGTTATTCATTGTGTACTGCCTATTATAAAGCAAAATATTCTAAACAAGTTCTCCTTGTTTCACATTCGGTTCTTCTACTTGCATTTCACCCATGCCACGGATTAGCTTTTTCGCATGCGTCGTTTCAGGTTTCAAAACAGACAACATATAATCAATTGCTAATTGCGGGTCTACCGTTTCACCGCAGGTATAACAGTCAAGTGCTGCAAAGCCTTTCTCTGGATACGTATGAATCGAGATATGGCTCTCCGACAACAACACTAATACTGTAGCGCCTTGTGGTTCAAATTGCTGAGCCTGTACTGACAACACTGTTGCCCCACATGCCTCCGCAGCTTCTACCATATGAGATTGCAAAAATTGTGCGCTGTTAAGCAATTCAAAATCTACACCCCAAGCGTCAACAGCAACGTGCCTTCCGAAAGTTGAGTATTCCATCTTCCGGTTCCCCCTTCCTAGGAATAAAATATTTTGAAAATTTCATCCGCTAGGACCTACGTCATTCACTTCTCGAGGGATTAATCTCTCGCAACATTAACTATGTCCTGAGTGAATCCTGGTTCCTAATTTTGTTTGAGTGTCATGTTAAAAGTTATCAACAGCATTAAAAATAACATCTATCGGCAATAAATGCAACTGTTTTTTCAAAACTTTTTATAAATGAAGCAACTGTATGATAATCATACGCAAAAAGAATCGCTTGTGCGATTCTTTTTATGAAAAATGCTTCTTAAAATTAGTAATATATTTCACCTAAATGATGTCACATGTAAACGATCAAAATGATTAAGCTTCAAAAACAAACAACTTATGTTGTAGCGCTGAAAGCCGCTGATCAATATCATGTAATTCTTTCTGCTGCGTCGTTTGGTTGCGTAAATCAAGCAATTCATCAATAGCAGTATAGATCAAACGAATTTCTCGTTCAACCAATCTACTTTCATAGGTCCGTTCTAGATTGTTTAGTATATCTTTATGTTCAAATATTATCCGTTCACTATTACTTGTTTGCTCAACAATTTTCCGAACGAAACCTTCTTTATAATGATAGATCATCGTATAGTGGCTGTAGATTCGATTGACTGTCGCTGTTCCTTTAAAGACCGAAATAGCTTTACGCATTGCATTAGTAAGTTTTGGTTTGACAATTCGACACGTTAATTCACACACATAAGTATGTGCATTACGCTCAAAGGTTAAACGGATTTCCTCCTTGCCAATCGTATCTTGTACGACTAGCTGCTGATTGCCGTTTTCCAACACCATAACGTGCAGTTGTAATTGTTGTCCTTCCATAAAAAGGATAAACTTAGACAGTTCTTCATGACTTAGCTGTAACTTAGCAAATACATATTCTGTGGCTAGCCGTTTAGCCATATAAATCTCCTCAATTCTTGACCTGTTTACAGGTCCAGTATCAACCATGGATCTTCTATACTATATATTATACGTCATTGTTCGGATATTGTCCTGCTAGCTAGAGCTGAAATTTAGCCAAATACGCTAAAAAATCGGAAAATTAACGCACCTACTCTGTAAAGAATACAGTATGCTCTAATTTTACATATAATTAGTTCGTCTTGTGCGATGAAGCTGATATACTCTCATAAATAATCGACCAAAGTTCATCTCGACCTTGACCTGTTTCTGAAGAGAACAATACGACTTTATCTGATGCACCCATCTGTAATGTCGTTCGAATCGCCTTCAAATGCTTATCCCAGCGAGAGCGAGGAATTTTATCTGCCTTCGTCGCTACTACAACCATCGGAATATCATAGTGCTTCAACCATTCATACATTAATTGATCATCTTTTGTAGGATCATGCCGTACGTCTACGACGAGTAGTTGCAATCGCAATACTTCTCGTTCTCGGACGTATGATTCGACCATTTGCCCAAACTGCTCTCTTCTTGCTTTCGACACTTTCGCATAACCGTAACCAGGAAAATCAACCAAATAAATTTCATTATTAACTAAATAATAATTTAACTGTTGTGTTTTTCCTGGCTGTGAACTAGCTCGAGCTAAGTTTTTGCGCAACATCATCTTATTAATCAAAGAAGATTTCCCCACATTACTTCGCCCTGCCAATGCAATTTCTGGTAATCCATCGGTTGGATATTGTTCTGATCTTACTGCACTGATCACAAAACTCGCATCTAATATTTTCATTTTTATGCCTTCTCTCCCAAGCATAGCTTCAAAATTACAGACTATATACGATTGATGATAACACGTATAGCATTAGTTTTCTGGTAGTAATGCATGCTCTAACACTTCATCCATCTGACTAACTACGATAAACTCCAGTTCATCACGTACACTATCTGGTATATCAATTAAATCTCGCTCATTATCTTTTGGCAACAATACTTTCTTAATACCTGCTCGATGTGCTGCTAACGACTTTTCTTTCAATCCGCCAATCGGTAAAACTCGACCACGAAGCGTAATCTCTCCCGTCATCGCTACTTCTTTATTAACATAACGGTTAGTAAGTGCAGATACAAGTGCTGTCGCCATCGTAATACCGGCAGAAGGTCCATCTTTTGGAATAGCACCAGCTGGTATATGAATGTGAATATCATTTTTCTCATGAAATGAAGGATCAATATGAAGCTCTTTCGATCTCGAACGTAAGTAGCTAAATGCTGCCTGTGCCGATTCTTTCATCACATCACCTAATTGACCCGTAAGCGTAAGCTTCCCTGCACCTGGCATAACAGTAACTTCGATAACTAAAGTATCTCCGCCTACTTCTGTCCAAGCAAGCCCAGTAACTGCTCCGATTTGGTGTTCTGCTTCAGCAAGACTATAACGAAACTTCGCTGGTCCCAGCCAATCTTTCATTAATGTTTCCGTCAACTCTATTTCGATAATCTCATCCTGAGATTGAGATTGCACTATTTTCTTTGCTGCTTTACGGCAAACTGCCGCAATTTGCTGTTCTAAATTTCTCACACCAGACTCACGTGTATAATCACGGATAATTTGCATGAGAACAGTTTGAGTAACTTGCAATTGATTCGGCTGCAATCCATGTTCTTCTAGTTGCTTCGGTAATAGAAACCGTTGTCCAATCTCCAGTTTTTCTAATTCCGTATATCCAGGTATATGCAGCACTTCCATGCGATCAAGCAACGGTCGTGGAATTTGATGAATCGCATTAGCAGTCGTCACAAACATTACATGAGATAAATCAAAAGGCACTTCGATATAATGATCGCTGAACGTATGATTTTGCTCTGGATCAAGCACTTCTAATAGAGCCGCTGCCGGATCACCGCGAAAATCCATCGCCATTTTATCAATTTCATCAAGTAAAAAGACCGGATTCGAGCTAGCTGCCGTTTTCATCCCTTGCATAATGCGCCCAGGCATAGCACCTACATATGTCCGTCGATGCCCTCTAATTTCTGCTTCATCCCGCACACCGCCAAGCGAAATTCGCACAAACTTACGATTCAATGATTTAGCTATCGATCGTGCTAACGACGTTTTCCCTACACCGGGTGGACCAACTAAACAAAGGATAGGCCCCTTCATTTTCTTCACTAATTGCTGAACAGCCAAATACTCTAACACACGTTCTTTTGGCTTCTCCAACCCAAAATGGTCTGCATCCAAAATTTCTTCCGATCGATCCAAATCAAGGTCATCTTCTGTTTGTTTACTCCAAGGTAGCGCTAGCAGCCAGTCAATGTAATTACGGATAATACCGCCTTCGGCTGATGCTGCTGGCATCTTTTCTAGTCGATCTAACTCTTTTTCCACTTTCTCAGCAATTTCTTCCGGCATTCCTGATTCGGCTAATTGCGTTCGTAACTGTTCGACTTCGCCTGCTCTACCTTCTTTTTCTCCCAATTCCTTTTGAATAGCTTTCATTTGTTCACGCAAATAATATTCTTTTTGCGTTTTTTCCATTTGCTTCTTTACACGCTGCCCAATTTGACGCTCTAATTCCAAAACTTCTCGTTCATTATGTAATAAGTCAAGCAATTTTTCAAGACGTTCTCTAACATCGATCAATTCTAAAATAGCTTGTTTTTCACTTATTTTTAACGTGAGGTGACTAGTAATGACATCTGCCAAACGTCCGGGCTCATCAATATCCGATACTGCTGCATATGTTTCTGGCGTTACTTTTTTTGATAGAGATACATAATGTTCAAACTGCTTCAACACCGAACGCATCAACGCATCTACTTCAGGATTTTCTGTCATTTGTTCCGGCATCTCTTCAGCCATTACTTCATAAAACTGCTCATTTTTCACAAACTCTGTAATCTTTGCTCTAGCTACACCTTCAATCAATATCCGAATCGTGCCATTAGGTAGTTTTAACATCTGTCTTATTTTCGAAATGGTTCCTACTTTATAAATGTCCGATTGTGCCGGTTCTTCAATGTTCCCCTCTGATTGTGAGCATAACAAAATCAAATGATCTTCCACCATCGCTCGTTCGAGTGCACGTACTGATTTATCCCTTCCAACATCCAAATGCATCACCATACTAGGATAAACCAGTAAGCCTCGTAGCGGCAATAACGGCATTTTTTTACTTATATTAGCTGCCATGTCCAGCACCCCCTCAACATTCGAAATTTCAAATTTCAATGATATTCACTATAATATAGTATACCGTACAACTTAGTATAGTGTATCACTCTGTTGTTTCCGCCTGCAAATAGGACAGTTGTGATCGATGAAATAACTCTTGTGATGCAAATGAAGGTAATTGTTCATTTGCTAAATTAGCAAGCGGGAATGTTTTTACGAACACATCATCCAAACGTTCCGCAGCTATTACTTCAATTCCTGGTATATGTGCAAATATTTCCTGCCAATTTTCTTTTGGAACGATCACGTGAGTAGCTCCAGCCTGTACTGCTGCCTCGACTTTCGCCAGCACCCCACCTACCGGTTTTACATTGCCATGTATGCCTAGTTCCCCTGTCATCGCTAGTTTGTTATCAATAGGAAATCCTTTAATAGCCGACGTTATCGCAATCGCCATCGCAATACCAGCGGATGGACCGTCAATCGGTGTACCTCCTGGGAAATTAATATGCAAATCATAATCCCTCGGGCTTAATCCATATCTGCGCAGTACAGTTAATACATTTTCGATTGAACCTTTGGCCATACTTTTTCTACGTAATGTACGTGACCCGCCACCTAACTCTTCTTCATCTACTACACCAGTAATAATATACGTGCCTCGTCCTGGAGTAACAGCAATGGCACTGACTTCAATTTCCAATAACGTACCCATATTAGGACCATACACAGCAAGTCCATTTACAAAACCGATTTGTGGCTTCGCTGGAATTTTGCGATCAGGACGTGGTGGAATTTGACTACTATTTACGACCCATTCTATATCTTCCGGCAAAAGCTGATTGCGCCCTTCCGTCATAGCAAGTCCAGCTGCTAATTGAATAATATTAACGGTTTCTCGCCCGTTTGTCGCAAACTTAGTAACAACATTAACCGCTTGAGGTGATGCGACAAAATTAATTTTCTTAACGGCATTTTCGGCAATTTGCGCAATCTCATCAGCTAGCAACGGTCGAAAATAAATTTCCATACAACGTGATCGTATAGCTGGTGGTATTTCTTCCGGGGAACGTGTTGTCGCTCCAACTAAACGGAAGTCAGCCGGCAATCCATTTTGAAATATGTCGTGTATATATGCAGGTACTTGGTTGTCCTCTGAATTATAATAAGCACTCTCCAAAAACACTTTGCGATCTTCCAACACTTTTAACATTTTATTCATTTGAATCGGATGCAATTCACCAATCTCATCAATAAATAAAATTCCACCATGCGCTTTCGTGACTGCCCCTGGTTTGGGCTGCGGAATTCCCGCTACTCCCATCGCCCCTGCCCCTTGATATATCGGATCATGGACAGAACCAATTAGTGGGTCAGCAATGCCACGTTCATCAAACCGCGCCGTAGTTGCATCAATTTCGGTAAACTTAGCATCATGTAAAAAAGGAGAGACTGGATTTAATTTCGCTTCTTCTAGTACGACTCTAGCCGCTGCCGTCTTCCCTACACCTGGTGGTCCATAAATAATAACATGCTGTGGATTACTACTGCACAGCGCTGCTTTTAATGCTTTCAATCCATCTTTTTGCCCTACAATATCATCTAACGACTGCGGTCTTGTTTTTTCCGATAACGGTTTAGTTAAAGAAATCGAACGTAACTTACGCATCCGCTCCATCTCTACTTTTGACTCTTTATCAACCGCCGAACGATTCGACTTTTGTGTGCGCAACAAGTTCCAAAAATATAAACCAATAACAACTGCAAAGAAAAACTGAACAACTACTAACACCATTCCAAAATCCATCTATACCGACTCCTTCCAATGGCTCATCACTTTTATCATTTATTTTTCATGTGAGAGCATGACATATGGTAGTCAGTATTGCCTCTTGCCTATCGGAATAATCGTTTATAATGGATTTAAAAAAAAGAAAAATCACCACTAGGATGATTTTTAATAACAATAAGCACTAAGCTGTTGTATGATGTTTTCGCCCTGGTATTTCTCCTGTCGCTTCAAAGACACGAACAATTTCATCAATTTCTTTTTTTAACTCGTTCACAAGTTCCAGCTCTGGTACTTTACGAATCATTTCCCCATAGCGAAACAGCAATCCTTCGCCTCTAGCTCCAGCGATGCCAATATCAGCTTCTCTAGCTTCTCCTGGACCGTTCACAGCGCATCCTAGAACCGATACTTTAATCGGTACTTTGATTTTAGATATATATTCTTCTACTTCATTGGCTATAGCAAATAAATCAATATCTAGTCTGCCGCATGTAGGACAGGAAACTAAAGTTGCTGCATTAGAAATAAGTCCGAATGTTTTTAATAATTCACGTGCAACTTTTATTTCTTCCACCGGATCGGCACTTAATGAAATTCGCAGCGTGCTACCTATACCTAGTGCAAGTAACGCACCAATTCCTGCGGAGCTTTTAATTGTACCAGCATGCAACGTGCCTGATTCTGTAATACCTAAATGTAATGGATATTTAATTTGTTGCGCTGCTTTCGTATAAGCTTCGATCGCCATTGGTACATCAGAAGCTTTGAGCGATACAATAATATTGTGAAAATCTAATTCTTCCAGAATACCAATATGGAATAATGCACTTTCTACCATCGCATCAGCGGTAGGGTAACCGTACTTTTCCAAAAGGTGGTTTTCCAAAGAACCCGCGTTCACTCCAATTCGAATTGGAATGTTCTTTTCTTTACATGCTTGTACTACTTGTTCAATTTTGTCACGACGACCGATATTACCGGGATTTATTCTAACTTTGTCAATACCATTTTCGATAGCTGCAAGCGCGAGACGATAATCAAAATGAATATCAGCTACAAGTGGAATATGAATGCGTTTTTTAATTTCTTTGATCGCTGCTGCCGCTTCTTTGTTGTTTACTGTTACCCGTACAACTTGACAGCCCGCTTCTTCTAGGCGCAAAATTTCGTTGACCGTTGCTTCCACGTCTGCCGTTTTCGTTGTACACATACTTTGAATGATCACTTCATTATTGCCGCCAATCGTTAGATCGCCAACTTTTACAGGTACAGTATTCTGACGCAAGTACATTAGTTTCCCTCTCCCCTTGAACGTCAAAGTCCACCCAGGAAAATATATCTCCAAAACAAATTCCTGGGTGGCATAACTTTAACTTAATATTTTACCACAACTAGGCACTTTCTTCCTTTTTGTCGTCTTTGTCCAACGTTAGTTCTGGTTTTATTTTTTCATGCACCGTTTGCTCTGTAATGACACAATGACTCATTTCATCACGTGATGGAGCTTCGTACATTATTTCTAACATAATGCCTTCAATAATGGCTCGCAAACCACGTGCCCCAGTATTCCGCTTAATTGCTTCTTTCGCAATCGCTTGAAGGGCATCTGCTTCAAATTCGAGCTTCACGTTATCCATTTCTAACAATTTTTCATATTGCTTAATTAGAGCATTTTTCGGCTCTGTAAGTATACGAACTAATGCTGGCTCATCTAACGGCTCTAAAGTAGATATAACTGGCAGACGACCAACGAATTCCGGAATTAAGCCGAATCTCAACAAGTCTTCTGGTAATACCATCGACAAGTACTCGCCCGCTTTTAAATCTCTTTGCGTTTCTGGATTAGAATTAAATCCAATAATTTTTTTACCAACACGACGTTTAATAATTTGCTCCAAGCCATCAAAAGCACCACCACAAATAAATAAAATATTTGTCGTGTCGATTTGAATAAACTCTTGGTGCGGATGTTTCCGACCACCTTGAGGCGGTACAGATGCAACAGTTCCTTCTAAAATTTTAAGCAACGCTTGTTGTACACCTTCACCAGAAACGTCACGAGTGATCGAAGGATTTTCAGACTTACGTGCTACTTTATCAATTTCATCGATGTAAATAATGCCTCGCTCAGCCTTTTCCACATCATAATCTGCTGCTTGAATTAACTTCAGCAAAATATTTTCAACGTCTTCACCAACATAACCTGCTTCAGTTAATGAAGTAGCATCCGCGATAGCAAACGGAACATTGATAATTCTTGCCATCGTTTGAGCTAATAACGTCTTACCCGATCCGGTCGGACCAAGTAACAAAATATTACTCTTTTGCAATTCTACATCATCTATCTTACTGCCCGAATTAATACGTTTGTAATGATTATATACGGCAACGGATAGAGATTTTTTGGCAAAATCTTGACCGATAACATATTGATCTAATATCGAACGGATTTCCATTGGCTTAGGTATTTCTTTGAGATCTAATTCTTCTTCTGTACCTAATTCTTCTTCTACGATTTCTGTACACAGCTCTATACATTCATCGCATATATAAACACCTGGACCAGCAACCAATTTACGTACCTGTTCCTGTGGTTTTCCACAAAACGAGCACTTCAACTGACCTTTTTCGTCGTTGAATTTAAACATGTACTCACTCCTTTACACACTACAATTATATCTCTTATTTTAATTCTGATCCAGTAATTACTTTGTCTATAAGACCGTATGCTAGTGCTTCGTCTGCACTCATAAAATAATCACGATCAGTGTCCCGGTCAATTTTTTCGTATGGTTGACCAGTTCTATCTACATAAATTTGATTCAACTTTTGTTTTGTCTTCAAAATCCAATCTGCATGGATCTTTATGTCTGTTGCTTGCCCACGTACACCACCGAGTGGTTGATGTATCATTACTTCTGCGTTTGGAAGAGCGAATCTTTTCCCTTTTGCACCTGCTGTCAAAAGCAACGATCCCATACTTGCAGCCATACCAAGACAAATCGTCGATACGTCTGGCTTAATAAACTGCATCGTATCAAAAATTCCCATACCTGCTGTTACCGAACCACCAGGTGAATTGATATAAAGATGTATATCTTTTTCAGGATCATCCGCAGTTAAAAACAACAGCTGAGCAATTACAGAGTTTGCAACGTCATCGTCGATGGCGCTCCCGAGAAATATTATCCGATCCTTCAACAAACGAGAATAAATGTCATAGGAACGTTCTCCACGATTCGTTTGTTCGACTACTATCGGCACAAGATTCATGCGACCAACCTCATTTCTTTTCGACTTTGAGTAGCTCCCTTATTGTATCATGCCTTGACAATAATGTCATTTTCCATTAGCTATAATATGCTATGCTACTGGAGTGTTATGTGCATTAAATGATATAGGAGCTACTTTCTAACTAATTATGTATTTATGTACGGTCAAAATAAGGCACGTTATTCACGCGCCCTATATTGAAGTATTGCCAATATTCTATTTTAATATGAGTAGTTATGCAACTATTTTGCTGTTTTCCACTAAAAACGCGATTGTTTTTCTTAATAATACATCTTCGCTAATATTTTCCATGTTGCCATTACGCTCAAATATTTCACGTAACTCTGCAACAGGACGATTGTGAAGTTCAGACAAACGGTTAAGTTCTGTTTCAACTTCTTCGTCAGTCACTTCAAAGCCTTCCGCTTTAGCAATCGCATCTAGCACTAGGTTGTTACGAACTCTTCTTTCTGCATCAGCTCTCATTTGATCGCGAAGCACTTGCTCGCTTTGTCCTGAAAATTGATAGTATAGATCCAAGTTCATTCCTTGCATACGCAAGCGGTTTTCGAAATCTTGCAACATAAAATCAGTTTCGCTATCAACCATAGCTGTAGGAATTTCAACTTCTGCTGCTGCAGTTGCCGCTTCTACAACAGCAACTTCACGCTCTTGCTCTACTTCTTTTTGCTTGTTCTCTTGCATTTTTGCTACAAGATCAGCTTTGTACTCTTCAAACGTGTCAAACTCACTAACGTCTTTTGCAAACTCATCGTCTAGTGCAGGCAATGTTTTGCGTTTCATTTCGTGTAGTTTAACTTTAAATATTGCATCTTTACCAGCAAGCTCTGGTGCATGGTATTCTTCTGGGAACGTTACTGTAACATCTTTCATTTCCCCTAGCTCCATACCAACCACTTGCTCTTCAAAACCTGGAATAAACGAACCTGAACCAAGCTCAAGAGAATAACGCTCGCTATATCCACCTTCAAATTGCTCACCATCTACATAGCCGTCAAAGTCAATTATTGTAGTGTCACCATTTTGTACAGCGCCTTCTTCCACAACGTTTAGCTCTGCATGTCTTTGTTGCAATGACTCTAATTCTTTAGCAATATCTTCTTCCGATACTTCTGCAGAACCTTCTTTTATTTCTAGCCCTTTGTATTCGCCCAGTTTCACTTCAGGCTTCACAGTAACTTTAGCTGTAAATTTAAATGTTTGTCCTTTGGCGATTTGTGTTACATCAATTTCAGGACGATCTACAGGCTGTAGTTCATTTTCTTGAATTGCTTGCGTGTATGCTTCTGGTAACAAAATATCAATAGCATCTTGATACAAGCTCTCTACACCAAAGCGTGATTCAAACAGTGAACGAGGTATTTTCCCCTTACGGAATCCTGGTACGTTCACTTCTTTTACTACTTTTTTAAATGCTTGATCCAGTGCTGTAGCTACTTTCTCAGCATCTACTTCTACTTCAAGTGATACAAGGTTTGTATCAACTTTTTCCCATGTTGCTTTCATTATATACTTTCCCCTCCAACAATCTATATCTTGGCCTATCTACTCGTCATTTAAACCATTCCATTATAATCAAGATAGACAAGCTTTTCAAGGTAATAGTTTACCTTATTCATCATCTTGCAATAATATTGTTACTTGTCGCAACAAACGAGCCGCTTGTTCATAGCCAAATCGCAAAGAATCATCGATATGATACCTCTCTCTTATCTCTGTTTCATTAGCTTCTCCATATACTGTCAGACACAATATTTCATGTAGAGCAGCTGCCAAACATGGTATAGCTAACGGTTCAATGATAAAGCGATTATAATAAGATGTACCATACAAGAACTCGACACATTCACGCCATAATTCTTTGGCGAAATAAGGTAGTGTTACATCTTGAACTTCTACTTGTTCCTGCGTCTGCTGTAAAATGGTTTGTACGGATGGAGGAAACTCCTCAAATTGAAGTGGTGTGTCCATAACAGACAACTGCACCTTTTCATTCATCCGCTCCATCGTAATGACTTGATCATGTTTTCTTCGTTTCAAACATTGCAGTGTTTTAAATTGTAAAACTGGATGCACTTTTTCTTGCTCTAACCATTCTACCAAATGTTGCTCAATATGTGGTACATCCAAATAAGCAGCTCGCTCTAATGCTAGTAATTGTTGTTCTAATACCGGATGGTTTTTAATAATGTATACAATCTGATTAGCAAAGTTTTCATCCACTGGATCAAGCTGCATAGAACGTATTAATTTTTCTCTCAGCTCACCTTCACTATCATCCAATTCCGCACCAAATTGTTCCAAATATTTCGCAGTTTGCTCATCTATCTCTTCGCTACGTGTATGTACTTCAAGTTTATAATTTTCTTCATTACACGGTGAATCAGAGTATGTAGCAGACGGAAATGCCATTTCTAACCAATCCAGTAAATTGTTCCATTCTTCATAATGCGTTTCTTCTAATCCTTTGCATTGTAGCAAAAATCGAATCAATTGCTTCGCCTCAGCATACCGTTCCGTTTCTAACAAACGAGTAAGCTGTAGCTGATATTGATCTAACATATTAGGAAATAAATAAATATTATCTTTTGTTAATGTATTTCTTCCATCTGAAGTTGAAATACTAACACCGCCTTCGGGCTAGTCTCTAGAATAACGTCGTCCGTCAATAAAATTATATCATGTACTTGCCATTTTTAAAAATAGTATGCATCATCTATATATAATCTACACTACTTTATCATTAATAAAACCAGATATTTATTTTTCAAAAAAGACTTGCATTAACTTCATAAATCATGATATAGTATTACTTGTGCCCGATAGTTGATTAAAAAAATGACTACCGCGCTACATACTTTCCGCTCGTAGCTCAGCTGGATAGAGCACACGCCTTCTAAGCGTGGAGTCGCAGGTTCGAATCCTGCCGGGTGGGCCATTTTTATACTCAATATAACCGCCGGTGAGCGGTTTTTTGCATTATACAGACGTATTACTTTATACTAAGCACTTTACACTTAAAGGAGCCTTCTTGCAATCGTTGCAGAAGGCTCTTTCGTTTACTCTTCCAACTTATCATTTATTAATTCCAATCGCCATTTAACTATGAAACATGAAGTACTTGCTCCAATCTGCATTGTCGTCCAATATCACAAGTCAGATTATAAAAAAAACGGTAGCAAAAACAAAGTGGATATTAGCGGGAACGGAATACGGCGATGCATAAATCTACGGCGTGGGAAAAAGCCAGGAGCGAATCCAAACTGCCTGTAGGTTGCGTCATCGGCAGGCATTCCTGTCCAGCGTTGCATCATTTCATTAGTTGGTATAGCAAGTGTGACGTAATCCCCATCTACGTGTGCAATGAATCCATCATGGGTGTTACCATCGGTAGTTTGAATACCTACATACTGATTCATGCAACTCCAACAAATTTGTTGATAATTTTCCATAAAGAACCTCCTAATAGTAATTACAAACCTTAATAACAGTCTATGGTCATTACCCCAAATTGTTCTAAACATTCGCCTATTTATAGAATTGATGAAACTGTAAGTTTGTACGTTTTTTCGTACGAACTTGACCACTCTACACTCCATTAGCCCAACGTTTATACGTTTTTTCATATAAAATCCACACGGGCTACCTGCTTTAAAGCTCCTTTTATAGGATATTTCGTACAAACGTTCTCTCTACACTCCATTATCCCAATGTTTGTATGTTTTTTCGTATAAAAATCCATACATTCCAAGTTAAGTCGGTATACTTGTGTAGATAGCTAGTATTTAAGGGAATGATAAAAATAAAACTCATTCGAAATCGAATACGCACGACGTGTCTTTGAGAAAAATTGCATAAACTCACGCATTAAAGTATATCCAGCAATCAATTGTTAGACAGTCTGATGTACCATTCGGGACTTGAACCCTAGAGATAGCGCCTATGCTAAGCGCACACAAAAAAGCACAAGTCCATAATGGACATGTGCTTTTGTAGCAACAACTATGCTTCATTTTAAATGATTTAGCAATTACTTTATTTTTAATTTCAATACTCGTGGTAGTGCATTTAATGTATCATTTGTATTGGATGCGGTAACGATTAATCCATCTACTTCCGACGCTTTCCACTCTAATTCTCCTGTATGTCCTAGCAGCTCGACTTGCTCAATAGCTGGCATGATAGATACATTACGCTGACTACCATGAACAATACGAAGTGGCAAACGTACTTGTCCGTTCGCTGGCCATTTCATAACCGAAGCGTATAGGTAATTATCACGCACCGTATAGCGTACATCTTCTGATGTAAAGCCTGCATGAGCGGTATCTGTAAACGATCCTGCTTGTGGATTATTCGGTCCCTCACCATAAATGATCCATGGACGAGATTCAAAGATTGCTTCGCCATGAATGTCCAACCATTTTCCGATTTCAAGCAATACTTGTTCTTCTTCTTTAGCAATCGTTCCATCTGCTTTCGGGCCGATATTTAGTAGTAAGTTTCCATTTTTACTAACAATGTCAATTAATGCTTGAACAATTTCTTCCGTCGTTTTAAAATCATTATTTTCGGTATAAGACCAAGAATTTTTAGCGATAGACGTATCCGTTTGCCAAGCAAGTTGGCGAGTACCAGCTAGTTGACCACGTTCAATGTCTAGTACAGCAGTCTGAAGCGGTGCTGCTTCGTATTTATAATTAATAACAACTTCTTTCTGTTGTTGTGCAGCCAAGTTATAGTAATATGCCCAAAATTGCTTCAAATAAGGTTTAAAAGATAAATGCTCAATCCACCAGTCGAACCAAACAAGGTCAGGAGAATACTTACTTGTTAACTCGGCTGTACGTGCTAACCAATTTTGCAAAAAGGCTTCACTTGGCGGTCCTGTTAATAAATCGTGCCAAAATGGAGCGGCAGGTTGTGCCGGTCCATACAACTCATCCCACTTACCTGATTGAACGTCTGATGTAAATTGTCGTCCCCCATCATAAAAAAACCAGTTTTCTGCTCGGTGACTAGATACACCAAACTTCAACCCTACTTCTCGAATAGCTTCGGATAATTCTCCTACGATATCACGATTCGGTCCCATTTGCACACTATTCCATTTAGATAAAGCGCTGTCATACATTTGAAATCCATCGTGATGTTCTGCTACTGGCACGACATATTTCGCTCCAGATTTTTGGAATAATTGAGCCCATTGCGCTGGATCAAACCGCTCCGCCTTGAACATCGGAATAAAATCTTTATAACCGAACTCTGCATGGTCTCCATAAGTCTGACGGTGATGCTCGTACACTTTGTGCCCTTCAATATACATATTTCGTGGGTACCATTCGCTGCCGAACGCTGGAACAGAATATACACCCCAATGAATAAATATCCCAAATTTCGCATCTTTAAACCATTCTGGTATCGTATAATTTTCTAACGAATCCCAACTTGCTGAATAAGGTCCCTGATCTATCGTTGTTTGAAATTGCTCTATCCTATCTTTTTTCAACTTCACTAACCTCCCAGATGTTATTGATGCTCAGAATAATATGCTTATTTGCTTCTATTCTCACTCGCCTAACAACACCCGTCAAGTGATTGACTCAAAGAGGTTAAGATTTTCACATAAACTTGTTAATTAAAACCTCCTACTTCTAACGTTGTAATTTCTTACAAACGCTAGACGCAGGAGGCACATGATTTTTTCTAATGAAGTATTCCCATTTTTGCAATATGTTCTTTCGTCTCAGCGGTACCACATTCGTATAGTTTTCGATAAATGCGCTGGATAACATCATCTTGTTCAGCAACTACTTCACTATTCGTATGCTCTGAAAAAATATAGACTAAACTAAAGGCGGTACTACTATTATCCACCGCAACCATTTGAGCAAATAGTTGTTGTATCTGCCATACCTCTTCACTCGACGCTACAATTTCTAATTCATAAGGAGCTGCTTTAGGATCTGCTAAAATCTGCATCGCTTGTACGGATACGTAGTAAGGCTGTCTGTCGTCTGTCTGCTGAGCATTCCATTCCATCGTTACACCCTCCACCGTCATATATTACTCATTAGCATGTCCAGGGAGGGCAAGGAATTATTCTACTTCTTATATAAACTTTTCGAGTTGTGGAAGTAACTTTTCTAATGCATGACCACGATGACTAATCGATTGTTTTTCCGTAGGTGTAAGCTCTGCAACAGATTTATCCAATGATGGTAGCCAAAATAAAGGATCATAACCAAAACCAAAAGTTCCTAATGGCTGATCCAATATATAGCCATCGACTGTTCCTTCTGCTTCAATAAATCTTCGCTCGGCAGGATCATATAAAGATAGTACACAGACAAATTGCGCTTTACTTAGCAGTTTATATTGCTCACGTACAACGGTATGCTCAACCGATGGTTGCAGCAACAATTGTTGCAGTAGCTTCTCATTGTTAGCTGCATCATTAGCCGGTTCGCCTGCGTAGCGAGCAGAATAAATACCAGGCGCTCCGCCTAGTGCAGTTACACATAAACCAGAATCATCTGCTAAGACAGGTACACCGAGTAGATTAGCAGCTGTTTCCGCTTTTTTTCTTGCATTTGCTATAAAAGTATCGCCATCTTCTTCAATATCAGCAATTGCTGGATAATCCAGCAAGCTTACAACAGCTACATCCAGTCCAGCTAATGCATGCTGAAATTCTAGTAGTTTGCCGCGATTTTTCGTTGCTATTACAATCGTTCGCTTCGTAGCCTTCGCCGATAAATGATCGTTGCCATTATTTATCATGCCATCTCTGTCCTTTCAATCCGAGCAGCTTGTTCTCCCAACGTTTGTCGTTGAATAGCGATCAATTGACCGATGCCTGCTTCTGCTAGCTGCAACAAATCATTTAACTGTTGACGTGAGAATGTCGCTTCTTCCCCCGTTCCTTGCACTTCTACATATTGCCCACCGCCGGTTAAAACAACGTTCATATCCACTGCCGCTTTTACATCCTCTTCATAATTCAAATCAACCATTAACGTATCATCAACTATACCAACGCTAGTGGAAGCTAAAAAGTCAGTAATAGGATACACACGAAATGCGTTTGCAGCATTTAATTTATGTACAGCGATAGCTAACGCAACAAACGCACCAGTTATAGCAGTCGTCCGCGTTCCGCCATCTGCTTGAATCACATCGCAGTCCAAAGTGATCGTACGCTCACCTAACGCTTCCAAGTTAACGACAGACCGAAGCGCTCTGCCGATTAGACGTTGAATTTCCATCGTTCTTCCTGACAATTTACCTCTGTTTGCTTCTCTTTGATTACGTGTATGGGTCGCTCGTGGCAACATAGCATACTCCGCTGTTATCCAGCCTTTGCCTTGTCCTTTTAAAAAGGGAGGTACTCGCTCTTCCACCGTTGCTGTACAAATGACCTTCGTATCACCAACTTCAATGAGCACCGAACCTTCCGCATGCTTATTCACATCAACTGTAATTTTAACTGGGCGTAGCTCATCTAACTGTCTATTATTCAAACGAATCATTTTATTTCTCCTCCATCGGTTACCTATCCATCTACAACAGGTTTCATTTTAACAAACATAGAATACAATTGCACGAATTTGCATCAATTACGCCTTGTTTTTTGTAATCAACTACTTATAGGTATCACAAAATAAGGTGCATTCTCGCTAAAATTTAGCTGAACGCACCTTATTATCGCACTATCTTTGTATAGTCAAAAAAACTTTATAAAATGGTTACCATAATTCCATCTTCAATTAAACTGTTAGAACCAACCATTAAGTTCACATTTCCCGGTTCGATGATATGCTGCATGTCGATATTCCAAATTTTCAAATGCTCCGCAGCAATCGTAAACGTAACCGTCTTTGTTTCTCCTGGCTCCAACCAAACCTTCTCAAACCCTTTTAGCTCTTTTACACGTCTAGTAACCGAACCTTCCATATCCTTTGTATACAATTGGACAACTTCTGCTCCAGCGTAGTTCCCACTGTTCGTTACATCTATGGAAACTCGGAAGTTGTTCCCTGCTTCTAACTCCGCAACAGAAAGCTCCGCTTTTTCTACTTGCAAATGACTGTAGGCAAAAGTTGTGTAGCTTAATCCATAACCGAAAGGATACAATATTGCTTTTTGACTATTAAAATATTTAAGCACACGATGCTGATCTTTCAAATTATAGTAAACAGGTAGGACGCTTGCTGATACTGGCATCGTTACAGTCAATTTGCCACTTGGATTTACCTCACCAAACAACATTTCACCAATTGCTTTCCCGCCTTCTGGTCCTGGATACCAACCAACCAATATAGCTGAACAGTAAGGCTCGACATCGGCAATTGCGTGTGGACGACCTTGTATTAATACAAGCACTACTTTTGTTCCAGTAGCAGCAATCGCTTTGATTAAATCAGTCTGCACACCACCAAGCGATAGATCAGCCAAATCAACACCTTCGCCGCAATCCATATCTTCCGGTGGCGCACTGTCTGATATTACTGCACCGTTTGTATCAAATTGCAGCTCAAAATTACGAGCGCTACTTCCTCCCATCACTAGTACAGCTAGATCAGACTTGCTTGCTAAAGTTACTGCTTCGTCAAATTCAGCGGTAGCAGCACCACGAACCGTACAGCCAGGTGCATAGTTTACATCGAATTGATTACCAGCTATCTGCTTGATTCCCTGCAATATCGTTGTGCCAGACTCCTCCGCTTGAATGGCTGTATAATCACCAAGTTGATGATAAATATTATTAGCATTCGGACCAATAACAGCTATTTTCTTGACGGAAGATGCGATTGGCAATGTCTGTTGTTCATTTTTGACAAGTACAGCACTTTCACGTGCTAATTGTACGTTCAGCTCATGCAGTGTCGACTTACTTGCTGTAGCTTCATACTGCTCCTCTGAAGTGTAAGGATTATCGAATAAACCAAGACGAAATTTTAGTGCGAGTATACGGCGCACAGCACGATCAATGTAATCCATACTAACTTTGTTCTGATGAACCGCTTGATCAAGTGTTGTAAAAGCAGTATCCCACAAGCTCAAATCGACTCCAGCAGTTAGTGCAAGAGCAGCAGCTCCTTCATAGCTCGGTGCCATCGTTTGCAAACGATCAATCGCTACACCATCCGCCATAACGATTCCTTCATAACCCCACTCATCCCGCAATATATCTGTTAGTAGTTTTTTATTTGCATGACATGGGACACCATCAATTTCGTTGTACGCTGCCATACAGCCTAGCGCTCCCGCTTTCGTACCTGCTTCCATCCCAGGCAGATGAATGTCACGTAATTCACGCTCACCGATCGGCGCTGGAAAAGCATTAATACCACCTTGACCAGAACCTTGTCCACTAAAATGTTTTAAAACTGCTGCAATACGATCATTTGGCAAATATCCGTCACTATCGCTTGTCCCATCGGCTAATTGTCGCTCTTGTAGTTCACCTTGCAAACCGTTAACAGCAGCTGTCGTAAACTGTGCAGCCAAATAAGGATCTTCACTAAAGCACTCTTCTGATCTGCCCCACCTCGGATCACGCAAAATATCCAACGTAGAGATTAAGCCGAGATGCGCACCACGAGAACGTATTTCTGCTGCAATTTGTTCATAAGCTTGCTCAGCTAGTTTCGGGTTCCAAGTTGAACCGGTGCCGATATTAGTCGGTATCAACGTACCATCAAGCGCTTGATGCCCATGTGGCGTTTCTTCTGATAGCAGCACAGGAATACCAAGTCTTGTATTTTCAATCATATAGCGCTGCACCGCATTCGCCATTTTAGCACTATTACGAGCATTAATACCGTTTTCATACGTAACTTGCGACCATGGATCTGCGCGAAACAAACCGTATAATGCGCCCATACCGCCCCACTTGTTTACTTCCTCTTCAAATGCATCTGTAAGCTTAAACTCATCTTTTCCTACTTTTTTATAAGCATTCCAACCATACATTTTTTGATTTAACTGCCCTACTTTTTCTTCCAGCGTCATTCTAGCTAATAGATCTTCTACTCTCTCTTGAATAGGTGCTTCTTTTTGTTTGTAACGTTCCATATTATCACTCCTAAAAAATATAGTAGCTGTCTAGACAGTATATTTCTAGCTTCTCCACCTCATCTTAACCGAATTAGTTTAATGAATCAACAAACTTTTCATGAAAAAAACTGCTGTTGTAATAACAGCAGTTTTTTATCGATATTCGCCTTACAATTTAATCGCATTTACTTGCTCTGGTCTTGCTACCGGCTCACTATATGTTTTATTACGATCGTCGACTATGTCGCTTTGACCATTTAATTTCACTTGAACAGATTGAGCATTGGTGTTTTCAAACAACGATAGTAAGATAGCATCCATCATTTCACCTGGAATTTTCTCATCCGTAGCAAAAGTGGTATTTTCCAAATCTACCGTCAATACACCATCTTGCTGTGCTATACTACTAACCGCCATGTCTGGCAGTAAAACAGCTAATAGATCCTTTTTATTTTGCGGTCCTACAATTAGCTGTTCCATAGCAGCTTCTGCTGCCGAATCCGCTCGCTCAATCAGCCTTGTTACTGGTACATAATATTGTTCATCATAATATGTTAACGCTGAAAAATATAACGTAACTGGATAAGAGTTTGTGTAGCTTACACCGCTAGCCAGCTCAACGTTAATGCCCATTTCGCGTGTTAATGGTTCATCAAGTGGATAACCAGCCATCGGCATTTCAGCTAATTTTGCTCCTTCATGATATAGCTCTACTCCTTGTACGCCCGGTAATGATGTAAGCGACCATGTAATCGCCTCTAATATTGAACGTTCGTCTTGATCATTGTAATTCGCAAACGACTCTGAAAAATCAACCTGTGCAACATTCGTTTGTGGATCAAGGCGATATTGCAATACTTCCGTTCCTTGCGGGATTAAAGCTCGAAAATCTTCTGGTAATAAAGAAGCGTACTGACCGTTGTCTACCATTAGCTCTAACGTACGCTGACCAAGTTCTACTCCTTCTTCTATTGCTACAGGAATGGATATTGGAGCGACGTAACCATTTTGATCTTTTAAATAAACAGTCGTTTGCTCATTGCCTTTCGCTTGATCGTTTTCCTCTACTGCACCAGTTGTTGGTTGTTCATTTGCTCCCGCTTCTCCTTCTTTCCCTGCTTCGTTACCACGCTGTTGCTCTTCCGACGGCTGTTGTTGAAGTTCTTCTCGCTCCTCCATCTCTACTTGCGGTGGATCAATTGCTTTTCCTTCTTTTGAGAAAATACCACACCCAGCTAACAACACAGGTAATACTAATAACATGACCAATACTGCATGGCGTAACCACTTACTTTGCTTCATCATTTAATGTCCTCCCCAATCTTTTTTTACAAGGTCCTTTGTACAACTAGACTTTTATAGTAATATGTATACGAGCCCTTCTTCGTTTTAGACCAGTTTTGTCCATTAAAAATTTAGGGGGAAATGAAATGAGCAATAATAAGCAATATGCTTTGAATAGTAAAGAAGTTGCCAAAGCGACCTATGATCTATTAGAAGAAAGAGGCGTAAGTATAGAAGCCATCGCTGAACTCGTCTACTTTTTACAAAAAGATTACTTTGCTGCTTTGACTGTCGATAGCTGTGTTGAACATGTAAAAGCCGTACTTTCCAAACGAGAAGTTCAAAATGCTGTCCTGACAGGAATTCAATTGGATATTCTAGCAGATCAAGGAAAATTAATAGCGCCGCTACAAGATATGATCAGTAACGATGAAAGTTTGTACGGTTGTGATGAAATATTAGCTTTGTCGATCGTGAACGTATATGGTAGCATCGGATTTACTAATTTTGGTTATATCGATAAACTAAAACCAGGTATATTAGTAGAGCTAAACAAAAAAGATGATGTTATTACGCATACTTTTCTCGATGACATTGTCGGTGCAATCGCTGCATCAGCTGCCAGCCGAATGGCTCATCGTCGCCAGGCAGAACTAGAAGGCGAAACTACTCCCCCACTAGATTAATAACTATATAGTTCAAAAAAACTGCCGAAGCAGCTAATATAAACGAGCACTATTTAGTGATTACTCGATATATTAGCACTTCGGCAGTTTCTTGTTGCTCTATTTCCCCTTGCGCATGCAAGTAGGCAAGATGAGCTATCGTTTCGGCCATCGCAAAACGTAAATTATGTGGATTGGTACGTAAGTGTGTACCAAAAAATAGTTCACAGCAAGCAAATGCTGTATAGCTATTATCGTCTAACATCTCTTTCAACTGCAATAACCGTCTTTGATGGTGCGCTTCCAATTGCTCGATTCTCTCTCTAAAGTTCGTAATGACCTCTCTATGACCGGGATAGGCAAGTCTCACATCATATTGCTTCAGCTCATCCAAGCTGTTTAGAAACGAAGCTAAGGGGTTATCCGTTTCACCGGGAACGATACTAATGTTGGGCGTAATGCGATTTAATACTTGATCTCCACAAAACATTATTTTTTCCCCTTCATTGTACATACACAATTGTCCAGCAGCATGTCCATTAGCTTCGAGCAAAAGGAACGATCGATCACCAATTACTATATTCTCTCCAGCTGATATGTAAGTAACTTTGGGATGTGGCAATACTTTCTCTTTAAAGTCTAATAAATGATAAGCAATAGCTTCAATCAGAGATTCGGGCATACCATGTTGACGAAATAACTCGCCCAGCGCTTCATTAAATTCACTGCCACCCCCTATGTGATCCCCCCACAACCGCTGCGTGTACGCATGCGAACGCTTCGACATATAGACTGGAGCAGCTGAGTGCTGCTGTACGTAGCCCGCCATACCGTAATGATCAGGATGTTGATGAGTCACAATAATTTGTGTAATGTCCGACCAAGTAATCTGTTGCTCAGCTAATGTTTGCTCATAAACAATTATTGCTTCATTCGTTCGTAATCCGGGGTCAATAATAGTCCAGCCATTCTGCCCCTTAACCCAATAACTATTCGTATATTTCAAAGAATATGGCAAAGGTATTTTCACTTGTAGCAATCTATTTAACATCGTCACCCTACCCTATTTAATTTGCGCATCTGCTCTTTGCTCATCCATGCCGATTTATCGCAAATGTATTCTATCCGTATGGCGTAGCTCCTCAATCGATGCTACTCCGATCCCAAACATCGTTGCTTTTAATTCAAACTCAATCGTTTGAAACTGTTGCTGTAATTGCTCCATCGCTATCATATCGTTTTCAGCTGCTGCACCTTTCAGCAATGTTCTGCCGAAACCAGCAAGATGAGCTCCCAGTGCCAATGCTTTAGCAACATCAACGCCACTACGCATTCCACCACTCGCAACTACAAATGTTTGTGGCACATGTTCACGCACATCTATAATACTATCTGCCGTAGCAATACCCCAATTGGCGAAAGTCTCCGCTGCATGAATACGTACGGGGTCTTGCATACGATGTTTTTCCACCTGACTCCACGATGTACCGCCTGCTCCAGCAACATCAATAAATGCGACACCCGCATCTACCAATTTGGCTGCTGTTCTACCATCGATGCCCCAACCAACTTCCTTTACCCCAACAGGTACCTTAAGCGTGTGACAAAGCTGCTCAATTTTTCGAAGTAAGTCACTAAAGTTCGTGTCTCCCTCTGGCTGAAATACTTCTTGCATACTATTAAGATGAAGCACCAATGCGCTTGCTTCCGCCATATGTACCAACTTTAAACAATCGGCAGCCGTCACACCATAATTTAATTGAACTGCGCCAATGTTAGCGATAATTGGTACGGAAGGAGCATATTTGCGAATTTGAAATGTCGTAGCTACCGATTCATTTTCTAATGCAGCTCGCATCGAACCAAGCCCAATGGCCCAACCTCTTTGTTCTGCCATTTTTGCTAAACGCTCGTTTATAATTGCTGTCTCTGGTGTTCCTCCAGTCATCGAACTAATCAATAACGGTGTTTGTAATTGATGTCCAAGCCACTCTGTAGATAAATCTATTTGAGAAAAATTAATTTCTGGCAAAGCATTATGTATAAAACGATACCGTCCGAGGCCAGTATCAATTCCTTCACTATTCACATCTTCATTTAAACATATGCGAATATGTTCCCCTTTTCGCTTCATTGTATGTGTAGTTTCCATGGCTAAGCTCCTCTCTATACTGCTGTAATATAACATACAAACGAACCTGATTTACCATTTCATACAATTTTCATAGATTTATGATTGAAACAATCAAAAAAGTGATTGTAAACATCATTTTATTGTGCAATTTTTATAATTGGTTTACACTAGAGTGTAGAGAAACTTATTTCTAAATGGAGGGTACTTACGATGAACATTAAAACTTTCGCAACACAACAAGAACTCGATAATCATGCAGCCCAAATCTTTGCTAATTTATTGCAAAGTAAACCAAATGCTGTTTTAGGTTTAGCAACTGGTTCTACACCTATCGGCCTATACAATGCATTGGTGCAATTATACAAAAATAATGAAGTAAGCTTCAAGCAAGCCTATACTTTTAATCTAGATGAGTATATCGGAATTACACCTGATAATCCACAAAGCTACTCTTATTTTATGCATGAGCAGTTATTTAATCATATTGACCTACCAGCAGAACACATTCATTTGCTAGATGGTACAGCTAGTGACGCT
This sequence comes from Paenibacillus yanchengensis, assembly GCF_042684845.1. Classification (NCBI taxonomy): domain Bacteria; kingdom Bacillati; phylum Bacillota; class Bacilli; order Caryophanales; family Paenibacillaceae; genus Paenibacillus; species Paenibacillus yanchengensis. The sequence goes on along the minus strand of NZ_JBHUMH010000016.1, from coordinate 58,733 downwards.
AAGGAAGAATGTCAACGTTTTGAAGAAAAGCTTACGGAAAAACCACTAGATATTCAACTGCTTGGACTAGGACATAATGGACATATCGCCTTTAACGAACCAGCGGAAGCATTGTCTGCTAAAACACATATTGTAAAGCTAGATGAAAAAACGTTGCAAGCGAATGCACGTTTCTTTGCATCGATCGACGAAGTACCGAAACATGCGATGACTATGGGTATTGCTTCCATTATGAAAGCAAAACATATTTTAATGTTAGTTCGTGGTGCAGATAAAGCTGCCATCGTAAAACAAGCATTACAGGGACCTATTACAACCCAAGTACCGGCTTCCTTATTGCAGCTTCATGCAAATGTGACCGTCCTGCTTGATGAAGAAGCTGGAAGGATGTTGGACTAAATGATGTCAGCTGCTACTTCTTGGATAATAAACAATGTCCGTATAGTTACTGAAACGTCGACCATTTATGGCGCTGTCGTTGTAGAACTCGGAAAAATAGCAAATATAATTCCAGCCAGCAGCAAGGAATATCATTTATTAACCGAAAACATCCAACAAATTGCTACGATAGATGGGCAAAATGGATTATTAATGGCTGGTTTTATCGATGTGCACGTACATGGTGGTAATGGTGGCGATTTTATGAATGCAGACCATGCAAGTTATGATGCTATTACTTCCTTCCACGCCGCGCACGGTACTACTAAGATGCTAGCAACTACAATGACTGCTTCGAAGGAAGCTATCGAGGCAGTACTAGCAGCGGTAACTAGTTATCGCCAAAACCAACAAACTAACGAGCAATCAGGAGCAACCATTATTGGCGTTCATTTGGAAGGTCCATTTATTAGTGAAAAGTGGCCCGGCGCACAAAATCCAGCTTATATCCAGCCTCCAACTAAAGCATGGCTAGCAGAGTGGATAGACAAGTGGCCAGATCAAATTAAGTTGCTTACATTGGCTCCCGAAAAAGAAGAAGCTGCGCCTTTAATAAACTGGTTAGCTAATCAACAAATTATTACAGCATGTGGTCATACAGATGCCCTTTATTCTGATATTCAATCTGCTGCCGATGCTGGTTTAACACATGCGGTCCATACGTTTAACGCGATGAAAGGACTGCATCACCGTGAACCTGGAACGCTCGGTGCTGTCTTAACCGATGATCGCATCTATTGCGAAATTATCGCTGATGGAGAGCATGTTCATCGCGCAGCGATCGATTTACTTTTACGTGCCAAACCAATAGATAAACTCATCCTTATTACCGATGCTATCGAAGCTGCTGGTATGGTTGATGGCAATTATCAACTAGGTGGGCTTGCAGTAACAGTCAAAGATGGCGTCGCTCGTTTAACGGAAGGCGGAGCGCTCGCTGGTAGTAGTTTAACGATGAATAAAGCAGTCCAATATTTGGCTAACAATAGTTCGCTCGCACTACACGAAATTAGTCAATTGGCAAGTAAAAATGCTGCCCGTCAACTAGGAATTGATCATACAACAGGCTCTATTTCTATCGGCAAACAAGCCGATCTCGTATGGCTTGATGACAACTTTCAAGTCCAATCCACTTGGACAAATGGAATCGCAATTTATAATCGATAATAAACATATGAAAAAGGAAATGGCGACCAAGTGGGTCGCCATTTTAAACTATATAGTGTTATGCTCGTTTTGCTTCCAATCTTACAGTTTTAGCTGCCAGCAAATCAATAACATTATCCGACTCATTTTGTCGGTGTGATATTATCTCTACTTTTTCATGAATCGTTTTAAGTACAGCAACAACATCTTCTTGTTGTTGCATTTCCGCACGCTCCACGGATTGTTTAATACTTGTTACATCTTGCTGGACATTGTTCATTTGATCCTGCATAACTGTTACGTCTTGCTGGATGTGTTTCACTTGATCCTGCATAACTGTTACGTCTTGCTGGATGTGTTTCATTTGATCCTGCATAACTGTTACATCTTGCTGGATATGTTTCACTTGATCCTGCGTACTTGCAACATCTCGCTGGATAATTTTCACTTGATCCTGCGTACTTGCAACGTCTCGCTGGATAATTTTCACTTGATCCTGCGTACTTGCAACATCTCGCTGGATAATTTTCACTTGATCCTGCAAACTAATAACATCTTGCTGGATATGATTCACTTGTTCTTGCGTACTTGTAACGTCTCGCTGGATATGATTCATTTGATCCTGCATACCTGAAACGTCTTGCTGGATATGATTCATTTGATCCTGCATATGGGTTAAAATTTCGATAATCTTGTTTTCATTCATATCGAGCACCTCGCTATCGTCATTATACACCAATTAGGCGACTGCAACAATTACTGTTATGCTATTTATGGTATGATTACATTATCAATCTCCCCAGCAGTTGTTATGACCAAGCGCTCATGCCGCCTTTAACATTAACAATCTTTTTGTAGCCTAACTGCTTTAATTGCTTGCATGCTTGGACACTGCGCATACCACTTTGACATATAACAACGATCTCTTTATCGTGTGGCAATTGTGACAAATCACCGCCAAGTGGAATGTTTTTAAATTGTTGAATACGTTTTCCAGCAAATTCTCCAGGAGTACGCACATCAATAAATACTTTGTTAGGATCGTTCAGCATAGATGCTAGTTCCGAAGTCGTAATCGATTTAACACCTTTAGTTGGTCCTTTGCGCATAGAATAAAACAAAAAAACGGCCAATAAAGCAATAATTAGCCACTCCATCATCCTTCTCCCCCTTTCTTCCGAAGCTCTACTTTTCTATGATCATTCTTTCATTATATAAGATACTTCCACATTTTTCGAATAGAATATATTATGCTAGTTTATTTTGCTGTAGGGATCGTTATAATGCCCGTCGTGCCTATGCCAAGCTTACTATATAAGTACACACCATAATTTATTCCATAGTTCAATTTAATATTCTCTAAAAGGATATTAATACTGCCGTTATCTACCGAAAGCATTGATATAACGAAATATAAAAATTAATAGTAGACCAGGAATGACCATTAATTGAATATCCCACTGTGTAAAGAAACGAACAAGAAACGATTTTTCACTTTGAAGTTTTAGCGGCTGATATTAAATTAGAATGAACGAGAAGACTACTCTAATCATAAATTTCACAACTGTAAAAAAAAATAGTTCAATAAACAATGAATTGTGATAAAAATCAATCAAAAGAGACCTGCATTTGAAATGCAGGTCTCTTTTGATTTAATGTATACAGTCTGTAATCACTTAACCGACTACAGCATATATTTTCACTTGATGAGCTGTTAATGACTTTTCTAGATCACCTTTCATTCGCCGATCCGTCACGACAATATCGAGTTCACTTAGTGGAGCAACAGAAAACAACGAAGTTTTATTCCATTTTGTGTGATCGAATAATGCAATTGTCATTTCGGAACGACTCATCAACGCTTTCACAGTTTGTGCTTCTTGCTCTGAGTAACTACTAATACCACCGGATAGAGAAATACCGTCAACACCGACGAACATTTTTCCTATATGTAGTTGACTAATCATCGCTTCGCCCAAAGGACCGCACAATTCAAAGCTATTATGACGTAAAATACCACCAATAACTACTACTTGTACAGAACTACCAGCAAGCTCCATCGCAATATTAATCGCATTTGTCACAACGGTAATTCCTTGGCGTTCTTTCAGTAACTTAGCTAACAAAAAGCTGGTTGTACCACCGGATAGGCCGACAATATCTCCTTCGTTTATTAACGAAACAGCTAATTCGGCTACTCTTTCTTTTTCCAAATAAGCAAGATGCTCTTTTTGAGAGAATGGTAATTCATGTGCTACAGCTATTCCTTCGTAACGGGCACCGCCAATCGTGCGAATAATTCGTTCTTGTTTGGACAATTGCTCTAAATCACGTCTTGCTGTAGCTTCCGAACATTGAAAGTGTTGTACAATTTGTTGAATCGTAATGCGTCCTTCTACTTTCAGATGTTGTACAATTGCCTCTCGACGCTTCTCCCCCTTGGAAAGTTGCACCTGTGGCATAACTATCGTTCCACCCACACCTTATCTAGTAACAATCGTTCCACACTTGTATAGTCCGGTAATGCTTCCCAATCTCCACGCATCTGAATAACTAGCGATCCATTGATGCTCGCCAATTTGGTCGCTTCAACTAACGACATTCCTTTAGAAATTCCTGCCAAAAAACCTGAACAGAAGCCATCACCAGCACCAACCGTATCAACAACTTGCTCCGCTTTATAAAATGGAACTGCTGTTTCTGTATCTTTCTCCAATACTATCGTCGAATTATCTTTACCTTTAATAATTGAAATCGCCTTTAATGCACGTAAATGTGTTTTCACTTCTTCATAATCTTCCGTGTCATACAGCAATTTTAATTCATCCCAGCCAGGTAAAAAGTAGTCTGCTTCTGCCGCAATTGGTAATAGAACTGCCCGTGCTTCTTCAATAGACCACAGTTTCAACCGTAAATTCGGATCAAAGCTTATCTTTACTCCCGCTTGCTTCGCGATAGAAACAGCATGTTTTATCGTAGCTAAACCATTGTCGCTTAATGCCGGTGTAATACCAGTAATATGCAAAATTTGTGCACCACGAATATACTCTTCATCCAAGTCTTCCGGCTTCATTTGACTAGCTGCAGAATGTTTGCGGAAATAATGAACAGCTAACTTACCAGCAACATGCTCACGTAACATAGTGCCTGTTGGAGCTTCGCTGCTTAGTGTAGCACGCGATATATCCACACCTTCTCCACGCAACGTTTTCAATATTAATGTACCATACGGATCTGCACCAAGAGTTCCACACCAGCCTACAGAAACACCTAACCGTGCAAGACCTATAGCGACATTACTCTCCGCTCCACCAAAGCTGAGATCTAGCGATGAGGATCGTTCAATCGGCATATGCTCCTTTGGCATAAGAAGTGCCATTGATTCTCCAAAAGTTACAATATCAGGTGATGATAGTTGCACGTCAAGTTCCCCCTACAAATTAAGTCTATACCTACGTTATTTCATATTAGAATGTATATTTCATTAATACTAGAATAGCAATAAACATAACCCATACTATAAAACTAAGCGTCCGTGCTTTGGAAATATGAGCTGTAGCACTTTGTCCTTGTTCAATAGAAACTTTAATCTGTTTTAGTGGTTTTGTTACAATACCACCAACCGCTGCAATACCAAGAAATAATAAAACGATAATAATCATCCATGCTACGCTGTAATCGCCTTTAGAAATAAGATATCCACCTGTTAGAAACTGAAGGATAAGGAAGTATTGTGCCATTCGATTAGCCACTAACAACCCTTCTGACAAACCACCTTGTCCTGTTCCAGATAGTTTGGAAGCTCTCCCAATCATAAATGGCAAGACCAAATAAAAACCCATTCCTGCAGCACCAATCACGTGTAATAACAACATCACATTAACCATAACTTATCCTCTGCCTTCCTTCTATTTCTATATACCTCTATAAGTAGTGTATCAGAATCTTTTACTTTTTCAAACCTTGCCTACAAATGACTTACATCGATCATTTCTTTTTAATAAGATAGATAACGACTCGAATTTGAAAATAAGTAATTTGTTCTGGCAATTTCTCTTTAATCTCTCTCAACTTTTCATAATCTTGTTCGTTTATAACTTGTGCAATCACCTGAAATGTCTCTTTATCCAATATGCGACTAACATCGAATTGCTCCCCTTCTTCTAATACTCGAATGAGATGCGCTTCAATGGTAGTTTGCGATAAACCGCGTAATTGAGCAATTGCTTGGATCTCTAATCCTTGTTCAAACATACGAAACGTCACCTGATGACTTGCCGCTTCATTTTTTGTTTCTGTACCATCTACATCGTCTATATGATCGGTTTGTTCGCTAGTATCTCCTGTATCATTACCAAACATGGCAAGCAGCTCTTCCCCATATTTGGTTGCTTTTGCGTGACCAATTCCTTTTACAAGCAACAATTGCTCCAGCGAGGATGGTTTAGACAATGCCAGTTCTCGTAGAGTAACATCAGTAAAAATAACAAATGGAGGAACTTGTTCTGCTGCTGCTTTTTGTTTGCGCCAATGACGCAATAGTTCAAACATAGGCGAGGCAACCGTTGACTTGCTTGTTTGTTTGACCGTAGTTGCGGATACCCGTTGGTAGACGTCCTGCTTTCCCTCCAAAATAGGTAAAGATTCTGCTGTTAACGTTACCGTTGGATATTGCCCATCACTTAACCGCATATAGCCTTCAGCGATAAGCCAGTAGAGCCAATCTGTTACTTCTTTTTCCGCCCAATGACGCAATAGACCGTATGTTGATAATTGATCTAACTTCGTATCTAATACCTTGCGCTCCCTAGAGCCGCGTAGCACTTTGGCGACCATAGTGACACCGAATCTGCCACGCATTCTTCCTACACAAGAAAGTGCCATTTTCGCTTCTACTGTGCGATTAATGCTTTCACTTTCATCCAAACAATTACTGCAAGTACTACAACTAGCAACGTCGAGCTGACCAAAATATTGTCCAATAAATTGTTGCAAACATTTTTCTGTAAGACAGTAATTGATCATTATATTTAGATTAGCTTGCGCTACTGATTTTCGCTCTTCATCTGTCATACTTTGCTCAATTAAAAACCGTTGAATCCGAATATCGGCAGGATTAAATAGGAGAATACAATCACTTTGATCGCCATCTCGTCCAGCTCGACCTGCTTCCTGATAATATGATTCTATATCAGCAGGCATCTGCCAGTGAATGACATAACGCACATCCGGCTTATCGATACCCATTCCAAATGCATTCGTTGCGACGATAACATCTAGATCGCCAAAGCGAAATTGCTCTTGCACTTCTTCTCGATCTCGGTCACTCATCCCACCGTGATACTTACCACATTTCACACCAAGTCGCATCAGCATGTGCTGTACTGTATCGGTTTCTTTGCGAGTAGCTGCATAAATAATTCCTGATTGCTGTGGGCGGTTTTGCACATATTGCTTTAAATAGATTGCTTTATCGTTCGGATTCACTACAGCAAGTCGCAAGTTAGGTCGTTCAAATCCGGTTACGAAAGTCGCTGGTTCACGAAGTTTCATCATCGCTACTATATCTTCTGCTACTTCTGGTGTCGCTGTTGCGGTAAAACAAGCCAAACGTGGTCTAGTTGTAAGCGAGGCTATTCGTTCAGAAAGCTGTTTGTAGCTTGGTCGAAAATCGTGACCCCACTGCGATACACAGTGTGCTTCATCAATGGCAATCAATGGGATTGCTAACCGCTCTAACAATTGCAAAAATAATGGTGCATCCAATCTTTCTGGCGCAATATAGAGCAGCTTGTAGTGCCCGGCTATCGCTTCTGAAAGCGTATTACTATATTCAGCAGCAGTTAACGAACTATTTAAATAAGCACAACTTACACCAACTCGCCGCAAATTATCTACTTGATCTTTCATCAATGAAATTAACGGAGAAATAACAAGCGTAGTACCTGGTAATAATAGCGCCGGTATTTGATAACAGACTGATTTCCCAGCCCCTGTTGGCAATATGGCGAGCGTATCCCTACCTTGCAATACGGTAGATATAATTTCTTCCTGCCCTTTGCGAAAGGAATCGTACCCGTATACTTGTTGAAGGATTTGAGCAGCTTGTTTTAACATGGTCCTGCTTTCCTCCCTTTCATCTATTACTAAACAAAGATACAAGGGACCCTGGCAATGAAGTCAAGATCCCTTGTACTAGTGAATCATTATATTTAAAATTAATGAACTAATTATCGTTATAGCGAACTAGTTTGTACAATAGCAATAACATCTCGTACAGATTGTGCCGATTGATCCAGTGCTGCTTGTTCTTCTTCGGTAAGCTCAAGCTCCATCACTTTTTCGATACCGCCAGCTCCCAATATGACTGGTACACCCATAAACAATTGTTGGTAGCCAAATTCGCCTTCCAAATAAGCAATTACAGGTAGTATCCGCTTTTTATCTTTCAAAATAGCTTCTGTCATTTGTACTAACGATGCGGCTGGAGCATAGTAAGCACTCCCGTTTCCAAGCAAACTAACGATTTCTCCTCCACCGACTCGCGCTCGATCAACAATCGCAGCAATGCGATCCGCTGGTAGTAGTTTTTCCAAAGGAATACCACCTACATTCGAGTAGCGAACTAACGGTACCATATCATCACCATGACCACCAAGTACAAATCCTTGCACATCTTCTACTGAAACATTTAGTTCCTCAGCAATAAACGTACAGTAGCGTGCAGTATCCAGTACACCTGACTGACCAATGACACGATTTTTCGGAAAACCTAGCACCTGATATGCAACATAAGTCATCGCATCTACTGGATTGCTCAAAATAATAACGTAAGCATTCGGACTTGTCCGTTTAATCTGTTCACATACCGATGTGACAATACGAGCGTTTGTACTAACTAAATCGTCTCTGCTCATGCCAGGTTTGCGAGCAATACCAGCTGTAACAATGACAATATCAGAATCTGCTGTATCCTCATAGTTAGCTGTTCCGATAATTTTAGCATCAACACCCATGACAGGCGTTGCTTCTAGCATATCTAATGCTTTACCTTTGGTCGGATTTTCAAGTTCAGGAATGTCAACCAATACGATATCCCCAAGCTCTTTTTGTGCCAACATAAGCGCTGTAGTCGCTCCTGTAAATCCAGCACCAACGATTGTAATTTTATTTCGCTTTATACGCATTGCCAATCCTCCTGCACTATGTTCCTTGCATCATTAACATCTCGCTAATGATAATTAGCTTTATTACATGTTGTTTATGATTTCGTCAGCAAATGCTGAACATTTTACTTCCGTAGCACCGTCCATCAAACGAGCAAAGTCATAAGTCACCGTTTTATTATTAATTGCAGCTTCCATTCCTTTGTAGATAAGATCAGCAGCTTCTTGCCAGCCCAAATGCTCTAGCATCATAACGCCAGATAGAATAACAGAACCTGGGTTTACTACGTCTTTGTCTGCATATTTTGGAGCTGTACCATGTGTAGCTTCGAAGATAGCATGTCCAGTTAAGTAGTTAATGTTAGCACCTGGTGCAATACCAATGCCACCAACTTGAGCTGCAAGGGCATCGGACAAGTAGTCACCGTTTAAGTTTAGTGTAGCAATTACATCAAAGTCAGTTGGGCGAGTCAATACTTGCTGCAATGCGATATCTGCAATTGCGTCTTTAATAATGATTTTGCCTGCTGCTTCTGCGTCTGCTTGTGCTTTGTTAGCTGCATCTACGCCTTCAGCTTCTTTTATGCGATCATATTGACCCCAAGTGAATACTTGCTCTGCAAATTCTTGCTCTGCAACTTCATAACCCCAGTTTTTGAAAGCTCCTTCGGTAAATTTCATAATGTTCCCTTTGTGAACAAGTGTTACCGATTTACGTCCATGACTGATAGCATATTCAATTGCTGCACGAACAAGACGTTTTGTACCTTCAGAAGATACTGGTTTAATACCGATACCGGAAGTTTCAGGGAAACGGATTTTATTAACTCCCATTTCATTTTGAAGAAACTCGATTAGTTTTTTAACTTCTGGAGAATTTGCTTCATACTCAATACCTGCATAGATATCTTCCGTATTCTCACGGAAAATAACCATATCAACAAGCTCTGGACGTTTTACTGGCGATGGTACACCGTCAAAATAACGTACCGGACGAAGACATGTATACAAATCAAGCTCTTGACGAAGCGCAACGTTCAAAGAACGAATTCCGCCACCGATAGGAGTTGTAAGTGGTCCTTTAATAGCAACTATATATTCACGTATAGCAGTAAGTGTGTCCGCTGGCAACCACTCACCAAACTCGTTAAATGCTTTTTCACCTGCAAATACTTCATACCAAGCGATATTTTTTGAACCGCTATATGCTTTTTTAACTGCAGCATCTAGTACTCGTTTTGAGGCACGCCAAATGTCACGTCCTGTTCCATCTCCTTCGATGAAAGGTACGATCGGATTGTTAGGCACTTGCAAAACACCATCATTGATAGTAATTTGCTCGCCTTCTGTTGGCAATGCGTATTTATCAAACTTAACCATGTATAAATTCCTCCTAAAATATGTTTATAACAAAGATCACACTGTCTAGTATACCATGTTTCCTATTTATGTGAGTAATTAACGATCCTCAATCGGGATATATTTTACATTACTTGCCCCTACATAGTCTGCTCGAGGACGAATTAGACGATTATCGGAAAACTGTTCCAATATATGTGCTGTCCAACCAGAAACACGGCTAATTGCAAATATCGGTGTAAACAAATCACGAGCAATTCCAAGTGTTGTATAAACTGATGCAGAGTAAAAATCAACGTTTGGTTTAAGCCCTTTTTGACCTGTCACCAATTCTTCAATTTTAGTAGACATCTCATACAACATTAAATCACCATTAAGCTTACCAAGCTCACGAGACATTTTTTGCAAATGTTTAGCTCGTGGATCACCATTTTTGTAAACGCGGTGACCGAAGCCCATAATCTTCACTCGATTAGCGAGCGCATTTTGAATGTATGGCTCTACGTTTTCGAACGAACCTATTTCTTCCAGCATCACCATTACCGCTTCATTAGCTCCACCATGTAGTGGTCCTTTTAATGTGCCGATAGCAGAAGTAACGCCTGAGTATATATCAGACAAAGTTGCAACGGTTACCCGTGCTGCGAATGTGGACGCATTCAATTCATGATCTGCGTGCAATACTAGTGCTTGATCAAGCGCTTTAACTGCTACATCTGCGGGCTCGTTACCTGATAACATGTACAAAAAGTTATATGCGATCGATACGCCTGCTTTTGGAGCAATAGGATCTTTCCCTTCACGTATACGTGAATATGCGGCAATGATCGTTGGCAATTGTGCCTGCAATTTGATAGCTTTACGCAAGTTAGCTTCTTCCGACATGTCGTTTGCTTCCTCGTCATATAGCGCCAGACTAGATACAGCAGTACGCAGTGCAGCCATAGAGTTCGTTTGTGCTGGATACAATTTAATTTGAGCAATTACTTGCTCTGGAATAACGGCATATTGATCCAACTGTTCTTGCAACTTAGCAAGTTCAGCTCGATTAGGCAATTTGCCATACCATAACAAATAAATTACTTCTTCGAAAGTTGCATTTTCAGCTAATTCATCAATATTAATTCCACGATATGTTAGCGCTCCGTCAATGATCGAGCTGATGGATGATGTTGCTGCCACAATTCCTTCAAGACCTTTTGTTGCTGTCATCGTACTCTCTCCTTTATACTCATAGTAATTGAATAAATGTAATGATATAGTTTAAACTTAACTATTCAATCATAAATGATTTTGACAATGATGTGAACAAGATCACACATAAAATTGATTTATCACGTTAATTACAAAATTGAATCGCTTTCTTTTTTCACATCTCAACTAAATATTTGGATGTTTTGTTTTCAGGGAGGTTTCTCATGTCAAATGGCAAAGTAGCTATTATTGATATTGGTTCTAATTCTGTAAGAATTGTAATATACGAACGAACAGCAAGCGGTGCCCATCGTATTATTGAAACGAATAAAGTGGCTACACGACTAGGAGAATACTTGGATAAAGATAAACGGTTAAAACAAGAAGCTGTCCAAAAATTGCTCAAAGCCATTCGTTACTTTAAATCGATCTGCGAACATCATCAGGTAAATCATATTCGAACGGTAGCAACTGCCGCTTTACGCTTTGCTATTAATAATAAACAAATTATTGCAGAAATCAAACAAAAAACGCAATTGCAAATCGAATTATTAAGTGGTGAGCAAGAAGCCGCTTTAGGTTTTGCCGGAATGTTGCAATCACTTACTATTAAAAACGGCTTTTTGATTGATATTGGTGGAGGTAGTACAGAAATTTCGTTATTCAAAAATAGACAGCTACTACACAGCGTTTCATTACCGATTGGTTGTATTAATGCTTTACAATTCGAACAACTTTATTTGTCAACCGAACAACTTCATCAAAGTTCTCTTCAAAAATATTTGACAAATGAAATAAAAAACAATCCTTGGATAGAGAAATACGCCAAATTCGGCTATAGAATGGTTGGCATTGGTGGCACACTGCGCACAATGGCTACCGTCTATCAACATAAATCAAATTATGTTTATCGTAATATACATAATTTCACGATGGACGTTACTACCATTACCCACCTCTTCGATCAACTATGTTTATTAGCTAAAGATCAGCTAGGTCGAACAGCCGGAATTACTCGTGATCGCACCGATGTTATCTTGCCTGGAATGGCAATATTATTATGCCTTATTCCATTATTAAATGTTTCACAGCTCATTATTTGCAGTACTGGTTTACGCGATGGTTTATATTTAACAATGCAACAAAAAATTGACTATCGCTATAGTCCGCTGGAGGAAAGTATCGACAATATTTGTACATTGTACAGTCCAGAAACCATATCATATCGCAATCAAATAAAACGTATGGCTACTCACTTGTTACACCATTTAACAGCTAATGCACCTTTGCGTTCCGACGCCTACAAATTGTTAAAAACAGCGGCTCCTCTATACAAAATAGGAATATATATCGATTACGATTTTTATAGCGAACACACTTTTTATTTGTTGCTACATGCTAAATTATACGGTTTAACGCACAGAGAACAGCTGCTAACTGCAGCAATTGCAGCTTACAAAACAAAAGGTTTAGCAAGAAATCAACTGCACAAATATAATGCAATTTTACATGAAGGTGACATTGATTTAGTCCAAAAACTTGGTACCATTTTAAAAGTTGCCGCTGCACTAGATCGTAGTAAACAACAAGTAATCAAACAAATTAGAAGTGAATGGAATGAATATCAATACATTTTACATGTCAAAACAACCGCATCACTAGATTTAGAATTACAAGAAATAAAACAGCTTGGCAATGAATTTCGCAGAGTATGGGGAATCCAGTTAGTCATTCGAGTTTCGATACTTCATTATTAAAGTTAAAATCGACCAATCATCGTAAAGCGACCAGACTTCATCAGTTTCTCTAACCAATGAAATATTATTTTTTTGAATATTGGTCGTGTAAATGGTATTAACAGCAACAACGCAACAATATCGGTGAAAAAGCCTGGTATCATCAATAAAACAGCACCGACAAAGATGCATATACCATCGAGCATGGCAAACCCTGGCGGCTGTCCAGCTGCAAGCTGTTCTGCAACGGTTTGCCACGCTCGCAATCCATAAACACGTAAAATATAAAAGCCAAGTGCAACAATTAGAAACAGCAACGTCAATGTCAGTAAACCGCCCAATTGATTACTCACTTGAGCAATTCCCCAAATTTCTATAACAGGTACTAGAATAAATAAAAGTAACCACCATTTTTTCATATGCTCACCTCTGTATATTACTTACTAATTGCTATCTAATCTTTACGTTAGTATACTTGCCAATTCTGGCATTATTTTCAGAATACGAATCGGTTTTAATTGTTTATTTACAAACACATGGTTTGTTTCTGCCTGCACTAGTAACTCCCCTGGCAATGGATCATCTACTAATGTAGTCGTTGTCGCAATTGCCTCATCCACTTTTCTTATCTGTGCAGTAAACTTCATTTGCAGTCGACTACTTTCAGTAAGTGTTGTACAGACAATCACATGATCATCGTAACGTGCTGGGCTAACAAACTTGCATTGCAAATCAATAATGGGTAACAATACTCCCTTATCTTCCATCTCTTTGTAAGTAAATCCGTGCTGTCGCACCCACTCTGTTCTCCCCATCTCTAACCACGTCAAATAGTTAGCATGAAACACAACGCCCATTTGATCCGTTTCTTGATACCGAACACGAAGTGGATGAACTACCCATCCTTGCTGTTTCATTGTCAATGCTATACTCATCCTTTCCCAATGACTTTATCCTACTCATTTCAAGCTAAAAATATCATATCTACATATTAACACTTGTCTTTCAAAAAATAAAAAAAAGAACAGTCGGGAAGCAAAACTTGTCCAACTGTTCTTTGACTTTACATTATGTTTGCAAACAATTCGAATTAAAATACTTTGGATTGTCCAGAGTAGATAAAGCCTGTCTCGCCATAAATGGTAACTTCCATACCATCTTTTAATATAGCTGTTGCTTCTTTAACTCCCAAAATAACTGGGATACTCAAGTTCAATCCACAAACAGCAGTATGGCTAGTAATTCCGCCTTGTTCCGTAATTACCGCACTAGCTTTTTCAAAAGCAGGCATGTAATCTTTGTCCGTAGAAATAGCGACTAGAATATCCCCTTGCTCTACTTTTGCATTAGCTTCTGCTGCATTAGTAGCAACAATAATTTTGCCAGTTGCTGCTTGGCTCCCGATTCCTTGTCCTTTTGCAAGCAATTCACCAATGTGATGAATTTTCACTAAGTTCGTCGTTCCAGCTTGTCCAACTGGTACACCTGCTGTAATGACAATCGTATCACCAAGGCTTAACATATTCGTACGCAACGTACTAGCTACTGCAATTTCGAACATTTCGTCCGTTGTAGCAGCTTCAGCACCGTGCAGTGGCGTTACTCCCCAGCTAAGTGCCAAATGACGCATGACACGCTCGTCTGTAGTGACAGCGATGATTGGAGCTTTTGGACGATACTTCGATACCATACGAGCTGTAAAGCCGCTCTGTGTCGATGTAACGATCGCTCTAGCATCAAGCTCTAATGCAGAGTTAGCTACAGATTGACTAATTGATTCTGTAACAGTCATTTGTTGCGCATTCGCTTGCTTCAAGAAGATTTCCTTATATTCAAGCGCTGATTCTGTACGCTCTGCAATTCTTGCCATCATCTGAACAGATTCTACTGGATATCTTCCCGCAGCAGTTTCTCCAGATAACATAATAGCATCTGTGCCGTCAAAAATAGCATTAGCTACGTCACTTGCTTCTGCTCTTGTCGGACGTGGGTTACGTTGCATAGAATCAAGCATTTGTGTAGCCGTAATAACTGGCTTTCCAGCTCGGTTACATTTTTTAATCATTTCTTTTTGTACTAGTGGTACTTCTTCGGTCGGAATTTCTACACCAAGATCTCCACGAGCTACCATTAAACCGTCAGAAACTTCGATAATTTCATCTAGGTTATCTACGCCTTCTTGATTTTCGATTTTAGAAATGATGTGGATATGTGAAGCGTTGTGACGCTCTAATAGCTCTCTAATTTCCAACACATCGCTTGCTTTACGCACGAATGAAGCAGCGATAAAATCAACACCCTGCTCTATACCAAATACAATATCGTTGGCGTCTTTTTCAGTAATACCTGGCAAAGAAATCTTTACTCCTGGTACGTTAACACCTTTTTTACTTTTTACTGGACCACTATTAACGATGCGGCAATAAATTTCAGTTCCTTCGATTCGTTCTACCGTTAGACCAATTAAGCCATCATCAATTAACACAGTAGATCCTACGGAAAGATCATTCGGTAAGTTCGTATAAGTAACCGGAATTCGTTTGTTATCGCCTACGATGTTCTCTGTAGTTAGAACAACTTCGTCGCCTTGAATAAGTTCATATTCATCAGCGAGTGTGCCTAGACGAATTTCTGGTCCTTTCGTATCAAGCAAAATAGCAACAGACGTGCCATGCTCTTTATTCGCTTGTTTAATATTTTTAATTCGATTGCCGTGCTCTTCAAAATCACCATGTGAAAAGTTAAGTCTGGCAACGTTCATACCTGCTTTAATCAGCTTCGTTGTATTCTCCAACGACTCACTGGATGGTCCAATAGTACAAACAATTTTAGTTTTGCGCATTTAATATTTCCTCCGTTGCTTACTATTAAGTTCAGATACATCTATATAATGACACGAACATTCACAGCTTGTACAGTAATAAATCTTAATATTCGATGAGTTGCCATATTTATCGTCAAATGTTAATAATTTATGTACAAAACAAGCTTGTTTAGCTCTTATAGCTCTGTTGTAACTTTCGCTTTGTCATCTATATTTTCTATTTTCTGAGAAGTTTCATTCTCAGCTTCTACCTCTACTATCTGTTCGACTTCCTCAGACAGCACTTCATTTTTATCCGATGCTACTTCAGTCAATTCTTGCACTGCTTCTTGATAGTAGCCAATTTTTCTAAACTTTTCATAGCGATCCTCTACTAATTCATCAGCAGTCATCGTTAGCAATTGTTGCAAATGACGCCATGCTACTTGCTTTACTTGATCCGCTTGATAAGCTACGTCGCGATGAGCCCCACCTTCAGGTTCGGCAATAATCTCTTCAATAATACCAAACTCCACTAAATCTTTGGCAGTAATTTTCATCGCTTCTGCTGCTATATCTGCTTTCGAAGCATCTTTCCACAAAATAGATGCCGCTCCATTAGGAGATATAACCGAGTAAATAGCATTTTCTAACATGAGCACCCGATTACCAACACCAAGTGCAAGCGCTCCACCACTACCGCCTTCACCAATAACAATACAAATAATCGGAACAGTAAATCCTGCCATCTCACGCAAGTTACGGGCAATCGCATCCGATTGTCCACGCTCTTCTGCCGTATTACCAGGATACGCACCCTTTGTATCGATAAGCGTAATAATCGGTCGATTAAATTTATTAGCTTGCGTCATCAATCGTAATGCTTTACGAAATCCTTCCGGATGTGGGCTGCCAAAAAAACGAGCGATATTATCACGCGTATCTTTCCCTCGTTGATGGCCGATGACAGTAACAGGTACTCCATTTAGTTTGGCAAGACCGCCAACTATTGCTAAATCATCAGCAAATAGCCGGTCACCATGTAGCTCGATAAAATCTTCAAATATGGCATGAATGAAATCGAGTGTTGTTGGACGTTGCTGGTGTCTGGCCATATGCATTTTCTGTGCTGGTGTTAATTCGCTATACAGTTCATGTTCCAACTGCTTGCAACGCTCTTCCAGCCGCATAATTTCTTCTGTAAAGTCAATGCCTTTATCTTCACTTAAACTTTTTAACTCCACTATTTTTTGACGCAAGTCATTTAGCGGTTTCTCAAAAGGTAATTCATTGGCCATTAGAAGCTACCTCCCTCTTTCGAATGCATATCAAGCAACTTGGTCAAAATTTGTTTCATATCTTTACGATGCACAACTTTGTCGAGTTGGCCATGTTGTAAGTTAAATTCTGCCGTTTGGAAATTATCTGGTAGTTTTTGTCTAATCGTTTGTTCAATAACAATGCGACCTGCAAATCCGATTAACGCGCCTGGCTCTGCCAAATTATAGTCACCTAAACTAGCAAAACTAGCCGACACACCACCCATAGTTGGGTCTGTAAAAATAGAAATAAACAGCCCGCCCGCTTGTTGAAACTTAGATAGTGCAGCGCTTGTTTTTGCCATTTGCATTAAACTAATAATACTTTCTTGCATTCTTGCACCACCAGAAGTTGAAAAGATAATAAGCGGTAGCTGCTTTTCATGTGCAGCTTCAATCGCTCTCGTAATCTTCTCGCCCACAACGGACCCCATACTTCCACTGAAAAAATCAAAGCTCATAACAGCTACTACTACAGGAAGCCCATTAATCGTCCCGTCGCCAGTAATTACTCCTTCGAGCAAGCCTGATTTCGCTTTCTGTTGTTCCAATTTACTTGCATATCCTGGAAACTCTAGTGGGTCCAAAGATTCCATCGTAGCATCATATTCATTAAAACTACCTTCATCCAATGTCATTGCTAATCGTTCAAATGCACTTAACCGAAAATGATGACCGCATGATAAGCATACTTTTAAATTCTTTTCCAATTCTTTACTGTACGAAATAGTGCCGCATTTGGCACACTTATTCATCAAACCTTCAGGTATGTCGCGTTTTGCCCGGCCCGTTGGAATTGTTGCGTACTTTTTTTTAGAAAATAAATCCTTTATTTGCACGTGTGACACCTCTCAAGTAGCAATCATAAATTTTTGAAGCCGATCAGAGCCTGATAATGGAGTTGAACACTTCTTGAACTTCATCTAATTCCCCTGATGGTACAAGAATTTCAAACTGCTGTTTTGACAGATTGACGGGGCGAATTTTAATGAGAAAACCTTCCGCCGTTAATCGTTCATTAATATTTTCAGCTATTTTGGCCGTTGGTGCGATGTAAATTACTGTCCACATCTCAGTACCTCCTGGAGCTTGTCATTCTCTCCTATTGCCATACTAATTACATGTTCCCGTCAATGGTCATATAATGACACAATGATAACATAGTTATAGCAATTCCGGCAAATGATATCGTTATATTTGCAAGTCTTTATGCGCAATTCTAGCGGACGCAGCAGCGGCAATGCCAGCAATTAAATCATCTAAAAAAACATGGATTTCATCATTGGAATTGTTTAACTTGGCGATAACGCCTGGTTTCACTTTATCTAAATAGCCAAAACTAGTTAAACCTATCATCCCATATACGTTGGTAATACCTAATGCTAGCGTCTCATCTACGCCATACAATGATTCGTCTCTCTCCATAATAGATTGTAATGGCTCTGGCAATTGTTTTTCTTCTGCAAGCTTATCCAATGCAATACCTGTATATAGTACATATTGAACTTCTCGCTTAGCAAGTACGGAATATACACTTTGCACACATTCCTCCAGCGTTAACACTGCATTGTAAGGTACTTGCATCTGATGCACGATTTCTGCTATATCTCTAATAGATACTCCTCTGTCCATCAGCAATTGTTCGATCTTTTCCATGTATAACACCCTTTCCCGCTTCGTGTAAACTATGCATATGCGGAAATGGACGACATGATACTAAATTCTTTTCGAATTACTTAATCGCTACACTACCTTTACCTAGCAACGTTTCGATTTCTTGCAGCATTTTTTTTGTAGGAGAAACTTGATACTGCTCACTCAATGCAACCGTTTGTTTTTTTCGCTCATAGTACAAAATAGTTGGATAATTTCCTTTATGTTGTTGAAGCAATTGTTTCAAACGATGTAGTCGCTCCTCTTGTTCTGCTTGTGCACTTATTTTAATAAATACACGTTGATTACTTTTCAATGGTAATGATTTGTCAACTGGTTGCTGCTTCGCCTGTCGAAGATGTATTTGACGTTTCATATAGGTTAATTCCGCCAAAAATTTGCGATCATCCGCTTCGTACACAATCGCATTGTCCAACAATAGTTTATAACTATCCTCTTCCTGCTGCACAGTAGCTTGAATCGCGATAATTGTTCCTTTTCCTTTCGTTAATACCGCTTCTACCCGCCGCCAAACCGCCGGGAAAACAACTGCTTCAATTTGCACTAATCGATCTTCAACCGTCATAAATGCCATAGCATTACCACGTTTGTTCGTAAATGGTTTAAGATCCGCTATCATAACAAGCGTCACAATCGAGCTGCCATCGGCAAGATCAAACAATTGAGACAAACGATGCAGAGACTGCTGCTCCATTACAGGTTCGACATCATCTAGCGGATGACCAGACAAATAAATGCCAAGCAATTCACGTTCAAGCTCTAATTGCTGCATCAATGAAAAAGGACGAATATCCGGCAGTTCAATTTCCCAATTCTGTACCTCTTCTAGTCCAAATAATTCAATTTGTAATTCTTCTCGTTCTTTGCGCCATTTGCTAGCTGCTGCCATCGTTTCTTCAAGCCCACCCAGCAACTGCGCTCGGTGCCCTGGCAATCGATCAAAAGCTCCTGCTTGAATTAACGACTCCAAAACTCGTTTGTTGACGACTCGTAAATCGACTCGTTTGCAAAAGTCTAATAGACTACTGTATGCTTCTTTTTCACGCTCACTAATGATCGCTTCAATCGCTTGTTTACCAACGTTTTTAATAGCGCCAAGACCGAAACGAATATGATCTGTTCTAGGTGTAAAACTATCTAAACTTTCATTGATATCAGGTGCTAACACTTGCAAACCCATCCTGCGACATTCTTCGACATACTGTGCTGTTTTTGGCATATTACCAGTAACAGAAGTTAACATCGATGCCATAAATGGTACAGGATAATGTGCTTTTAACCATGCCGTTTGAAAAGCTAAAACACCATAAGCAGCAGCATGAGCACGAGGAAATCCATAATCAGCAAAGCGTACAATCATATCATAAACGACGTTAGCATCATCATCCGTATAGCCTTTGCGCAAGCTTCCTTGTACAAAATGAGCTCTTTCTTGATCCAATATCGCACGATTTTTTTTGGATACCGCTCGTCGCAATAAATCCGCTTCTCCTAAGCTAAAACCAGCCATATGCGAAGCAATTTGCATAATTTGCTCTTGGTAAACGATAATGCCATACGTATCCTGCAATATAGGCGCAAGCGATGGATGAGGATAATGTACTTGTGTATAACCATGCTTACTTGCAATAAACGTCGGAATAAACTCCATCGGTCCCGGTCGATATAATGCAAGGACAGATATAATGTCTTCAAAAGCAGTTGGCTTTAAATCACGTAATATTTTACGCATACCCGATGATTCTAACTGAAAAATGCCCGTCGTTTCACCTTTTCCTAACATCTGATACGTTGTCGGATCGGCATCATCTACATTTCTGAAATCTATTTCTATTCTATCTTGCTCTCTAATAAAACCAATAGCTCGCTCCATGATGGACAATGTGCGTAGTCCCAAAAAGTCCATCTTCAATAGTCCAAGTGCTTCCAAATGTTCCATTGAATATTGCGTAATCGGCATTTGAGCTTCCAGTGTCCCACTTCCACCCGTTTGCAACGGAACATAGTGCGTTAATGGCTCCGCAGACAATACGACTCCTGCCGCATGGGTAGAGGCGTGTCTAGGCATTCCTTCTACTTGTATAGCAAGCTTCAATAATCGTTCTACTTGTGGATTCGTTTCATACATCTCGCGCAACGTTTCGTTTTCTTTGAGAGCATCGGTAAGTGTAATACCGACTTGCGCAGGTATTTGCTTAGCTGTTCGATCGACAAGCGGAATCGGTAAACGTAACGCCCGCCCAACATCACGCACAGCGGCTCTTGCCGCCATCGTACCGAAAGTAATGATTTGTGCAACGTGATCATCTCCATATTTGTCCAGCACATAAGCGATAACTTCATCACGTCGTTCATCATCAAAATCTATATCTATATCCGGCATCGAAATTCGTTCTGGATTTAAAAATCGTTCAAACAACAAGTTATATTTGATCGGATCTACGTCCGTAATATGAAGTACATACGCTACTAAACTACCTGCCGACGATCCACGCCCTGGTCCCGTTCGTATTCCTTGTTCATGTGCAAATCGAATAAAATCCCAGACAATTAAAAAGTAATCGCTAAAGCCCATCTTTTCGATAATGGACAATTCATACTGCAATCGTTCCATAATGGTCGCTTGATATGTCGTTTGTTGCCACTCTAATAATTGTCCGTAACGCTCCACTACTCCTTGTTGACACAAATCAAGTAAAAACTGTGTAGCATTTTGGGAATCGGGCAATGGCTCATATAAAGGCAATGGCGCTTTACCAAACACTATTTCTAACTCACATTTGTCCGCTATTGCACGCGTGTTCGTTATCGCTTGCGGTATGTGGCGGAACAAAGCACTCATTTCGTCCGTACTGCGCATGTAAAGCTGATTCGATGCAATCCGAAGCCTATCTTCGTCTTCCACCGTTTTACCTGTTCCAATACAAATTAATATATCTTGCAACGCTTCATCTTCTGCTTGTATATAGTGAACATCATTAGTCGCTACGACAGAAATTTGTAACTTTTCTGCTAATTCTTTTAATAAAGGCAGCACTTTTTTTTGTTCATATAATCCATGATCCTGTAGTTCAATATAATAATCTTCACCAAACACCTGTTTATATTGCGTTGCTAATGTTTCCGCTTCCGAAATCTTGCCCTGTAGCAGTAGCTGTGATAGTTGTCCACCCATACATCCACTCAAGCAAATTAGCCCTTCTGCATGGTCACGAAGAATATCTAAGTCAATACGAGGACGATAATAAAATCCTTCTAAATAACCGATAGTAGATAGCTTTATTAAATTGTGATAGCCCACATTGTTTTTTGCTAGAACAGTTAAATGATAGTTCGGATTTTCTTGTCGGTTACTCTTTTCCAACCGCGACGTGGCAGTAATGTACATTTCGCAACCAATGATCGGCTTAATTCCCCGCTCCAAGCAATAGTTATAGAATGGTATCGCTCCATACATTACACCATGATCCGTAAGCGCAAGCGCAGGCATATTTAAATCAACTGCTCGATCTACTAATTCTTTCATCCGGGCAGCTCCATCGAGCAAACTATATTCACTATGAACGTGCAAATGAACAAACGATGATTTACTTCCACTGTCCGCGCTAATGCTACCCATGTTAACTTGTCCTTTCTCTGCATCCTTACTTCTATACATTATTATATCCAGTTTATCATAAACAAGGCGGACACGCCCATACAATGGTAGTACGACGAATAAAACAAAAATCGAAAGTTATTCTAGTGAAGCGAGGGGAGTTAACGTGACCTACTTTTTAACCAAAGCAGGGCTTGATTTTTTTATCGCCTTTGGCATCGTATTAGGAGGCTCACTACTTGCTAGCATCGGCGCCGTATTTATGTTGCTGCCTCCTGCAACTATTATGCTGGATACAGCAATGAGACTTAAAATTTGGGCGATTGTAGCAGCTGTAGGCGGATCTGTCGATCCAGTACGCGTTATTGAGAGTAATATTACACAAGGACATCTATCACCAGCTGCGCAACAAATTAGTTACATTATATTCGCTTTTCTCGGAGCACATGTAGCAACGGAATTAATTAAACTTATTTGCAAAGGGGCCGTATAATCAATGCGTATCCCACTTTTCGCAAAATTTACAAAGGCAATGCAATTTGTAGGGGTTCTTTTAGTTGGCATAATACTAGGTGCAGCGCTATATCATTCGCTATCCCTCGCTTCGCTAGAAAAGTTAATGAATGAGCGAACCATTTTACAAGCAAAACTAACACAATATGAGGAAGATATTACTCACTTAAATCAATTTAAAGATCAACATACCGTCATTAAAAGTATTTTACCTCGTATAGAAAATGAAAAAGGACAAACATCAGAACGACCACTCCTCGATCAATTAACCGAAACAGAAATTATAAAACGAGTAAAAGAAGATTTGTCCGTATTTTTGGGACGTAGCATTTTTGATATTGATTCGAATGCGCAATTTGCTCGTAAGTTATTGGAGAAGAAAGTATACAGTGACATTAATCAAAAAGACTACGTTATCGAAATTAAAACGGTACTCGTTGTGGACAATGTACTGCAAGTATGGCTTACTGTTCGCACATCTATTAAAAAACCTGCTTCGTAAACAACGATGAGACTTCCATCTACGATATATGTTACAATATGACATACATTAATTGTTTTACGAAGGAGTGCTTCGGCAGTATGGTTACACTTATTCAATGGTTTTTTGCACCAGCGATTTTCATTTCACTGGTACTCTCTTTAACCTACAGCTTTAAAAGTAGACGCGCAGAAGAAAGCAATCAAAGAGGCGTTATTACAGCAAAAATGAACATAAGTATGGGCAGCATGCTCATCTTTATGGCAGCTGCCCAATTTTTTTTATCGAACGAATCTACTTTACGAATAATTATCGGTTCACTGTTTCTTGTCGTTGGTCTCTTTAACTTATTTGCTGGATTACGCAATTTGTCCACTTATAGACGTATCATGGAGCAATCTACCAAGTAATAAAGTATGCTCTATGCCAATCATCAATAAGGATCGATCATCTGGGCCGTCATCATCGCTTTGGCGGCCACCCCTTGTTTGTCTCTCACTTCCACTTCTAACTTTGTAAACTTCCGACTCATCTCCAACAATGACGGTTTAATAGATATTTCATGGTCAATCTGTATTGGGCGTATATAGTATGTCGTCATACTTTCTAGTAGAAAGTCCCTTTTGCTCGTTTCTTTAACCATTCTTCTTGCAGCAAGTGACATCAGTGTAGATAACAATCCTTCTGATACCATTCCTAACGTTCCGGACATTTGTGGAGTCATTTTCCCACGATAAATAATACTAGCGGTTGCAGTCTCTTTCTCTTCTACTGCCATAAAACCATTCCACATTAAATCTTCGAATGTTTCTCCCGATTGCGGTTCTTTACCAGCAAAACGCATCGCATCCAACACTTCTTGCCTTGTAATTACACCTAACAATTTGCGATGACGATCTACTACAGGCAACATATCGATCCCTTCAGCAGCCATCGTATGTGCCGCTGCCGCTATTGTAATGTTTGGAGCAATCGTAATCGGTTGTCGTGTCATCACTTTCTCAATATGATAGTCCAACGGCACTCCGATAACATCTTTGGCGGTCATCATGCCGACTACTTTTTTGCGGTCATCTAAAACTGGAAAGCGAGAATCGCCCGTTTTCCGCACCATCGCATGAAACTTATGAATAGTATCATATGCATGCAACACATCGGCAGGTTTACTAAAGGTGACAATGTCCTCAATAAGTATAATTTTCCTTTTAATCAAACGATCGTACATCGCTCGATTAATCATCGACGCTACCGTAAAGGTATCATGTCTAGATGTTAAAATAGGTAGTCCCCGTTCATTCGCTAGTTCCACCATTTCTTGGCTAGGCTCGAATCCACCCGTTATTAATACGCCCGCACCCAGTTCAAGCGCACTCCGATGTACACTAATCCGATTACCTACAATAAGCAAACTACCTTCCGCAATGTACTGTAACATTGCTTCTAGCTCCATCGCACCAATAACGAACTTTAACAATGGTTTATGCAATCCATCTGTTCCACCGAACAGCGTTCCTTCTACTATTTCCGCTACTTCACCGAATGTTAACTGTTCTACTGCATGCCTACGCTTTCGATCAATCCGAACCGTTCCAATTCGTTTTCTTGTACTCACCAATCCAATACTTTCGGCTTCTTTAAATGCTTTATATACTGTTCCTTCACTGATTTCTAATTGCTGAGCTGTTGTTCGGACCGAAATACGCTGACCGATCGGTAAACTTTTAATGTAGCGTAACACTTGTTCATGTTTGCTATCTGCTTCCATATATGGCTGTTTGGTCATCACTATACGTCCTTCCTCTGCATCCTATTACTATTATAGAGGATTAACATCGAATTCGATACATTACCAATCCGCTTGTAAATGAATTACTTTAGGAAACAAAAGAATTGGCTGTTGCTGTTCATCTTTTAGTACATATCGCTTCATCACTCTCTCCAATGTACCCAGACTATAAGTTTTCTTTGCTTCATTACACAAATACAAGTGCCAATTATAGACGATTGGTGTTCTATATTTTATCGTTCGAACGACTTGATTATCTATAACTATTCTTTGGTGAGACAGTGCTTGATATGTACGCTTACAAAATAAAGAGCTTTTGTAGCTAAATGGTCTTGCGATAACATCGGACTGCAAATCCATTTGAAATGTAATCAGTTGATGATGCGCATCAATATCACAATTAAAGAAACCTGTCGCAGATGCATGTTTACGAATTTGATGGGCATATTGATAAGTAAATTGTAACGAAAACGGTACTTGAAAATAAAAAGCACGAGTAGTTTCACTCTGCGTTTTAAATACTTCCACTAACTGTCGCCCCCACTTCA
This sequence comes from Paenibacillus yanchengensis, assembly GCF_042684845.1. Classification (NCBI taxonomy): domain Bacteria; kingdom Bacillati; phylum Bacillota; class Bacilli; order Caryophanales; family Paenibacillaceae; genus Paenibacillus; species Paenibacillus yanchengensis. Next base: position 32,972 of record NZ_JBHUMH010000016.1, on the reverse strand, counting down.
ATAAAACAAACATTTTACCTAAATATTCAAATATTTCTATTGATTATAAGAGAATACTATTTAAGTGTCAATGACTATAGTAGTTATTTTTAATAGTTCTTATATAACGTTGTTGCTATCTATATAAAACTCTATCGTAATAATGAGGTGACTTTATGAGCGATATCGTGAAACTAATAGGTGAAAACATAAGAACTATACGTAAAGCGCAAGGCTTAAGCCAAGAACAACTAGCACTAAGAGCCGATATTAACGCCTCTTATATGGGACAAGTAGAACGCGGAGAAAAAAATCCTACCATTGACGTACTGAATAAAATTGCTTCAGCACTTCATAGACCTCTGTCGGAACTTGTAACGTTACCAGCACCCATCATAAATGATGAAGATAGTGAAAAAAACATATATTTCGAAAAGATTACCCATCAAATAGTCGATCTCAGTATGAGTGAACAAAAAGAAATCTATAAAATTATTAAACAAGTCGTTAATTTCAAAGAATTAAAATCAAAATAATTTTGTTTATGTAACCGAAAACAGCTGCTTAGTACTTTACTGTACTAGGAAGCTGTTTTTTTGATTATTTCTAAACATTCACCAAGGATATTATGTCCTCATATGATGATGTATTGCAGTGTATCGTTTTTTAATTCTATAAAAAGACCATGCTCGGAAGGAGATTTACAATGTCAAAATCAAAAGTAGCTATCGGGATAGCCCCTTCCACCTTACTTCAATCTGATGCAGTCATATTAAGTGAATCTGTCATGAAGCGGTGGAATATTCCTGCCACACAATCTGTCACATTGCAATTTGGATCATGGTATGAACAAATCCGAATTATTCCAGCAGCCAAACAAAAAGGGATTATGCTGAATACTACTCTTGCCAAAACATTAGCTTTTCATAGGACAAATACGCCTACTTATATCCACCTAAAATATATTGCCGAAACTAAAACGCTACAGTTAGGACCTATTATAGGTATTCTCGTAAGTAAAGATTTTCCCGACGATTTATCACGCCCTTTTGGTGCGATTAGTCGGTTTTGTCTTGAAGTAAGTGAAGCAGCTCATGCCCAAGGTGCTTACGTCTTCTTTTTCACTCCAAAACATATGAGAATCGATACGCACTCCGTGTTTGGCTGGACTTATCACGATCATTGGCAGCAAAAACAAATGCCTATTCCACATGTTATCTATAATCGTTTATCATCACGAAAAATAGAAAGCTCCCCTACCGTCCAACAATTTTGGAAGTTCGTTACCAACAAATACAACACTACTATTTTTAATGAACAATTTCTTGATAAAACAGAAGTCTTTCAGGCGTTAGAGCAACATGGAACAGTTCGCACTTACTTACCCGAATCCAAACCACTAGCTAGTATGAATACGTTAAAACAAATGAGCAACAAATATTCGACGCTTTTTGTGAAACCAGTAGAAGGAAGTATGGGGCGAGGAATTATTCGCATCACCGCTGATACAACAAACGGTTACCAAGTACAACGTACAACAAACCAAGGAACTAGACATGGTCAATACACCAATTTAACACAGTTATATACCCGATTATTTCGCAAAAAAACGACAAAGTATCAAGTACAACAAGGACTACGGCTCATTGAAGTTCAAAAACGCCCCGTTGATTTTCGAGTATTAGCTCAAAAAAATCATCTTGGTGAATGGTCGATTACGTCGACCGTTGCCCGTATTGCGGGTAGCCAGCATTTTGTTTCTAACATCGCTAGAGGCGGTACGCTTAGTCGTGTAGAAGAAGCCATTAGTAAATCCAATATTTTGACACCAAACAACGGTTTAGAATTAATTACCCGTCTAAAACATGCCGCTATGCAAATTGCCAAAGCAATCGACAAACAACTAGAAGCCCATTTCGCTGAACTAGGGATTGACTTTGCAGTGGATCGGTTCGGCCGAATATGGCTACTAGAAGTAAACTCCAAACCATCTAAAAATGATAATACACCATTAAAAGACGGTAAAATTCGACCATCTGTAAAAAAAATGATTGCTTACGCTAAGTATATTTCTGAGTTTTAATTGGATGGTACAACAGGAGGGATTGATGTACAATTGCAACCAATAATAGCTACTGTTGTAGCCGCCATCAAAAATAATGATTGCACAGAAGAAGTTATCTTGCCAGAGCAACGTTTTTTAGAACAACTAGCGCAAGCGGCTATTCAATTAGATATGACATTTTATGTTATTCAAATGAGCGATTTTAACGTAGAGAAAAAAGAATTGTCCGGATATGTCTGGTCAGATAGCCTTTGGAAGAAGCAACGAATTTCTTTGCCTGATATAATCTATGATCGCCGTTTTCATACGAATTACAAAGACTTTGCTACATCCAGCAAACAACTTCAACTTCTTCAGCAAACAAAAAACCACTTACGATTAAATGCTACGTTACCAGGAAAATGGGCCGTCCATCGCATCCTTCAAACAGATTCATCTCTCCAGCAATATCTTCCGCCTACTTTACCATTTATTCATATGAAACATTTATTAGCATTATTAAAAAAACAGCCTAACGGCGTTATCATCAAGCCAAAAGCTGGTATGCAAGGCAAAGGAATCATTCGGATTCATTCATCGGACTCTTCAGAAAAACAGTGGAAGCTAACGGGTAGAACGATGTCTAATCAATCTTTTTCGATAAATTTATCAGGGATAGAAGCACTAACCAAAAAATTTCATACTATAATAGCAAGCCAACGATATTTGCTCCAACCCTATCTACAATTAGTTGATAAAGACGACTATCCATTTGATCTTCGCTGTTTATTACAAAAAGATAAATCAGGGCTCTGGCAAATGACCAGCATCGCTGTCAGATGTGGTCAACAGCATAGTATTACATCCAATCTACATGGTGGCGGGATCGCAGTTTCACTAGCTACATTACCTGACCGATTAACAACTTTCATTGATATGAAACAGTTAGAACAAACACTACACTCACTCAGTATCCACGCAGCTACTTTACTGGAACAAAGACTAGGTAAATTTGCAGAACTAGCCTTTGATTTCGGCTTGGATCGGCAACAACAGTTATGGTTGCTAGAAGTAAACTCACGACCGGGCAGACAAAGTTTTACGATGATCAAAGACAAAAAAGCCCAAGTACTGTCCACTATTCGCCCTTTGCAATATGGACACTATTTATGGAAGCACGCAAATAACGATCGCCGCTATTCGCATTTGTTACATGCAACTATGCGATCACTTAACATTCAGGAGGTTCATCGATGAGCTTGACAACTTGCAATGTCCGCTTCTCTTCTCAATCTGATCTTGTTGTCTATATGTCTAGTTCGTTGCTCAAACAGCTCGAGTTAACTACTCACAAAAGAATTAAACTTTTTATGGGCAACGCTTCTATAGACGTATCGATCAGAAAGTTAAATAGAAGTGGACAAATATTATATGTATCTGTTCCTATTAGACAATCTTTGCATATTCCACGTACTGGTACTATTTCCATCCAACGAGAAGGAGATAGCATTAGACTAGGCCCATTAGTTGGCGTACTAACCGATACTCTTCGTTCAGATGAACGATATCCATTCGGTAATCGTGCTGGGCTAATTAGACAAATTATTAAAACAGGTGAAAAGAAAGCTTATATTTTCGGTTTTACACCAAGTGATATTAACTGGAATAACAAGACAGTAAACGGCTTTTTTCTCAGCCCCCAAGGTGGCTGGCAACGCCGAACAGTTCCTTTGCCAGATGTGATCTATAATCGATTGCCGAATCGCAAAGCGGAATCAGCAGCCTATTTAAGTTCCGTCCGTGAACGTTTCGTCCAACACTCTATCCCTTTTTTCAATTGGAGTTTTTTAAATAAAGCCGATGTTTACCAACTACTCGACAATGATCCCGAAGCATTGCATCATCTACCAGAATCGGTGAACAACCCTTCTGTTGAAACGATTAAAGATATGTTGGAAAAGCATCGATTTATTTATTACAAACCAACTGCGGGCAGCCTTGGCATTGGCATTTATCGTCTAACCTATCAACCAGGAAAAGGTTATTTTGCACGTTTCCGGAGAGGCAAGCAAAATGTGTTGTTGCGTTTTAAACACTTCAACAGTTTAATTCGAATGCTTCAAGCAAGACACGGTAGCAAACTATCGCAATATGTTGCTCAGCAAGGTATTAAATTAATTGAGCTTGATCGCTGCCCGATCGATTTCCGTTTCCACATGCACAAAAATGGTAAAAATCAATGGGTATCCGCAGGAATAGGAGCAAAAAAAGCAGGACGTGGCAGTGTAACGACTCATGTTAATAGCGGCGGTACGCTCCTTACGCCACAACAAGCACTAAATAGAACATTTGGAAATCGAGCCGATCAAATTTTACAAAAAGCAAAACATGTCTCTGTACGTTTAGCAGAAGCCATTGAACGAAATTATCCACACCAATTGGGTGAATTAGGACTCGATATTGGAATAGATCAAGATGGCGCAGTTTGGATGTTCGAAGCAAATGCAAAACCGGGACGCTCCATCTTCAAGCATCCAGCCTTAAAAGCGGAAGGAAGAGCATCTTTAACTCATATTTTTGATCATTGTGTTTATTTAAGCCGATTTAATGGAGGGAGCGACTCATGAATATAAACAATCAACGACTACTCACTTCTTCTCCAAAAGCGGTAATTACAAGTCTTACTACACCCGTACTAGCTATATTAACTATCGATGATCAGAAACGTGCTTTTCTTGGCAATCGTTCAAATTTTATCGATATTATTAGAACCGGCAACAGTATGGGATTTATCGTCTACGTCTTAACCATCAAAAAACTATTACTCAATCGCACTCATCTACAAGGCTATGTATATTTGGAAGAAACAGGAAAATGGCAGCAAGAACTGCTACCATTTCCTGACGTTATTTATAATCGCATTCCACAACGTGAACATGAACGATTACCATTAGTTCGTGCTAAATTAAAAGCATGTCGCAGACATCCAAAGCTGTCGATGTTCAACCCTAACTATTTTAACAAATGGCATTTATTTAAGTGGCTCCGAGAATCTAGAAAAACGCTTAGACACATTCCAGCAACTAGAAGATTAAACTCTGTAGATAATCTCAAGCTAATGTTGGCGGAACATGATCATCTCTATTTAAAACCGGTAAGCGGCAAGGCTGGACAAGGAATTATGACCGTCACTTATATCGCTAAAAAATCGTTACCCTATCGACTGCAAATTCAGCAAAACAAACGAAGCTCTACCTATCATTGTTCTACATTAGCTAAGCTATGGATTCGGATTCAACAACAACGAACAAAAGAACCTTATATTGTACAGCAAGCTATTAAGTTAGCTGCCTACCATGACCGCAAATATGATTTACGAGCACTCGTCCAAAAAAATCGACATGGTCATTGGGAGTTATCGGGTCTAGGAGCAAGAGTTGCTGGTGCATATAGTATTACGACTCACGTTCCGCGCGGTGGAAAAATCGAAGAACCTGAAAAATTGTTACGATTTACGTTCAATGAACAACGATCAGGCGAAATTTTGAACAACGCTCGTAACATTACTACCGTTATAGCGAGACAAATTGAAAAAGGGTCCAAACAAACACTTGGAGAAATGTCAATGGATTTAGGTGTAGATACAGATGGGAAACTATGGGTGTTTGAAGCAAATGCGAAACCAATGAAATTTGATGAACCTCATATTCGTCAAAAATCTTTGGAAAGGATATTCCAATATGCCCACTATTTAATGCTGAAAAAGAAAAATACAGCAGAAATAACTGCTTATAACTAAAGGGGGCTTTGTATAATGGCAACGCCCAGACTTGGTATATTAACACTCTATATGAACGATCAAAGAACATTAGAAGAAAAACCCGTCTACGAAAAAATGACCGTTGCTGGACAACAAATGGGTATTGATATATTTGTGTTTACACCTGACGATGTCAATTACAGTAAAGACCGTATCCATGCATTATTTTATAATACACACAAAAAAACATGGCGTCGCCAATGGACTACTTTCCCGAATGCTATCTATGACCGTTGTCGTTTACAAAAATCGGAACGTTTTCAACGATTACAAAAATTTCGGAGACATTATGGCAATGTTACTTTTTTAAATCGCCCATTACGCAACAAATGGACCATTCATAATGCGTTTATGAAAGAACCTAAATTTCGCTCGTTTATGCCTTCAACCAAACTGGTCAATCATTTGTCTGATATCATTCAGATGTTGCAAAAATTTCCAATTATTTATTTAAAACCAATTAGCGGTACTGGTGGACGTGGCATTATTCGAATTGAGAAGAGACGTAATGGCTTGCTCTATATTCAAGGTAGAAATCAACAACGTGGCATCATTACGCCACGACAAATTACACTATCTTCCTTGGGCGCATTTTTATCTACTTGGAATTTAAGATCTACTCGCTATATCGTCCAACAAGGGCTCGATCTAAAATTAAATAATGGTTTAGTTCATGATTATCGTATGCTTGTCCAAAAAAATGGGCTAGGAGAATGGAAAGTAACAGGTTGTGCTGGACGTGTTGGAGCAAAAGGAAGTATTACTTCTAATTTACATGGCGGTGGAAAAGCAATACCGATGAATGAATTACTTCGAATATGGTTCAAAGATGATTTCAAATTAGAAGCAATCAAGCAACAAATAAACTGGTTCGGTGAAGAAGCAGCCAAATATTTGGAAAAGACGTATGGCAGTTTATGTGAATTAGCATTCGATTTAGCTATCGATAAGGATGGAAAGATTTGGATGATCGAAGTTAACCCAAAGCCAGCTCGAGAAGTTTTCATCCGTGCTGGAGAGCATGCAGTCTATGAGCAAGCAATCGCCAAACCATTAGAATATGCATTATGGTTACTACAAAAATAACCTTTCATAAAAACAAGCCTGTAGCTACACTTATCCGTTCTATGCTTTACGCAAAGTAGTGTAGTCCCAGGCTTGTTATCATCTAGAAAGAAAAGTAAACGTTTGTTGCAACCTCTTCCCTTATCTACTTCGTTTGTGCAAGTAGTGTTTCCAATTCCGAAAATTGAGAAATTAATATATCCGCCTCATTTAATTCTTCCGATTGTCCATACTTCGCATAGGCACAACCAATAGCTACAAGCCCATTTTTCTTAGCAGCTTCTATATCAGACGAACGATCTCCTACCATCCATGCAGATGTAATCTCATATTTATGCAAGAGCAGTCGTACCAAGTCTACTTTTGATGCTGTTTCATATTGCCCTGCCGAATACAAATCGGTAAATAAAGGTTCCATTTGTTTATAATGAACAATTTTTCGAATGTATTGCTCCAATCCATTGCTAGCAACAAATAAACGTACTCCTTGTTCCTGTAGCTTTTCTAACGTTTCGACGACTCCAGGATAGAGATCTCCTTCCCCTGCTGCCAGCCCCTCTATCTCATATTGCAACATGAGCTCATCAGCACGATCTCGTGCCGCCTGTGAACTATTAGGCATCAATTTTTTCCATATATCTTCAAGTAGCATTCCAAGACAACCAAGCAAAGCAGCTAGTTTAGGCGGTTGTTCTACATATAACCCTTCCTCGCGTAACGTATCAAATAAACGTTTGTGTACATGAACTAATAAACTTTCCGTTTCTAACAACGTTCCATCCATGTCAAATATAATCGCTTCTGGTTTTTGCTGCATAGCGCTGTTCCACTCCCCAATCTACCTCTATTTTCTACTATCTATATTTTATCCATCATACTAAATGAACGAACAGTTCGGCAAGCTAATTAGTCACTGTAAAGCGTTAATGATGCACCACTATACATAATTGCTATTGCTTATTGAAAGAGGCTATGTCAAAATATTCCCAGTATAACTTAATAAGAGCGTAGACGAAAGGTAGTGACTCCACCATTATGTCCAACTTCCTATTCCGATCCTTTATCGAGCTTAGTTCTCGTAAAACAGTTTCGAAAACAACAGGAGCTTTGGCAAAATCATCCGTTAGCCGGTTATTTATTCGCCGCTTTGCTAAATTGTATCATATTAATATAGAAGAAGCAGAATTACCTATCCAACAATATAAAAGTTTAAATCAATTTTTTAGCCGCCGCTTAAAAACAGGGATAAGACCGATTAACGACACACCAAGTAGTTGCATCAGTCCTGTAGATGCTGTTATTACAGGAATGGGACCTATTGATGATTTGACGATGCTTCAAGTAAAAGGGCAAGATTACCGAATTGATGAACTATTACAAAATAAAAAACAAGCAGAACGTTATCGCAATGGTTATTATTTTGTATTATATTTGAGCCCAACTGATTACCATCGTATTCACGTTCCAGTTAGCGGAAAAGTTACAGAGCGAGAGCATCTTCCTGGCAGAGTATATCCCGTGAACGAATTCGGATTAACCAAAATGAAAAAAGTATTAAGTCGCAATGAGCGTTTAGTTACCTATATTGACTATACGCATGGCGAAATAGCAGTTGTCAAAGTTGGCGCACTAAATGTAAGTAGTATCCAATATGTTTTACCACTAGCTGAACAAGTAACCAAAGGCGATGAACTGGCTTACTTTGAATTTGGTTCTACTGTCGTGTTATTAATGCAAGAAAATGAATTTGAAGTAGCTGCAAACCTGTCGCTTGGCAGTCGAGTGAAGATGGGAACTGCACTTGGTCAAATGACATCGATGCTTTCATCTAAAATGCAATAAAATATAGCGCATGCATGCAAAAAAATATAGTTAGCCTTGAGCAAAAGTGATATAATTGGTACGCTTAATAGTATGAAATAGTTAAGACAGTTGATTATTACTTTCACTGAAGTTTGGAAGGATGGAATGATGACGATGAATACTCTGGCAAAACAGTTAAATGAAACGATACTTGCCGAAAACGAACATGTAGCCGCAATGCTCTCCTCACTAGGCAAAGCTATTTACTTTCCGAAGGAGGGAATTTTGAGCCAATCGGCTGAAGCCAAACAAAAAGCAACTAACTTCAACGCTACAATTGGTATCGCAACGGAAAATAAACAGCCGATGTATTTGGACGTTATTCAGGATACATTATCCGACTATGACCCAAAAGATATATATGAATATGCACCACCAGCTGGTAAACCTGAACTACGTACAGCATGGAAAGAAAAGTTGCTGCGCAACAATCCATCGCTTGTTAATAAATCTATCGGTAATCCAATCGTAACGAATGCTTTAACGCACGGATTAAGTATTGTAGCAGATTTATTCGCAGATGAAGGCGATGCCGTTATATTACCTAACAAAAACTGGGAAAACTACGAACTTACATTTGGTGTGCGCCGTTTAGCACAAATGGTCGAGTATCCACTTTACAATGAACAGAATTCATTTAATAGTGATGGACTGCGTCAAGCCATTTTTGCTCAACAGCATAAAGGAAAAGCAATTGTTTTGCTTAATTTCCCTAACAACCCAACGGGATACACTCCACGTGCAGAGGAAGCCAAACAAATTGTGCAAGTGTTAAAAGATGCTGCTGACGCTGGTATCAATATTGTTGCGGTTACAGATGATGCCTACTTTGGCTTATTCTATGAAGATTCGATTGCAGAATCGTTATTTAGTACACTTTCAGACATCCATCCACGAATACTTGCTATTAAAGTAGATGGAGCGACCAAAGAAGAATTTGTGTGGGGATTACGTGTCGGTTTTATTACTTACGCTTCTCCATCCACAGCGATGCTATCTGCATTGGAACAAAAAACGATGGGTATTATTCGAGCAACCATTTCCAGCGGTCCCCATCCATCCCAAACGTTTATTCTGCGCGCACTACAATCGGCTGATTATGAACAACAAAAACAACAAAAAGCTGCTATATTGCAACGTCGTGCGAATAAAGTAAAATATCTTTTAGATAGCGGACGTTATGGCAATGTACTTCAATATTATCCTTTTAACTCTGGCTATTTTATGTGTTTAAAATTCGATAATATTTCTGCTGAGGCTGTACGAACTACATTATTAGATGAATATGGTGTAGGAACGATTGCTCTTGGGGAAACAGATTTACGTGTTGCTTTTTCTTGTATCGAAGAAGATGATTTAGAACAACTATTCGACTATATTTATGAAGCTGCCAAAAAATTAGCTAACTTAACATAATAATCACATCTTCAAAATAAAAGGAGTATCATTCCGAATAACCTCGGTTGATACTCCTTTTACTTAATATTTCCAATTTAATCTTCCAACAATACCGTCATTTTTTTAGCCATTCGTTTTGGTCGCCAGTTAAACAAATATAATAGTAAAAATGCTATTGCAGCAATAACCGGAATAAAATAGCCATTGATCAGTAATGGAATCGCTAATACGATTAGTAGTATTATTCCAGCCGTTAACAATGTTATTTTATCTACTATAATAAATTGTTTGATGCGATCTTGTTCAGATAAAGGATAAACGTGTTTCCACACCGTATCTCTGTGCGCTTGCCCTAATCCACCTAGTTGTAGCCCTATTAATAGAATGCTTACTGCATAAATAATAAAAGCTAGCCAACCTTCCATCGATGCAACAGAAGCTGCCCAATATGTCACAAAGGAAGCTAATAACAACAAACGTAATACAATTCCTATTAACTCCAGCCTTAATAAAGTAGCTGTATATAAAAATACGTATGTACGATTTGAACTATACGCTATGTTACGAATGATCCAGCTCAAATAAGGACGACGATGTGGTTTGGACATTAAAGCAGGAATGTCAGTAAACATACCAAACAATAAGTAAAATCGTTTACTAGTTCTAGCTTCTTCTGCGATTAAAGTCTGCCAAGGAAAGTTGAATTTTTGTGGCAAGCGATAAACAACGACGATAAGTACTGCCAATAACAATGTAAATAGCGCAGCTTGCCACCACACAACATGTAACCAAGCAGCAATCGCTAGTGCAGTAGCGGCAATACGAACTAATCGGAGAGTTTGACTTGCTCTGTCTTCAATCATTCTCCGCTCTTGCCATGCCAACCAACCGTTAGCTCCTTTTAACAAAGCACTAATTAAAATAATAATGAACATCGAGTTAGGAGCAATTCCTTTATTGTACAGCGGCAAATATAATAATAATACAACAGCCAACAAAATAGCCGACTGAATAACTGTACGACGAATCGAACGCTTCATATATTGCCCCATCTGATGCTCCAATACCATCACAAATACAGTATCCGGCTCTTGCAGCCACGTTCTCAGCGGACTATAACAAAGGACAAAAGTTAAAAGCACTGCACCAATGTACCCAATCGGAAAAGTTTCCGGCATCGTCTGCAAAAAGGAAACATACTGAATAGAGCCTAGTATGAACACGAGTGCAAACAAGGTCAACAAACCACTCCGGCTCATAATACGAAAGTATGGAGCTGCTTCTTTGGCAAACGAGTTTGCTCTGCTGACCCAAAGCCGCTCCAGTTCTTTATGATTAGCAGACACTAGTTTGCTCCTTCCTTGGTGAAGTGATAAAACAATTCTTCCAAATTAGCAGTAGCAAATGGCGCTCCCGCCTTATGGCGAATCATCTCCATCGTTCCTTGGGCTACCACTTTCCCTTGATGTAAAATAATTAGACGATCACAATACGTTTCTACCGTTGATAATATATGAGAACTCATCAGTATTGCAGCACCATCATTTTTCAATTGCACTAATTGCTCTAACAACGAACGAATACCTATCGGATCAAGCCCCAAAAAAGGTTCATCAATAATAAATAGTTCCGGCGATGCCAGTAACGCATTCATAATCATTACCTTCTGCTTCATCCCTTTAGATAAATGAGACGCAAATGATTGACGTTTATTCGTCATTTGAAATTGCTCTAATAACTGAACAATCGACTGCTCATAACGTTTGTCTTCTACGCCATAGGCCATTCCTGTTAGCCTTAGATGCTCTTCCACTGTTAACTCATCGAACAAAATTGGTGTCTCCGGTACGTAAGCAAAAGCACTTCGATACTTTTCACTATTTTCTTTTAACATAACATCTGCGATCTTAATATTTCCTTGTTGCGGTTCCATCAAACCCAAAATATGTTTAATTGTTGTACTCTTTCCCGCTCCATTAAGACCAATCAATCCTACCATTTCACCAGGCTTCACATGAAAATCAACTTCATGCAATACCGGTCTACGGGGGTTATAACCACCAGTCAATTGTTTTACTTCTAACATCATTTGCATCTATCATCACCCTTATATAAAACTTTCATTCTACAAAAACAAAAGGAAACCAGTATTTGTAAAGGTTTCCCTGTAGTTTGATTGTATCAATAATTGTTACGATATTCAAATTTACTCTACTACGGTCAGTAGATCTGTAAAACATCTCTTTCATGTTAGGATTTACGTTTTTGCTTCAGCCACTTTGGAGCGCCTTTATCTTTATCTTTTTCCGGCTTTACTCTTTTGTTACTGCGCGGTGCTTCTTGTGTCTTCTTATTGGCTTGTTGCTTTGCTGGTGCTTCTTGCGCATTTTTATTTACTTGTTTCTTCGGTGCCGAAACGGCTGACGTTCTAGACTGTTGCGTAGGTTTAGCCGTTGATGCTCGTGGCTTTCTAAAAGTTACTGGTATGCTAGCAAGTTCATCTCGCTTTTCTGGACTCATCAAATTGCCTTTGAACATCACATATTCTTGTATGTCGATATTTAATTGTTTGCTAAATTTTTTCATAATAAATAGTTCTTGCGGAGTGACCAGTGTAATAACCGTACCTTCTCTTCCCATACGACCTGTTCTCCCAGCTCGGTGAACGTAATGGTCGGCATCTATGGCTGGATCAAGCTGTAATATTAGCGGTAAATCAGCAATATCAAGACCTCTTGCAGCCAAATCTGTAGCAAGCAGCAATTGACATGTTCCTTCACGGAATTTAGCCATTGTTTCGGCACGTTGCATTTTATTCGCGTCGCCATAAATCGCTTCTATCTTAAAACCTTCATATCGCAGCTTCGTTTCCCAGTTAGCAATTTGATCTGTCTCATTTAAAAATAGTAGTGCTTTCTTAGGTTCTAGCATTCGAATTACTCGCCTTGCCACACTTAACTTATCCCGTCGTTCGCATACCATGTAATAGTTACTAATCGACTTCACTACCCGTTGTTCCGGTTCAATATGAAGAATAGTTGGTTCCTTCATCCAACGTTGTTGTAGTACCGTCATTTCGATTGGATAAGTTGCAGAAAAAAACATTTTTTGTTTTTCACGACCAATAGCGAACAATACAGCTTCTAAATCTTTCGTTGAACCAAGATTAAACATTTGATCCGCTTCATCGACTACTACTGTACGTACGGTAGTGAGTTTAAGCTTGCGTATTTTTAATAACTCCGCCACTCGACCAGGTGTTCCGATGACTAGCTGTGGTTTCAACTTTAGTTTGTCCACCTGTCTTTGCAATGCAGCACCACCAATCAATTGCTGCGTTCTAATGCCACTATCTTCCGTGTATAGTTCAGCAACTCGTACTAATTGCATTGCTAATTCTTGAGTTGGTGCAAGTATAACCGCTTGAATATTACTATTGTTCTTATCGATTAGTTGTAATACAGGCAATAAAAAAGCAAACGTCTTTCCTGTTCCTGTCTGGGAACGAGCAATAATATCTTTTCCTGCCAATATTGCTGGTATTGCTTGCTCTTGAATTGCAGTTGGTTGTACAATATCATGCTGTTGTAATTTTTCAAACCATTGTTTTGTAAGTCCTAAACTTGCCCATGTTGTTTCTGTTGTCATTATATTTACCTCACTTATTTGTTCCATCTGCTAGCTATTTTTTGTTCATCATACTTCCTAATAAACGATCTGCCCATCTCGGCATCAGCATATATAGTTTTATACCGATCATAGCTAATAACGGCATATCGATTTCTGTTCGCCGATAAAGCATCGCAGTAACGACTTTGCGAGCTACTTTCTCAGGTGTCATCATAAACCACTTCACATTCTTCACATAACTGCCATCTGGATCAGCTTGTACAAAAAAATCAGTAGAGATTGGTCCCGGATTAACAGCTGTTATCGTAATGCCTGTATGACGAAGTTCTGCACGTAACGAATTAGTAAATCCGAGTACTGCATGTTTGGTTGCACTGTAAGCGGTAGATTTTGCTGTTCCTATCTTACCAGCCATCGAGGCAATATTAATAATTTGCCCTTGCTTTTGCTGTAACATATAAGGTAGTACTGCTTTCGTACAGCGTACCACTCCCATATAATTAGTATCCATCATAGCTGAAAAATCCGTTAACGGCATGTTCTCCATCGTAACAAACTGTCCATAACCAGCATTATTTACTAGTATGTCAATTTTTCCGTACTTTAATATAACCGCTGTAACGACCTGTTCCACCTGATTATGATCTGTCACATCCAATAGAAATGCAGCACATTCTCCCACAATCGATTGTGTAATCGCATTAAGTCGTTGTTGATTGCGTCCAGTTAATATAACTATCGCTCCACGCTTTGCTACTTCTGTTGCGATGACGGCTCCAAGGCCACTGGATGCACCTGTAATAAACACCACTTTATCTCGTAACATAACATCACCTAAAATATAGTATACTTGATTTGCAACCAATTTGAACATCTTTACTTATAACAATAAAAAAAGCGAGACATTGCTTATGTGAATATTAGCAATCCCCGCTACTACTTCTATTCCTATGAAGCTATAATAACTTGCAAGTCAAGATCGCCAATCCCTTCCATCATTAATGGAATGGTCAAAGCTCGCTTAGAAGCATATTGTGCTATCCAACTTACTTCTTCTACTACTATAGGCGGCGTGATATCAACATGAATACCAACATTGTAAAATAATGTACTTGCATTACCACTAATCATATTCCCAAGCTCCGATATTGCACTCCGTGCCATCTCATCTACTTCGTGGATAACATAACCTCCCATCATAGCAGAAACTAGATGCATAGCAACATGATCACTTAATCCGAAAACGATCTCACCTTGTAATTGACCATTCAACCCTATCAATATCCAAGTATAATTTTTGGCAAAAACCATCTCTTGGATTGCAAGCTGTCCAGTCGATGGTCTAACTTGTATTACCTGCTCAATAACACCTGTCGCAGCTTCAAGAAACGGGTTAATATATTCTGCTTTCATAAATTGGTTTTCGCCCCTTGTCAACAAAATTCGCCCTAAAACTATTGCTACTATTATACTAGATCGGAAGTAGGATGTACATATTACAATGGTGGAGTTTAACAAAAAAAGTGTATTTTTTATCTAGTCATAATCACCTAACTAATTTTCTTTACCTGCTCGTCACGACGATAACGTAAACGCATAAAACGAATAATTTCATATTTTTGATCAACAAACTTTTTTTCTAATTGTGCCGGATCACCATACGTATGCTGAAACACTGGTTTTAAATATTGATCCCCTACTTGCACTATAGCATTCCAAATAGCTTGTTGTTCTTCCGGAGAAATTTCTGCTAATTCCAATTGAATCGCAGGTTCCACATTATATCCTTCGCGCTCCAATTGCTCTAATTTAGCTACTATCTCTCGACGGGAAAGTGTTAATCGCTGTGCTATTTGTTCCACTGTGCTTCCATCAGCTACTAACTGTAACAATTGCTGTTTTTCACGATGGCGATCTGCTGTTGAACGATACTTCAACTCTTTCTGCTTCAATAACCAATGTTCCAATTCGTAGCGATTAATTTGCTCCGTTACCCAATCTAATGGAAATGGATGATTGCGTTCGTAAGTGCGAGTGATGGCTAATACATCACTACTGTACGCCGCTTGTTTGCTGTCTCCCCAGCCAGGTAATTCTAGTAGCTCTTGTTCATTATGCGGGATAAAACAACTGATTAAGCGTAACAGTCGATTATTAGCAATAAAATATACAGATCGGTTATCCGATTGCGCTCGCTGCAAACGCCAACGGCGTAATTGCTCGAACAATTGATCATTACTATGAACTTCTGCGTAATATTGCAATAATGTTGTCGCACTCGGAACTTTTGTTGACTCCAGTACATCACCAATTAGTGGTATATACCCACTTTCTACTTTGTCTGCAAGCCCTGCCCGAAATGCTACTAATAATTTCTCCCATGATAGTCCTTCGTACCATACTTCAGGTTGCTCCACTGTATTAATCGTATCTGTCCACCATATATGCCACGTACCTTCCTGCTCCCCAATTGTCAGTTGTGCACTAATCACTATACTTTCTTCTTCACTACGCTCGAACGTATTCATAAACACAATTCGCATTATTATTGCTCCCTTCACATTTCATAGTAATTATTAGAACTACAATGTTCATACCAACTGTTAGAAATACGGAAACGGGAACAACAAAGAAAACACCCCAACCGTATTATACAGTCGAGGTGCTTCCTCATTCACGAACATTTTAATTTTCTATCTTCATCATAGCACAGTCTTCTTTCCAGTGACAAGCATTTTTATTACGTTAATGATGACGATAATTCTAAGTCATCTTCCTTATCATTATTGAACGCTTCGCGATCAAATTCGCCTTCGGAATTGGCTACTAATAACGCAGTTACAGTTGTTCCTGTAGCATTAACTGCTGTACGACCCATATCAATCAAAGCCTCAACTGCAACGACGAATGCTAACCCTTCTAGCGGCAACCCAACTGCAGTCAATACTACTGTCGTAGATATCGATGCTGGTCCTGGCACCCCAGCTACCCCAATAGAAGAAATCATACTGACAAGTACGATAATCATATAATCTGTAATGCTGAGCGGAACACCAAACACTTGCGCGACGAATACTGCAACAATGGCTGGCCATATTCCACCACATCCATTAAAATTCATCGTTGCTCCTAACGGAGCCACAAAACTGGCGATTTTTGGTGAAACTCGTATTCGTTTCGTGATTACTTCCAAATTAATCGGCAACGTTGCAAAGCTGCTTCGTGTTGTAAAGGCAACCGCTATCGTTGGATATGCTTTACGGAAAAATTTGAGCGGATTAACTTTAGCAACAAATGATACAAGTCCACCGAATACAAATACAAAATGGATGATTAGAGCTATGTACGTTACGACAATGAGCATAGCAAGTGGACGCATCGTTTCCAATCCATATTTTGCAGCCATTACAGCAATTAAAGAGTATACACCATATGGTGTAAATCGTAGAACAAACTTCACGACTTGATGCATAATTTCCGTTAAAGAACCAATAAATGTTTTAAAAGGTTGCACAGATTCCGGCTTTTTAATCCCTACTTTTACAGTAGCTACTGCAATAAATATGGCAAAAATTAAAATTGGTACAACTTTACCTTGTGCTGCATCGTTCACTGGATTGGAAGGCATTTGATCTAATATTACTTTGAAAAAGCTAGGAATTTCCCTCGCAGTAAATTCTGCTGTTTCTGTCACTGTAAATCCAGCCGACGGGCTAATAATTAAAGCGACAATTAAACCAATAATAGCTGCAACAGCAGTCGTTCCCAAAAACCAACCTATCGTTTTCACACTTAACTTCCGTAAATAAGAAATGTTAGTAATGGAAATGACACTATTGATGACAAGTACAAAGACAAGTGGAATAACGACCATACGAATTAAATTAATGTACATGGAACCAATCGTATTTACGCCTTCTGTATCTAGCTTGAATATGTTAAACAATATCCCTGCCACTAAGCCCAGACCCAAACCTAACAACACTCTTGCCCCGAACCCTACTCGTTTCTTTGCTAATTGAATTAATAAGAAAAAAATGACTGCTGTAATCAAAAGAGAAAGCCAGTTCGCTTCTAGTGCAGCTAGCAAATTATTTTCCATCATCAACCACCTCACTTTTCATATTATTCGCATTACTTTACTTGGATATATCGATAATAACTAGTTTACTACTAACTGTCAATCAATTTTTTAAATTCTTTTCTTAGTAATTGATGTACTAAGGCGAAAGAAAGTAACATTTACTAATTCACTATCGGTATATGCCAAAAAATATAAAAATATGCTGAGTAACAATAAATATAGAAATAGTACTGCAATATAAAAAAGCAAGTTCGTCTAACCCTAGACAAACTTGCTTTTTCCATCACATCGTTGAACTTTCTAATCGAATAATAGTTACTATTTCACAACGGTTTACCCGTTAAATGCGAAGCTTCGTTTTCGACTACTTGTCGCATATATTTTAGTAAAGATTGTCGTAAATCACTTCGCTGCAAAGCAAAATCGATCGTCGTCTGAATAAATCCAAGTTTCTCTCCAACATCATAGCGCTTCCCGAAAAATTCATAGGCATATACCGCTTCCGTTTCGTTCAAAGTAGCAATTGCATCTGTTAGTTGAATTTCACCGCCAGAGCCGGGTGCTTGTTCTGCTAGTATAGAAAAAATCTGCGGAGTTAGTATATAACGACCCATAATTGCAATTTGTGACGGTGCCACATTGATATTCGGTTTTTCTATCAAATCATGGACGAGATGGACATTATTTTCTAATAACGTTCCATCGATAATACCATACCTTGACACTTCATCCGATTCCACTTTTTGTACACCAATAATGGAAGCATGCCACCTGTTGAACTGTTCTATCATTTGTTTTAAACAAGGCGTTTCTGCTTGAATAATGTCATCTCCGAGCAATACTGCAAATGGCTCATTCCCTATGAATTTACGGGCACACCAAATAGCATGACCTAAACCACGGGGTTCTTTTTGCCGGATGTAGTGAATGTCTACCATTTCGGAAGATTTTCGGACCTCCTGTAATAATTCAAGTTTGTTTGCTTGTTCTAACTTACTTTCTAATTCCATGTAATTGTCAAAATGATCTTCGATTGCCCTTTTTCCTTTGCCAGTTACAATTATAATTTGTTCAATGCCAGATTCTATTGCTTCTTCTACGATGTATTGTATTGTCGGCTTATCAACAATCGGCAGCATTTCCTTCGGCATTGCTTTTGTAGCCGGCAAAAACCGAGTACCGAGCCCTGCTGCCGGAATAATCGCTTTCCTAACTTTCATCTTTTTTGTCACGCTCCCTTTTTTCAAGCCGCAATATCATGTATATGCAGGAGCGTATGCGGTTATATCTGTTTCACTTTTTTCTGCGTAAATCCTCTTCTACACGCCATGTAAGTTCATTAGAATAAATTAGTTTATTCAGTACCTTGCTATATACAGTAGTGAATGCTATAATTCATAAAACACTATTCGTCTTTGATTAGTATTGTTCAATGAATAGTACTAGGAGGTGCTTTATTACATTGAATGTTCAATTTAAAAAAGGAGTGTTAAATCTCTGTGTTCTCGTCTTGTTAGAACAGAAAGATCGCTATGGATATGAATTAGTAGAAAAAATATCCGATCAAATAGCAATCTCCGAAGGTGCTGTTTATCCCTTACTGCGTCGATTATTGAAAGACGGATACTTTACCTCTTACCTAAAAGAATCAACGGAAGGTCCGCCACGAAAATATTATCGTTTAACTGAAGCGGGAAGAGAGTATCTGCATGAGCAATTAATAGAATGGCAACAGTTCACCACTGGTGTCAATGCTTTAATCCAAGAGGGGATGAACGAAATTGAGTAAAATAGAAGGGGAAAATGTTATGAATAAACAGATTTTTTTGGAACAGCTAGCGAAACAGCTCAAATCATTATCTAAAAGTGAACGAGACGAAATTATACATGATTATATCGAGTACTTTGCTGTTGGGATGAGTGAAGGAAAAACAGAACAGGACATTATTTATGCACTAGGAACTCCGAAGCAAATTGGCAAAGAACTTCTAGCTACCTATCATATAGATAATGCATCAACAACAGCTTCCTTAACCAACATTTTACGTGCAGTCTGGGCTGTTATTGGCTTAAGTTTTTTCAATGTTATAGTAGTGCTCGCACCATTTGTAGCTTTGATTGGCATCGTTTTTGCAGGTTGGAGTGCCGGAATCAGTTTTTTAGCAGCCCCAATACTATTTATCATCAATATTATTATTTATCCAAATACGTTTCTACTTTTCGACTTATTTGCTTCACTTGGACTTTGTAGTATTGGTTTCTTTCTGTTAATCGGTATGTATTACACTACAAAATTCTTTATCAAAATGCTGGCTAAGTACTTGAAGTTTAATGCTCGATTTATTAGAGGAGGACTGCAACATGAGTAGTATAAAAAAACTAACCATTATCGCATTATTACTGTTAGTAGTTAGTATCATCGGTAGTATCGCAACTTACAAACAAAGCTATGAAAAAAAGTTGTCTGTTGAAAAAATTGAGCTAACGAATAGTAATTTTGATAACATACAGTTAACTTCGCGTAATAGTTCTATAGAATTATTACAAACTACTCAACCTACGGCTTATTTAGAATTAATAGGAATTAAAAAAAATCAAAAGTTTTCCTATTCCATCAATGATGCTACGCTTACGATAGAAGATAACAACAAACAAAATAAATTTTTTAACTTGGGGATTCCACAAAAAGCTTCCATCAAGATTTATTTACCAGGCAAACAATACAATACTATTACTATCAAAAAAGAAGATGGAATCTTATTAGCAGAAAATATAGTAGCAAAACAATTTTCTATTAAAGGTAACGATGGCCTGATAACTTTTAAAAATACCGAAGCAGCCATGTATTCTATCGAAGCTTTAGATGCCATATTACATTTTGAGCATATTAAAGGTGCACTTAACACAAAGATGATGGATGGCAAAGTTAAAATAATCTCATCGCAATTGCAATATCCCGTAGACATCGCATTAAATGATGGCATAATTAATATAGAAACAAGTAAAGAACCGCAAGATACAACTATTCAATTGCAATATAATGATGGAATAGTTTCTCTATTTGGTCAAAACAAAACATATGCACAGTTCGGAAATGGAGAAAACAAAATAAATTTATCTATTAAAGATGGATTAATTGAAGTAAAAAAGCAAACAGATTGAGTTAAACTCTTTCTGTTTGCTTTCATCATCGATATAGCTGCTTCAAAAATAATATTGCATCCGTTCACTGTATATGTCAACTTACATTTTGACCAAGCAATTTCACAAGTCCACCAAATTCTAACTTTTCAAACGTTTGAACTGCTGTATCTTCTTGCAATTCCCATATACAATGATGTAACGCACACTTAATTGGAACATCAAGCCTAATGCGAGCCAAATCTCTAGATAAATGCAACATATCCAAATTAGCTTCAATTTTAGTTCGAACACCTTTGGCCAATTTATCCAAATTAGCTAAACAACCTTCTACTGTTTCGTACTCTAACAACAGCTTTAACGCTGTTTTCTCGCCAATCCCTTTTACGCCTGGATAATTGTCCGCAGTGTCGCCTGTAAATGCTTTTAAATCGACCACTTGATCCGGCGTCACCTGTTTCAAATCCAGCAATGTTGCCAAATCATATACCGTATAATTCCCTCTACCTTTGTTCATGATTGCCACTTGTATTTGCTCATTAATTAATTGCAGCATATCATGATCGCCAGTTAGTATAACTACTTCTGCTTCCGCTTGAAGTTGGTGAGCCAACGTACCAATACAATCATCCGCTTCATACCCGACAAGTCCAACATTCGGAACTCCCATTGCTGCTACTACTTCTTTGACTAGATCAAATTGTGGTACCAGTTCTTCTGGAGCTGTAGGTCTATTTTGCTTATAATTGCTATATTGTTCATTACGGAACGTCTTCGCACCCATATCCCAGCAACAAATAACATGTGTCGGCTGAAAGGTTGTCACAGCATTGAAAAAATACTGTACAAAACCATAGACTGCATTAGTAGGCAGCCCACTGCTTGTTTTTCTAAAATAACCACTGTGTGCCGTCGCATAATAAGCTCGAAACAAAAGTGCCATACCATCGACTAACAATACTTTATTATTTTTATTCATTGCTAAAATAACTCCATTTCTATAGCTTTCTCGCTTCGCAAGGAATATGATAGATTGCTATTCTCCACGAATAAACATACCTATCCGCTTAGCTGCTAGCAATAAGTTTTCTTCGCTTTCCACTAGCCCGATTCGCACATAGCCTTCGCCACTATTTCCGAAGGCTATTCCTGGTATAACCGCTACACCCGCTCGCTTCATTAACTGCTGCGTAAATGTTACACTATTGTACGGTTCTTCATATATCCAGTCCACCTCAGGTAGTGGTGCCCATATAAACATCGTCGCTTTCGGCGGCTCAATATACCAGCCTTCCTCAAGTAAAGCTTGCAGAAACACGTCACGACGTCGTTCATATAGTTTACCTACTGTTTCTGTTTTTGGCTGTTGCATAGCTCTTTGGAGCGCAACAATAGCAGCGTCCTGTACTGGTTCGAAAATACCATAATCGATATTCGCTTTTAACTCTGACAATGCTTGTACAACCGCTCGATTACCAGCTAGAAAGCCGATGCGACACCCAGCCATATTAAAACTTTTCGATAGGGAATGAAATTCTACTGCTATCTCTTTTGCTCCCGCTACTTGTAGTATACTAGGTGGTTCATATCCGTCAAATACTAATTCAGAATATGCTAGATCATGAACGATTAATAGTTGATATTGTTTTGCTTTCGCTACTAATTGTTCAAAAAAAGTAATGTTAGCTACAGCAGATAGTGGATTATTAGGGTAATTTAGCAATATAAACGTAGCACGATTCCATTCTTCCTCACGAATATCCTCTAAATTAGGCAAAAATTGATGCTCCGCCGTCAAAGGAATCATAATAGGTTCCACTCCCGCCAAAGCAAGAGAAGCAGCATAGATCGGGTAACCCGGGTCTGGAATTAACGCTGCATCTCCAGTATCACAAATGGCTAATGCCAAATGCGCCAAACCATCTTGCGAGCCAGACAAGGCAACAATTTCATCCGCTGGATCGAGCGAAACAGCAAATCGATGCTGCATCCAATCAGCGGCTACTTGCCGAAACGGCAAATCGTTTTTGGTTACAGGATAAGCATACTTATCTGCTTGTAATGCTGACTCGCTAAGCACCTCTCTAATGGCCATTTGTGGTGGCTGATCGGGGCTTCCTATACCCAAATCAATGATCGATTGTCCTTCAGCTATTGCTTCTCTTTTCCACCCAGCCACTTCAGAAAAAATGGAAGAACCTAATCGTCCTAACCGCTGAGAGCGCCAATTTTTCGTGTCTACTGCCATTAACTCCACACCTTTTCATACTGTTCTTCGTTATAACCTACAGTTACGGACTGACCATCTGTTACAATCGGTCGTTTAAGTAGCATGCCATGATTGGCAAGAAGAGCTATCACTTCATCATCGCTCATGTCAGCAAGTTTATCTTTCAACTGCAATTGTCTATATACTTGTCCTGATGTATTTAACCATTTTTTCAGTTCCAAACCGCTTAGCGTAATCAACTGTTTTAATTGCTCCGCCGTTGGTGTATCTTCTACAATATGTCTACGTGAGACGATATTTCCTTTCGCTTCCAATGATTTAATCGCCGCTCTACATGTACTACATTTTGGATATTCGATAATCGTTACTTGTCTATTACTCATTTTCCCTCATCCTTTTCACAAAAAATATATTAAAATTGACGACTGCCTTTTGGAAGCAGCTGCCC
Source organism: Paenibacillus yanchengensis (assembly GCF_042684845.1). Lineage (NCBI taxonomy): Bacteria > Bacillati > Bacillota > Bacilli > Caryophanales > Paenibacillaceae > Paenibacillus > Paenibacillus yanchengensis. The sequence goes on along the minus strand of NZ_JBHUMH010000016.1, from coordinate 9,270 downwards.
ACTTACCATTCCTCTTCTAATTGCAAAAGATCAACAGGTATAGGTGCATACCAGCTCATTCGCTGTTTACTCATCGGATGAATAAAACTCAACATTTCAGCATGAAGCGCTTGTCTTTGTACCGTTTCTTCCCAGCCTACTTGATAATAATCCGATAAGCGGTATAACTTATCTCCAATAAGTGGACAGCCAATATAGCGCATATGGACTCGAATTTGGTGTGTTCGTCCTGTTTCCAAGCGTAATTTCACGATAGATGCCGTCCCACTTTTGTTTGACTGTATCACTTCATAGTGAGTAACCGCTCGGTAGCCAGTCGCTATTACAGTTCTCGTATGAGGATCATCCGGATCACGATCAATGGGAGCATCAATCGTTGCTTTATGTTCTAGCGGTTGACCATATATATAAGCACGATACACTTTCTCTACTTCATCTGCTTGTAATTGCTCCGACAACTGCTGATGAATATAGGCTGTTTTGGCAATAGCGACTACACCAGACGTTTCTTCATCTAATCGATGAATCGGTCGAAAGCGAAATTGCTCCCCTTTTTGTTGCCAATAAGCAACAACTCCATTGGCTAGCGTTCCCGTATAACGACCTTTGGTCGGATGTACAATAATACCTGCTGGCTTATTTATAATTAATAAGTAATCATCTTCAAATAATATATCCAGCTCCATCGGCTCTGGTAATATATCTTCCGAGCTTTCTTTTTCCATGCGAAGCCGAATAATATCCCCAGCTTGTACAGGTGCAGTAGTATAAGAACGCTGCTCGTTTACCGTAAGCCCAAATGCTGTTTGTTTTACTTGAGTAAGTAAACTACGAGATATGCCTAGCTTTTTGTGTAATATTTGACGTACTTGTTTGCCAGCATCTTCTGTTGTAACTGTTACTTCAAGCGGTTTATAATATTGTGTCTCTCGTTCCACTATCATTTTCCTTTCAAGCGAAACACATTCGCACTTCGTTCATATACAATATCAGCAACGTCTAAACGTGCATTCGCAACTCTAGCAGCTGCAAAAAAGTAATCTGATAATCGATTCAAATAAATAAGTACAGCTGGTGACACTTCCACTTCTCGTGCCAATGTAACGACTTGTCGTTCCGCTCTCCTACATATTGTGCGACAAACATGCAAATGAGCAGCTAACTTACTTCCACCAGGTAATATAAATTTAGTAAGTGCTGGCGCTTCTTCCGTCCACCTATCTATCCATTGCTCCAATATAGTAATGGCTTCTGACTTTATTTTCAATTGATCATGATCAAGCGGATCGGCATAAGCAATATCACTACCACAATCAAATAATTCGTGCGAAATTTGAATAAGGGAATCGTGTAAATCAAGCCACAACTCTTCACTATTGCAATCCTCAGCTACTTGTTGCTCGATATACGATTGCAATTGCTCTAGTTCTGCCACTACAAGCCCGACAAAACTATTCAACTCATCCATTGTACCATATGCTTCGACTCTCGGATCGTCCTTACTTACCCGACCACCGATGATCGCAGTTTGACCTTGATCTCCGCCTTTTGTATATAATTTCACAATAAAATCTCCCCTTCATCGTCACATATACAAATAAATAACAGGTTAGGAATGAACCCCAACCTGTCCCGTTACTTTTCTATGCCTAATAAAATGTTACTTTAGTGTGTTTACAAACTTGCCGATGCGCTCTAACGCTTGTTCCAGTTGCGTCACTGATGTTGCATACGAACATCTAATATATCCTTCTCCACCTAGTCCGAATACACTTCCAGGAACGGTAGCTACATTACCATGTTCCAGTAATTGCTCCGCAAATTGTTCACTAGTTAGACCAGTAGACTGAATCGAAGGAAATACATAAAATGCACCTTTAGGCTCATGGCAATCTAGACCAATCTCTCGAAAACCACTTACGATTAAACGGCGACGTTGGTTGTATGATTCCACCATTCGGCTCATCTCATCCATCCCATTACGAAGCGCTTCAAGTGCAGCATATTGTCCAACAATAGGAGCACACATTATCGTATACTGATGAATCTTCAACATAGCAGCAATCAGATCGCGGTGTCCACATACGTAGCCCATTCGCCAGCCCGTCATAGCAAACGCCTTAGAAAATCCATTCACATATATCGTCCGATCTTTCATACCTGGTAACGATGCAAAGCTAACATGCTTCGACCCATATGTAAGTTCTGCATAAATTTCGTCAGCAATAACAATCAAATCATGTTCTTCTACCAGCTTTACAATCGGCAACCATTCTTCATACGTCATAATTGCCCCAGTCGGATTACTCGGATAGCTAAGAACGATTACTTTGGAACGATCGGTAATAGCTGCTTTTAATTGCTCTGGTTTTAGTTTAAATTCATGCTCAGCTAGTGTTTCAATTCCTACAGCAACTCCACCACTTAATGTTGTGATCGGAGAGTAAGTAATATAACTTGGCTCCGGAATAAGTACTTCATCTCCCGGTTCAATCAAAGCACGTAATGCTAGATCAATTCCTTCACTTGCACCAATCGTTACAATCATTTCATCCGCAGCATTATATTCTAATTGATAAGAATCATATAAATAATTGCCAATTGCTTCTCTTAATTCGAGTAAACCAGCATTCGATGTATATTGTGTTTTTCCTTTCTCTAAGGAATAAACAGCTGCTTCGCGCACATGCCACGGCGTAATAAAATCAGGCTCTCCTACACCGAGTGTAATAACATCTTTGCGCGTACTAACCAAATCAAAAAAACGGCGTATACCTGATGGCTTCAATTGTCTAGCCGTTTCAGACAAATAGCCACTCATCGAACGTTCCTTTCCTTGTGAAACATCACTCATTATTTCCATCATCCTTTATATTAAGGCGAAACCATTAATCGATTATCGTCCTCGCGCTCTTCGAAAATGATACCGTCTTGTTTGTATTTTTTCAAAATAAAAAATGTTTTTGTCGATAATACCGCTTCCAGCGGTGATAATTTATTAGAAACGAATGAAGCAACTTCCTTCAAACTTTTACCTTCAATCTCTACAAGTAAATCATAGGCACCAGACATCAAATAAACTGATTTAACTTCTGGGTATAAATAAATGCGTTCAGCAATACTATCGAACCCTCTGCCCCGCTCTGGTGTAATTTGCACTTCAATAAGAGCAGTTACCTTCTCATCATCAACTTTACTCCAATTGACTACTGTTTGATATTTAACAATAATGTGTTCATTTTCCAAGGCGGCTATCGCTTCCTTAACGGCTTCCACCGTTTCGCCTAACATCGTGGCGATCAGCTCAGCATCCCTGCGGGCGTCTTCTTTTAATAATTCCAATACTTTCAATTGTAACTCTGTCATTACTTATTCTCCTCCCAGCTCGCCTGTGGTATATGTTCGCTATTCTACCATGAAACAACTTTTCCTGCAAAGCTATTTGCTACAAAACAAAGGATAACAATCAAGGGTTTCCCCCTTCTGCTGTGAGATGGGAGAAACCCTTAATTGACTACTATGATTATTGCATCATATTGTTCATTTGTTGATCTGTATTTGCTGTATTACTTTGAGCAAACTGCCCCGCTTGACCGTGTACATTTGATAACCATTCGTTCGTTCCTTGTTGCGTTTGCGTGTAGCATTGAATTTGTTTGTTAATATCAGTCTGCAGCGCTGAAGTTCCCAATTCATACATTTGTGCATTTTTCATTACTTCAAACATTTGTCCTTGTGCTGTAAGTGTTTTGTTTAATAAATCTGTAAACATTTGTCTTACTTGTGGGCAAGTAGATTCGGTAGCAGCAGTTGCATATTCACGAACTACTCGTTTCAAATCGCACAAAACAGTCGAAGCTAAGTCTTCATCGGAAAGTAATGAAACTGTACGATTATTCATTGAAATCCCTCCTTATTGTTGTGTTTGCATTGGCGCAACGGACACATGCTGCTCCAAACATTGCAATAACGTATTGTAGTGGTTTTGATGTGACGTCACCATTTGCTCACATACACTTTTTAGATTGGGATCCATTGTTTGCATAGCTGTAGCTGTACATTGTTTCATCAACAAATCTTCATTGGACATGGAATCGACAATATACTCCACTTCTTTGGCTGTCAAAGCATTCATTACAGCTCCTCCTTTATTTGTAAGTAGCATAAGACTGCTTGTTACCTCGTTATTATGTTCGACCTAGCCCAATTTTATGATTTCCATTATCAATGATCTACAGCCAATTTTTGGATTACAGCTAATCGTTCGGAAAGAACAAGTTGCGTAGACGTATGAAAACAAGTCGGACATACGTACCAGACAATGTTAAACGACTCCCCTAAAATACTGTTTTGTAGAACGGGAGATATCGTTGGCACAAAATTTTGTTCTTTACTAATCTGTTGTTGACCTGCTTCTAACATATACTCGCGACAAGATGGACATTCTGGCATTTCTGCCTGCTCGTCCAATATTTTTTGTACTGTACTATCCATCGATAATGATTTGCGATTCGATTGGCGAAATCCTTCTTGCTCTTCTCCCCATTCCGATTCGGATATAGAAAATGATTGATCATCATCTTCCCACAACGCATTTTCATCTTCTTCATCCAACAGTTGTTCCGTTTCGATTACTTCCTCTTCTTCTACTGCTTCATCTAAAGTCAATGATCGATAATTACCAAGTTCATTATCGCAATGAGGACAATGTTTTTCTGGACCGAGTTCCTCATCCCAAATAATTTCTGATGTACACCAAGGACATATTTGCTTCGAATTTTCTTCCATATGTATCCGCTCCTCTAATTGTTAACTAAATAAATAATGCCCGCCACAAAAAACAAAACGGAAACGACAGCCAATATTTTCCACAGATATTTCATAAAAATTGCAATAACCCCCTGTGTCATCCATCATTAAAGAATAGTTGCACCTATAACATAGGAAATGGAAATAGAAATAATCATCGCTATCAAGCCAACAGCCCGATTATCCGCAGCTATTTCTGCATCGATTTTAAAAAATGGCGTTAAAAATTCAAATAAAAAATAAGCAAATAACAATATAGCAAACCCAAAACCAGCCCATAACAAACTTTTAAAAATAGTATCGTTCGCCTCGATGGAAAAACGAAAAATGTTACAAACTCCAAATATTTTTCCACCTGTAGCCATTGCTACCGCCATATTGCCACGCTTGATCTCACTCCAACATTTGTACTTCGTAACTAATTCAAAACAAGCGAGACATACAATAACCGCTAATATTGCAACGGATATATATAATAAGGAAGACGCATACTCATTTTCTAACAGTTTATCCACTAAACTCATTTTATCCAAATAGGCTCCTCCTCACAAGCTTACTGTAATACTACCACTGTAACCCCGTTGCCACCTTCACTAAACTCTCCATTACGATAGCTTTTGACATGACTATGATTGCGCAAAAATTGTTGTAAACCTGTCCGCAGCACACCTGTACCTTTGCCATGAATCAAATAAACTTGACCCATTCCAGCCAAAAAAGCTTCGTCCAAAAAGCGGTCTGTTTCCATCATAGCATCCTCCAAGTTTTCACCGCGCAAATCCAGTTCCATCTTCACATCATCAGAACGGCTACGATTCAAACTAGCAGCTTGTTGTAACGGCTTAACTGCTGGAGCTGACTGCAATAATTCCAAATCAGTAAGTGCTACTTTCATCCGCATAATACCGAGCTGAACTAACGCTTCTTTTCCTTGTAGTTCTACAATAGAACCTTTTTGATTCAAACTAATGACCAACACATCATCACCAGCAGTAATCTTTTTCTGATTGGAAGTACTGGTTACTTGTCTTATTGGACTCGATTGCTTCGGTTTTGCTTCTTCTAGTTTACGCTTCGCTTCAATTAACTTATGTTCTTTGACAGAAGCTACTTCTGTCTTTGCTAATTCACGAAGTTCATGAATCACTTGGTCTGCTTCTTCACTAGCTTTAGCAACTAATGCAGCTGCTTCTTGATTAGCTTTATCCAATATTTTTTGCTTTTGTTCTTCCAATCGTCGTTGTTCTCGCTCATACTTTTCTCGCAATGCTTCCATTTGCTGACGAGCTATTTCGGCGGTTTGCTTTTCTTGTTCTAACAATAAGCGATTTTCCTCTAAGGAAGCGATCATATTTTCGACTCGCGTATCCTCTTCACTTACTTCACCTTCTGCACGTTCAATAATTGCTGAACTTAACCCTAATCGTTTGGCAATAGCAAAGGCATTACTGCGACCTGGAACACCGACTAATAATTTGTAGGTTGGGCTTAATGTCGCCACATCAAATTCCATACTCGCATTGATCATTCCACGTCGATTGTAGGCAAACGCCTTTAATTCACTATAATGTGTTGTTGCAACGATCCGGCAATCTTTATTATGAATATACTCCAAGAGCGCTATAGCGAGCGCTGATCCTTCAGCAGGATCTGTTCCTGCACCAAGCTCATCGAGTAGCACTAAACTTTTGGCTGTTAATTGTCCCAAAATGCTAATAATATTTGTCATATGACTCGAAAAAGTACTTAAATTTTGCTCAATACTTTGCTCGTCGCCAATATCGGCAAAAATAGCATCAAATACACAAAACTGACTACCTTCATCTGTAGGTACGAATAAACCTGACATTGCCATCAAACTAAGCAAACCAATCGTCTTCAAAGTAACCGTCTTACCACCTGTATTAGGTCCAGTTACAATTATTGCCGAATATTGATTGCCAATTTCTATATCAAGAGGAACAACTTTGTCTCGATCAATAAGCGGATGACAACCGCGTCTAATTTTAATAAACCCTCGATCATTCATCTTCGGTTGAACTGCTTTCATTTGATGCGCTAGACCAGCTTTGGCAAAAGCAAAATCTAATTGGGCCAGCCAATGCTGGTTAATCATTAAATCTTCTTCGTATTCGGCAACTTGCGCAGTTAACATTTGCAATATTTTCTCAATTTCACGCTCTTCATCTGCTTTTAATTCTCGCAATCGATTATTCATGTTGACAATTGCTTCAGGCTCAATGAATAAAGTAGCTCCAGATCCAGATTGATCATGAATAATCCCACCAAAATTAGAGCGATATTCTTGCTTGACTGGAATAACAAAACGGTTATTACGCAGTGTAATAATACTGTCTTGCAACATTTTTTGAATAGAAGACGAACGAATCATTGACTCCAATTTTTCCCGAATGCGACCTTCCCCACTACGTAATTCACGACGAATAATAGCTAATTTGCTACTAGCAGTATCCAAAATCTCCGCTTGCTCACCGATGCAGTTAAAAATAGCCTCTTCCACTTCTTTATGCTCGATTAACTCTAATGCATCTTGATGCAGCATAGGTATCGGTTCTTGATGATCGACTGCTCCAACAAATCGTTTCACTTGCCTCGTACCATAAATAGTAGCTGCAATATGTAGCAGCTCCTCGGCTTGCAACGTACCGCCAATTCGAGCTCGCTTATATGACAATGTATTATCGACGATACCACCGAACGGAGCTGTACCTTTCAAACGGATAGCAGTAGTAGCTTCGTCTGTTTTTTGTAGTGATGTTTTAACTACTTCTAATACTGTATGTGGATGCAATTCCATTACTAATTGTTTCCCTAACGAAGTAGCCGCTTGATTATGTAGTTTATCTATAATTTTAGAATATTCTAATGTTGCCAATATTTTCTCGTTCACTGCACGAACACTCCCCTTTGCTTCTTTATTATAGCCGATCGCCTACAACGATGCATCATTGTAATCAAGTTATAGATTGAATTAATCTCGGACATACTATCCTTGAATAGCAGTGCAGTTGAGTAAGCCAATAGCACTAGCATCATTCATCATTAATTTTAGTTTCATTTTCAATTCCCACTATATGAAGGAGGAAGCAGTATGAATTTTCTTGGTCACATTGTACGTTTTGTAGTAGCCGCATTAGTACTAATGCTGGTTGGTTTTATCGTACCGCAATTTACTATCGGTGGTTTCTGGAGCGCCTTTTTTATGGCATTAGTAATCGCCGCAATAGGATGGATTGTGGAAAGTATCTTCGGTACAAAAGTATCCCCTTTTGGCCGAGGAATTATCGGCTTTTTAGTCAGCGCCCTCGTCATATGGCTAGCCCAGTTTATCGTAAGTGGCGTTGCAGTAACATGGCTTGGTGCACTTTTAGCTGCACTCGTTATTGGGATCATCGATTTATTCATACCGGTTAGCACACCTTACGATGCTGCCAAAAAAGGTGATGTAAAATAAAAACACCCAGAAGGAACTATTTCGTTTGGTACATCCAAACGAAATAGTTCCTTTTTATAATCTGCTATAATAATACATTTTCTATGCTGCTCTCATTATAAATTTACACTACCGACATAATTTGTCCACAATTTCGTCATAACTATGTCACTATTTTTTAAGCTTATATTGATATTTATCCTATACACTTAGAAGTGAGAGAACATATGAATTGAAAGGGGATTAACAAAAATGAAAAAATGGATTGGTCTAGTTGCAGTATTATCTTTAACAATGGTGCTTGCAGCATGTGGTTCTGACAAAAACGCTGACGGTGGGGCAAACAAAAATACAGAAACTCCTCCAGCAGTTACAGACACAAACGGTAATGCAGGTAATACTGAAACAGAAGGAGAAGCAGCAGCAGAAGCAGTTACAATTACAGCTACAGACTATGAGTTTGATAAAGCAGAATACCGCATTAAAGCTGGCGAAGCTGTCGATGTAACACTTGTTTCAGCTGAAGGTAACCACGGCATCAAAATAATGAATACTGACTACACACTATTGGATAAAGATACTGTATCCGTAAAAATTGATGAGCCAGGCGAATATGATATTATTTGTAACATCTTTTGTGGTCCTGGACATGCAAAAATGAAATCAAAACTAATCGTTGAATAATGTAACACTATTAACGTTATAATTTTTTCATAACAAAGAGGGGCTGTCCAATAAGTCCCCAAAATAAAAAAGTTGAGCGGGAAAAGGTAATGTTCCCGTTCAACTTTTTTTGTATACTTTTTCGAAGGATAGCAGCGAGACGGAAGTTTGCTATTATACGATAAATCATACAAAGCTGGCAGTTCTAGCGGCTTTCTAGGTCAAGTCCTTTTTTATGTGTAAATTCCCTTTAGATATGATCTGCCGGACTTATGACTTGGGTTCGGCTTTCTTCTTCTCTTTTTTCCACGTCCAATATAGGTCCATATCGATGTATCTCCTCT